>JAZBPO010000289.1:0-32246 GCA_036351675.1 Pseudomonadales bacterium
CAGCTCGGCGGCGACGTCGCGGACCTTCTCCGCGGCCTTGCGCTTCGCCTTCTCCCACTGATCCGACCCGAGCCGGTGCAGCGGCGCCACGTCCTCGTCGGCGCCGGTGTAGCGTGAGATGAGGTGCAGGTTCGCGACCGGGACGTAGAGCTTGGCGCCGTCGGCGTACTCGAGCGTCAGGAACTCGTTCGTCATGCCGCCGAGGTCCATCGTCTCGAGGCCCAGATAGCGGCCGACGCCGTGGTCGACGTGTACCACCGGAGCACCGTCGCGCAGCTCCGAGAGACTGCGGACGACGGCGTCGGCCGATTCCGCAGCGCGGGCGCGGCGCCGGGTCTGGCGCACGCGTTCGCCGATGAGCGCCGCCTCGGGAATCAGCGCGAGGTCCCCGGCGGTCGGGCTCGTGCCGGCATCCTCCGGGGCACCCGCGCAGCGGAAGCCCGCTTCGACAGGGCCCACGGCGAGGCCGTGGCGGACGTCGGAGGCGAGGAAGGCGTCGAGATCGTCGAAGACGTCGGGCTGCAGCCCGGCATGCTGCAGCGTCTCGAGCAGCACCTCGCGGCGCCCCGGCGACTCGGCGAGGAACAGGGCGCGCGCCGGCGGCGGCGCCGTCGGCTCGTCGCCCGCGAGCCAGCGCACGACGCGGCTGGCGGGTTCGTCCGAGCGGACGTCGAACTGCACGGCGGGCAGGGCGCTCACCTCGAAGGCGAAGGCCGAGCCGCGATGACCCGCCACCGCATCGCGCAGGCGTACCTGGGCGAAGCGACCGATGCCGGTGAAGAGTTCGTCCACGGAGAGGAAGAGATCATCGGGCGGCAGGATCGGCCGCTCCGCATCCCAGCGCAGATTCTCGTGGCGCTCGGCGACCTCCTCGCGGAACAGGCGCGCATCGGCGCCGGCGTCGCCGCAGAGCACGGCGCAGGTCTCGGCGGGCAGGTAGTCCGTGAGTGCCGAGAGCTGCTCGAAGAACAGCGGCAGGTAGTACTCGATGCCGGGGGGCACGCTGCCGGAGCTGACGTCCTGATAGACGGGGCAACGGCGCGCGTCGACGTCGAAGCGCGTGTGCCAGCGATCCTTGAAGTCGCTGATCGCGCCGCGGTCGAGGGGGAACTCCTTCGCCGGCAGCAGCCGCACGGACTCGACCGCGTCCACGGTGCGCTGGGTCTCCGGGTCGAAGGTGCGCAGGGTCTCGATCTCGTCGTCGAACAGATCGATCCGGAAAGGCACCTCGGAACCCATGGGGAAGATGTCCATGAGGGCGCCGCGCACCGCGTACTCGCCGTGCTCCATCACCGTGTCGACACGGCGATAGCCCGCGGCTTCCAGCTGGCCGCGGCGCGCGTCGATGTCGAAGCGCGCGCCGACGTCGAGGACGAGCGATCGACCGGCGAGCCAGTCGGCCGGCGGCACGCGGTGCATGAGGGTGGTGATCGGCACCACGAGCACGGCCCGCCGCAGCGTCGGCAGGCGCTGCAGCGTCTCGATGCGCTGTGAGACGATGTCCTGATGCGGCGAGAAGCTGTCGTAGGCGAGCGTTTCCCAGTCCGGGAAATGCAGCACCTCCGGATCGTCGTCCCGGGCCAGGAAGAAGCCGAGTTCCCCCTCGAGCCGTGCTGCTTCCGAGGTGTCGCGGGCGACCACGAGGAGCACGCTCGGATGGCTGCGGGCAGCGCTCGCGATGGCCAGGGCATCGGCGCCGGCACCGAGGCCGGTCCAGACGATACGGTCGTCCGCAGTGTAGGGCAGCGGGGGCGAGAAGGGCGTCGCGTGCGAGGTCATGGGCTACCGTCTGACGTGGTGGAGATCAGCGTGAGCACGAACGTGATCACGGGGTCGGGCTGGAGCCCGGGTGCACCGGACGGCGCAGCGCGGGATTGTACCCGCGCTGTCGCCGGGGTGCGCGGCCCATGAGCCGCGCTTCCGTCCTGCTCCTCGTGGCGACTGCGCTGGCCATCGGGTTCGGGGCCGGCTGGTTCCTGCGCGGATCGCCGCCCGTGCAGGCGCCCGCCGGGTCCGGCGAGGCATCGCTGCCCGTTTCCGATTTCGAACCCGATCCCGGCCCCGCCGCGGAGCGGGACCCTCGCGTCGTCGCCTTCGAGGCGGCGCTCGCCATCGGCGATCACGATCGTGCGCTCGAGCTCTACGAGGACGTCGCCGACTCCGGGCGGGAGCCGCGACTCACGGCGCAGCTGCGCGGACGCGTGCTCGACCCCCTGCGCGCGCCCCGTCAGGACGCCGCGGCCGTGACGGAGGCCGTCGCGTTCCTGGAAGCCTTCACCTGGCTCTACCCGCGGGACGAAGCGGCACTGACGGCGCTGGCCCGGGGCCAGGAGCGCCTCGACCGGCTGCGCGAGGCGCTCGACAGCTGGTGGCGTCTCGCCGAGGCGGCGGGCGGCGGCGAGACGCGGGATCGCGCACTGCGGCGCGCCCGACGGCTCGTCGATGCGCTCGCGGACGGCGCGCGCACGCGGGGCGACCGCACGGCGCTCGTGGAGATCTATCGAGAGGCGATCCGGCGCGACCCCGGCGCGCATCACGTCCGGGTGATGCTCGCGGCCTCCCTCGACGAGGACGGTGATCCGCACGCGGCCCTCGACGTGCTCGACGGCATTCCGGTCGGGGTACTCGACGACGCGCGCGTCGACCGCATGCGCGCGCGGGTGCTGGAGGCGGTAAGGCTGCAGACCGAATACCCGCAGGGTCTGCCGCTGCGGTCGCACGGCGATCACTTCGTGGTCACGGTCGCCACGGAGAGCGGCGAGCAGCTCGACCTGCTGCTCGATACCGGAGCCACCGTCTCCGTGCTGCGACCGCAGGCCCTCGGCCGCGTCAGCGATGCGCGACCCGCCGGACGCACGATCCGGCTCGCCACGGCCGGCGGCGTCGTCACGGCGCCCCTCTACGAGCTCGAGGCACTCTGGCTCGGCCCGGTGCGCGTGGGTGATCCGCGCATCGCCGTCATGCCCCTCGACGGACTCGAGGACCTGGACGGGCTGCTCGGCATGGACCAGCTCGCGCACTTCGACTACCGGATCGATCCGGTGCTCGGTCGGCTCCAGCTCGCGCATCGACGCTGACGGCTACCGGTCGTTCACCTGCTCGGGGCCGCTGATCCGCTCTGCCGCCGGCGCGCTGGCCTGCCCTCGGCCGCCACCCCATAATGCGCGCCGCGTCGGCAGGGGGCTGGCGGAAGAGACGGCGAGGCGACCCTCGGGTCGCTCGCGCGGCGGTCGCCCGAGCTGGGCCGGCAGGCCGACAACGAGAACCCACACGGACGGATCGCAGCGTGGCACTACCGAGCCTCGAGGACTACTTCCCCGACTGGAAACAACGCGAGGAACTCGCCGAGCGGATGATCCCGATCATCGGTGAGCTCTATCGCAAGAACGTCGTGACCTACTGCTACGGCCGCGCGCTCTACAACCAGAGCGTCACGCAGCTGATGAAGAACTTCCGTTACGTGCGGCAGGTGGCACGCAACGAGTTGTCGGAGTTCGAGGCCTACCCGATCCTGCACGCGATGTCCGAGCTCGATCTCGGACCCTCGCACATCGACGTCGGCAAGCTCGCCACCAAGTACATGGACGAGACGGAAGGCGGCAGCGAGATCGCGCCACGGGCCTTCGTCGAGCGGGAGTGCGCGGAAGTGATCGGCCGGCACGTGCCGCCGATCGAGCGTCCCCAGGACGTCGTGCTCTACGGCTTCGGTCGCATCGGCCGCCTGCTCGCGCGGCTCCTCATCGAGAAGACGGGCAGTGGCGCGCAGCTGCGCCTGCGCGCGATCGTCGTGCGGCCCTCCGGCAAGAAGGACGACCTCGAGAAGCGCGCATCGCTGCTGCGGCGCGACTCGGTCCACGGACCCTTCAAGGGCACGATCCGGATCGACGAGGAAAACCAGTGCATCATCGCCAACGGCAACGTGATCCGGGTGATCTACTCCGGAGATCCGGCCACCGTCGACTATCCCGCCTACGGCATCGAGAACGCCATCGTCATCGACAATACGGGCGCCTGGCGTGACAAGGAGGGGCTCTCGCGGCACCTCGAGGCACGCGGCGTCGGCCGCGTGGTGCTCACGGCGCCCGGCAAGAGTGGCGTCAAGAACATCGTCGCGGGCGTGAACCATCACGAGATCGGCGACGACGACCGCATCATCGCCGCGGCGTCCTGCACCACGAACGCCATCGTGCCCGTGCTGCGCGCCATGCAGGACCAGTTCGGCATCGCCCACGGCCACCTCGAGACCGTGCACGCCTACACGAACGATCAGAACCTGATCGACAACTTCCACAGCAAGAACCGGCGCGGGCGGGCGGCTCCGCTGAACATGGTGATCACCGAGACCGGCGCCTCGTCGGCGGTCGTGAAGCTCATGCCGGAACTCGACGGCAAGCTCACGGGCAACGCCATCCGCGTCCCGACGCCCAACGTCTCGCTGGCGATCTGCAACCTGACCCTCGACCGCGCGACGACCGTCGAGGAGGTCAACGACTATCTGCGCTACATGGCGCTCCATTCCGCCCTGCAGCGCCAGATCGACTACACGAACTCTCCGGAGGTCGTCAGTTCGGACTTCGTGGGCAACCGGCACGCGCTCATCGTCGACGGCGTCGCGACCATCGTCGATGCCAATCGCGTGGTGCTCTACTGCTGGTACGACAACGAGTTCGGCTACAGCTGCCAGGTCGTGCGCATCGTCCAGAAGCTGGCCGGCATCCGCTATCCGCTGATCCCCGAGGACGTCGCCGCCACGGGCTTCGGCTGAGCACTTCGACGGCGCCGCGGAGGGCGTGGGCGGTGGCAAATGCGATCGCCTCTCACGTATACTTCCCGCGGCTTCCAGAGGGGGGCTTGCAGGCCGGTCCCGGAGGTCGCTGAGGGCACTCTCCGGGTCGTGGCCGGCCACTGCGGTCACACGACGAGACGCGGGCGATCCGGCGACGGAGGCGGTTCTGCGTAGCGATCCGATCCCCGACAATGCCACTGCGCGAGGTTCGGTCGACACATGCCAGCAGGCGTGCGTCGCCGTCCTGTGCGCGCACGCGGCGCCCGCGCACCGATCACGTGATCGGGGGCGGGTGGCCATCGACGGCCCCGGCGAAGGCACCGTGGTCCGGCCGGGCCGATCATGCTTCCACGAGGGTGCAAGCGCAGCACGATGATCAGAATCAAGCGCGGTCTCGACCTTCCGCTCGCGGGTGCACCGGAGCAGGTCATCGAGGACGCCCGGCCCGTGCGTCAGGTCGCACTGCTCGGTCCGGACTACGTCGGCATGAAGCCGACCATGCACGTCGCGGAGGGTGATCGCGTCCGCCTCGGACAGCTCCTCTTCGACGACAAGAAGAACGAAGGGGTCCGCTTCACGGCCCCCGCGAGCGGCACCGTCGCCCACATTCATCGTGGCGCCAAGCGGGCGCTGCAGTCGGTCGTCATCGACGTCGACGCCGCGGACGAGTCCGCCGAGACGATCGAGATCATCCGTCCCGAGTCCGTCGCCGGCGTCGATCCGGAAGCCGTCGAGCGGATGCTCGTCGCCTCGGGCCTCTGGACGGCGCTGCGCACGCGTCCCTTCTCGCGCACGCCGGAGGTCGGCACGCGCCCGACCAGCATCTTCGTCCAGGCCATCGACACGGCGCCGCTCGCGGCGGATCCGGCGGTCGTCATCGCCGAACGCCCGGAGGCCTTCGCGCACGGGCTGGACCTGCTCGCCAAGCTGACCGACGGCGCGGTGCATCTATGCGTCGGTACCGGCGGCGGCGAGATTCCCGTGGGCAGCGATGCGCGCATCAAGCGCGCGATCTTCGACGGACCCCATCCCGCGGGTCTGCCGGGCACGCACATCCACTTCCTCGATCCCGTGGGCCCGAACCGCACGGTCTGGACCATCAACTATCAGGACGTGATCGCCATCGGCGAGACGGCGCGGAGCGGGCGGCTCCACGTCGAGCGCGTGGTCGCCCTCGGCGGGCCCCCGGTGGGCCGCCCGCGGCTGCTGCGCACGCGCCTCGGTGCCTCCATCGACGAGCTCGTGGCCGGTGAGACCGAAGGCAGCGAACTCCGCACCATCTCCGGCTGCGCCCTCGCGGGCAGCATCGCGCGGGGCGCGCTCGCCTATCTCGGGCGCTTCCACCAGCAGGTGACGGTGCTCGCGGAGGACCGCGAGCGCGAGATGTTCCACTTCCTCCGGCCCGGCGCCGACAAGTTCTCCGTGTTCCCGGCCTACCTCTCGCGCCTGTTCGGCCCCAAGACCTACGCCATGGGAACCTCTGCGAACGGTTCCGCGCGCGCGATGGTCCCGGTGGGGACCTTCGAGGCCGTGGTGCCCATGGACGTGCTGCCGACGCAGCTGCTGCGCGCGCTGCTGGTGGGCGACCTCGACACGGCGATCGCCCTCGGGGCGCTCGAGCTCGACGAGGAAGAC
The DNA here is from genome assembly GCA_036351675.1 of Pseudomonadales bacterium. Classification (GTDB taxonomy): domain Bacteria; phylum Pseudomonadota; class Gammaproteobacteria; order Pseudomonadales; family Azotimanducaceae; genus JAZBPO01. The sequence continues at coordinate 6,422 of JAZBPO010000289.1, forward strand.
GTCGCCCTGTGCACCTTCGCGTGTCCGGGCAAGTACGAATACGGGCCCGTTCTGCGGTCGACGCTCGACCGCATCTGGAAGGAGGGCTGACGCATGGGTCTTCGAGCCACGCTCGACCGGCTCGCGCCGGAGTTCGAGAAGGGCGGCAAGTACGAGAACATGGCGGCGGTCTACGAGGCCGTCGACACCTTCCTCTACAAGCCCGCGCGCGTCACCGGCGGCTCCTCGCACGTCCGTGACTCGCTCGATCTCAAGCGCATCATGATCATCGTCTGGGCGTGCACCTTCCCGGCCATGGTCGTCGGCATGTACATGATCGGGAAGAACGCTCACGAGGCCATGGCGGCCTGGGGCGTCACCGAGGCGCCTGGCTGGCGCGGCGCGCTCGCGTCGCTGGTCGCCGGCCATGACGCGACGAGCATCTGGGACAACCTGGTCTACGGCGCCGCCCACTTCCTGCCGGTCTATCTCACGGTGTTCCTGGTCGGTGGGTTCTGGGAGGTGCTGTTCGCGCAGAAGCGCGGCCACGAGGTGAACGAGGGCTTCTTCGTCACCTCGGTCCTGTTCGCGCTCACGCTGCCACCGACGATCCCGCTCTGGCAGGCGGCGCTCGGCATCACCTTCGGCGTGGTCATCGCCAAGGAGGTGTTCGGCGGCACCGGGAAGAACTTCCTCAACCCGGCGCTCACGGGCCGCGCCTTCCTCTATTTCGCCTACCCGGCGCAGCTTTCCGGCGACGCCGTGTGGAACGCCTTCGATCCGTCCATGGCGGGCGCGGGCGCCATGCGCGCGGCCGGTGTCGATCTCGACGGTGTGACCGGTGCCACGCCCCTCGGCCGCGCGGCCCTCGGCGAGGACTACGGCGTGAGCTGGATGGACGCCTTCCTCGGCAACATGCAGGGGTCCATGGGCGAGGTCTCCACGCTCGCCATCCTGGTCGGCGGCGCGCTGCTCGTGGCGACGCGCATCGCGAGCTGGCGGATCATGCTCGGCGTGCTCGTCGGCGGCTTCGCCACGGCGACGCTCTTCAATGCCATCGGCTCCGACTCCAATCCCATGTTCGCCATGCCCTTCCACTGGCATTTCGTGATCGGCGGCTTCGCCTTCGGCATGGTGTTCATGGCCACGGACCCGGTCTCGGCTGCGCACACGAACACCGGCCGCTTCTGGTACGGGGTGCTGATCGGCTTCATGTGCATGCTGATCCGGGTCGTGAATCCGGCCTTCCCGGAGGGGATGATGCTGGCGATCCTGTTCGGCAACCTGTTCGCGCCGCTCATCGACAACGCGGTGGTGCAGGCGAACATCAAGCGGAGGATGGCGCGCAATGTCGCAGTCTAGGGACTCGATCTCGAACGTCCTGATCATCGCCGTCTCGGTCTGCCTGGTCTGCTCGATCCTCGTCTCCGGCGCGGCGGTGGCGCTCCGGCCCGCGCAGCAGGCGAACGAGGAGCTGAACCGGAAGCAGAACGTCCTCGTTGCGGCAGGCCTCCTCGAGGAGGGGCGCACGGAGGATGCGGAGGGGCGCGACATCGAGACGATCTTCGCGGACTTCGAGCAGCGCGTCGTGAACCTGCGTACTGGCGAATACGTGGACGACATCGACCCCGCGTCCTTTGACCAGCTGCGTTCGGCCCGCGATCCCGCGATCTCGCGCGCGCTCACGGCCGAAGAGGACATCGCGACACTCAAGCGCCTCGAGGAATACGGTGTCGTCTACCTCAAGCGCGGCGTGGACGGTGACGTCGAGACGGCCGTGATCCCGATCCGGGGCTACGGCCTCTGGGGCACGCTCTACGGCTTCCTCGCCCTCGACGGCGACTTCGAGACGGTGTCCGGCATCGGCTTCTATCAGCACCAGGAGACGCCCGGACTCGGCGGCGAGGTGGAGAACCCGCGCTGGAAGGCGACCTGGCAGGGCAAGGCGCTCTACGAGGACGGTGAGCCGGCCATCGAGCTGACGAAGGCCCTGGCGCCGGCGGGTGATCCGGCCCGGGAACACCAGATCGACATGCTCTCCGGCGCCACCATGACGAGCCGCGGCGTCGAGAATCTCGTCAATTTCTGGGTCGGCGACCTCGGTTACGGTCAGTATCTGAAAGCCATGCGCGGGGGGAATGTCTGAGATGGCCAGCGCCAGGGAAGTCCTGTTCAACCCGATCTTCGACAACAACCCGATCGCGCTGCAGGTGCTCGGCATCTGCTCCGCCCTCGCCGTCACGGTGAGCAGGACCAACACGCTCGTGATCTGCGCCGCGGTGGTGTTCGTGACCGGCTTCTCGAGCCTGTTCGTCTCGGCGCTGCGCAAGCGCATCCCGTCGAGCATCCGCATCATCGTGCAGATGACCATCATCGCGTCGCTGGTGATCGTGGTGGATCAGGTGCTGAAGGCCTACGCCTACGAGGTGGCGCAGCGGCTGTCGGTGTTCGTGGGGCTCATCATCACCAACTGCATCGTCCTCGGCCGCGCCGAAGGCTTCGCCATGCAGAACCCGCCCATGCTGTCGTTCCTCGACGGCATCGGGAACGGCCTCGGCTACTCCGCGCTGCTCATCATCGTGGCCCTGATCCGTGAACCGCTCGGTTCCGGGAACCTCGCCGGCTTCGAACTGCTGCCGACCGTCGCGAACGGCGGCTGGTTCGTACCGAACGGCCTGATGCTGCTCTCGCCCTCCGCCTTCGTGATCATCGGTCTGCTCATCTGGGCCCTGCGCGCCTGGAAGACGGAGCAGGTGGAGGAAGTGGAGTACGAGATCGCCGACAACGTGCAGTACAAGGAGGCGATCTGATGGAGGCTTATCTATCGCTGTTCCTGCGGGCCGTGTTCATCGACAACATGGCCCTGACCTTCTTCCTCGGCATGTGCACCTTCATCGCCATCTCGAAGAAGGTGGCGACGGCCTTCGGTCTCGGCGTCGCGGTGGTCGTGGTGCTCGCGATCACGGTGCCGGTGAACAACCTCATCTACCAGCATCTGCTGCGCGAGGGCGCCCTCGCCTGGGCGGGCTTCCCGGACGTGGACCTGTCCTTCCTCGGCTATCTGTCCTACATCGGCGTCATCGCCGCCCTGGTACAGATCCTCGAGATGTTCCTCGACAAGTTCGTGCCGGCGCTCTACGCCGCGCTCGGCGTGTTCCTGCCGCTCATCACGGTGAACTGCGCGATCCTCGCGGCGTCGCTGTTCATGGTCGAGCGGGACTACACCTTCGGCGAGTCGGTCGTCTTCGGCCTCGGCGCCGGCGTCGGCTGGGCGCTGGCGATCGTCGCGCTCGCCGGCGTGCGCGAGAAGCTCAAGTACTCGGACGTGCCCGAAGGCCTGCGTGGCCTCGGTATCACCTTCATCAGCATCGGACTCATCTCGCTGTGCTTCATGTCCTTCGGAGGCATCGACCTCTGAGGCGAGGCAGGGCAGCGGTCTGACGGGCGAATACAGCGGGCAATTGCGGGACGCCTCGGATGCGTCCTCGACGGAGCAGAGATGGATACGCAGATCATTCTCGGCGTGGTCATGTTCACCGGCACGGTCCTCGCGCTCGTGGCCGTGATCCTCGCGGCGCGGTCGAAGCTCGTGGCCACGGGCGACGTCACCATCGAGATCAACGGTGACCCGGAGAAGGCCGTGCACGTGCCAGCCGGTGGCAAGCTGCTGAACGCGCTCGCCGAACAGGGCATCTTCCTGTCTTCCGCCTGCGGTGGGGGCGGGTCCTGTGGACAGTGCCGCTGCCAGGTCACGGAGGGCGGCGGTTCCATGCTGTCCACGGAGGAAGGCCACTTCAACCGCGCCGAGGCCCGCGAGGACTGGCGCCTGTCCTGCCAGGTGCCGGTGAAGCAGGACATGAAGATCCGCATTCCCGAGGACGCCTTCGGCGTTCAGCGCTGGGAATGCGAGGTGGTCTCGAACCACAACGTGGCGACCTTCATCAAGGAGCTCGTCCTGAAGCTGCCCGAGGGGGCCGAGGTCGACTTCCGCGCCGGCGGCTTCGTGCAGCTCGAGATCCCGCCCTACGAGATGTCCTACCGGGACGACATCGACGTGGAGGAGGAATTCCGCGAGGACTGGGACCGCTTCGACGTCTGGCAGCACGGCTCGAAGGTGAACGAGCCGACGGTGCGCGCCTACTCCATGGCGAACTACCCGGAAGAGAAGGGCGTCCTCAAGTTCAACATCCGCATCGCCTCGCCGCCGCCCGGTTCCGACTTCCCGGCGGGCAAGATGTCGTCCTACGTCTTCAGCCTGAAGCCCGGCGACAAGGTGACGGTGTTCGGCCCCTACGGCGACTTCTTCGTGAAGCCGACGAAGGCGGAGAAGATCTGGATCGGCGGCGGTGCGGGCATGGCGCCGCTGCGCTCGCAGATCTTCGACGAGCTCAAGCGCCTGAAGAAGGACGACGTGAAGATGTCCTTCTGGTACGGCGCCCGTTCGCTCAAGGAGATGTTCTACACCGAGGACTTCGACGAGCTCGCAGGCCAGTTCGACAACTTCGACTGGCACGTGGCGCTGTCCGATCCGCTGCCCGAGGACAACTGGGAGGGCCTGACGGGCTTCATCCACCAGGTCGTCTTCGAGCAGTACCTGAAGGACCATCCTGCGCCGGAGGACTGCGAGTACTACCTCTGCGGTCCGCCCCCGATGGTCGCGGCCGTGCTCAAGATGCTCGATGACCTGGGTGTCGAGCCGGAGAACATCCTGCTGGATGATTTCGGCGGCTAGTGCCGGTGCTTGATGATCCGCCGAAGAAGGCCGCGCACTGCGCGGCCTTCTTCGTTCCGGGCTCCGGTTCCGTCTATGCTCGGTCCCTCGACCCTGGGGAGGGCAACGCATGACCGGGACTGCCGACGCACCCGCCAAGGACCTGCTCACCGCACACGCGGAGGCGCAGGGCGACAAGCTCGCCGTCGTGGAGGATCTGCCGGGCGGCGACGTCAGACGCTGGAGCTACGCCGACCTCGAGGCGAACGCGAACCGCCTCGGCCGCGTGCTGATCGAGCACGGCGTGAAGCCGCGCGAAAAGTTCATCTGGTGTGGGCAGAACTCGCCCTGGAACGTCGCGGCGATCCATGCATCGCGGAAGATCGGCGCCGTCGCCGTACCCCTCAACTACCGTCTGACGCCGGAGGAGGCCGCCTACGTGGTGGACAACTCCGATGCGGTGCTCGCCTTCGTGGATGCGGAGTTCGCGCCGCTGCTCGCGGAGATCGCGCCGGAGACACCGAAGGTGCGCTGCGTACTCGTCTACGATGGCGACGCCGGCGCCGGGCAGATCGAGGCCGCGCCCCTGCTGCAGGCCGCGGATGCCTCGGAACTCGTCACGGGCGTGGCGCCCGGCGCGGCCGGCACCATGATCTACACGTCCGGGACCACAGGAAAGCCCAAGGGCGCGGTGCGCGATTCCGTCGGCGATCCCGAGCAGACGGCGCGCATGATCGAGGTCTACGGCCTGCGTCCGGACGACGTCTACATGACCACGGGGCCGCTCTATCATTCCGGCCCCTCGGGCTTCATGGGCGTCGCCCAGCTCCTCGGCATGAGCGTCGTGCTGCAGAAGAAGTTCGACCCCGAGGACTATCTGCGCCTCGTCCAGACGCATCGCGTCAGCTTCACCTTCTCCGCGCCCGCGCCCATGCGCATGGTCTGCAATCTGCCCGCCGGGACCCTCGCGCAGTACGATCGCAGTTCCATGCGGGTGCTCATCGCCAATGCGGCACCCTGGTCCTACGCGCTGAAGATGCTCTATCTGGAGCACTTCCCGGAGGAATCCCTGTTCGAGGTCTACGGCTCCACGGAACTCGGCGTGAACACGATCCTGCGCCCGGAGTACCAGCGTTCGAAGAAGGGCTCCTGCGGTCAGGCGGCGCCCGGCGTCGAGATCGCGCTGTTCGGCGAGGAGGGGGAGCGAGTGACGGAACCGGGCGTCGAGGGCGAACTCTACGTGCGCAGCGCGAGCGTCTTCTCGACCTATCACAAGGCGCAGGAGAAGTTCGAGGAGGACCGGCGCGAGGGCGGCTGGCAGACGGTCGGCGACATCGCCTACTTCGACGACGAGGGCTTCTTCTACATCTGCGACCGCAAGAAGGACATGATCATCTCCGGCGGGGTGAACATCTATCCGGCCGAGATCGAGGCGGCCCTCGAGCACCACGACGACATCGTCGACGTCGCCGTCTTCGGCATCCCGAACGAGGAGTGGGGCGAGGCGGTGCATGCGCACGTGGTCCTGCGCGAGGGCGCGGCGCTGTCCAAGGACGACGTCATCGCCTACGGCCGCGAGCACCTCGCCGGCTACAAGGTCCCGCGTTCCATCGAGTTCGTGGCCGAGATCCCCCGCACCGGCACCGGCAAGATCCTCAAGCGCGAACTGCGCAAACCCTACTGGGCCGGCCACGCCTCCCGCGTAGTCTGAAACGACGGGGTCGGAGTGGTTTTTTCCTGACCACTCCGGCTCGCCGTTCGGCGCGGTCGCAATCGAATCAATGATCTACGGCGCGCGCGGGCCGGCAGAGTAGGGCGATCTCGCACATGCGAAGTGCTCGCGGCGAGCCATGGCGCTCTGCGCCCTCATACGCATCAAGGGCTTACGACGGGAAGAGGTGCCGGAGTGGTCAGGAAAAAACCACTCCGACCCCTGTGCATGGTCAGCGGCCCTTGAAGTCGGCCTTGCGCTTTTCCATGAAGCTCGCCATGCCTTCCTTGAAGTCCTCCGTCCTGAACAGCGGCAGGAGCTGCAGGAAGACGTGGTGCACGTGGTCGTCGAAGGTCTCGTTCATGCCCATGCGCATCATGCGCTTGGAGGCCTGCACGGCGAGCGGGGCATTGGCGCAGATCTCCTGGGCGAGTTCGCGCGTGCGAGGACCCACCTCCTCGGCGGGCACGACGTGGGAGACGAGGCCCATCTCGAGGCACTCGTCGGCCTTCAGCGTGCGGCCCGTGAAGATCAGCTCGGCGGCCTTCGACCAGCCGAGCAGGCGCGGCAGGATCCAGGTGCCGCCGGACTCGGGGACGATGCCTCGGGCGGTGAAGGCGGCGGCGAGCTTGGCGTCCTCGCTCATCACGCGGATGTCGCAGCCGAGGGCCATGTCCATGCCGTAGCCGGCGGCCGAGCCGTTCAGGGCGCAGATGGTCGGCGTGTCGAGGTTGTGCATGACCGTCGGCGGTGTCGAGCGCAGGTCCAGATTCGAGAAGCCGCCGGCGCTCGAGCTGCCGACCTGGCCGCTGCGCAGGTCGAGGCCGGCGCAGAAGAAGCGGCCCGTACCCGTGAGGATGATGCAGCGGACGTCCGGATCACGGTCGGCCTTCAGCATGAGCTCCGTGACCGCATCGAGCATGGGCCCGGAGATGGTGTTCTGGTACTGCTCGCGGTTGATGGTGATCGTCGCGACGTGCTCTGCGACCTCGTAGAGGACCTCGTCCTGGACCTGCGGTGCCGTTTCGGCCATCTGTCTCTGCTCCCTCGGCGCCCTGGCGCCGCCTGCGTTCATCGGCCCGGCGGCGCGGGCATCTTCTCTTCACTGATGCGATAGCCGGCCGCCTCCGGAATCCGCAGCCAGACGCCGTCCTCGCGCTTCTCGGTCCACGGCAGCACCGTGACGATCTCCCGCGCCGTCGCCTGCGCCACGGCCTCGCCGACGCTGTCGGCCTCGCCCAGCATCTCTATGTTGCGGAGCGTCGGAAAGATGACCGTACGCGTGCCCGCCCCGGCATCGGCTATCGCCTGGTCGGGCGTGATCCAGATCGAGTCCACGGACTCGTGACCGTCGTGCACGAGCACCTGATCCGGCGGCGCCGCGGCGATGAAGAAGTGTGTGTCGAAGCGCTTCGGCATCATCTCCGGCGTCACCCAGTGCGCGAAGCGCGTGAGGGCGTCGCAGGCGAGGCGCAGGTCCTCGCGCTCGAGGAACTCGAGAATCGTCAGCTCGCCTGCGTTCAGGCGCGCGCGGTCACCGTCGAGGGCGAGCACGCGGTCGCCGTCGACCAGCGCGTCGGAGCCGGCGGGGCGCGCGAGCAGCACGCCTGCTTCCTCGAAGGCCTCGCGGATCGCGCCGATCTGCACGGCGCGCTTCACGGGGTCCTGATCGGCGCCGTCGCAGCGTTCGACCAGCGCCGGATCCTCGTCCATGGCGGCCACCTTGCCGCCCGGGAACACCAGGGCGCCGGAGGCGAAGTCGATCTGGTGATGGCGCACGACCATGAACATCTCGAGGCCGGCGGCTCCGTCGCGGAGCAGCACGATGGTGCCGGACGGCACAGCCGGTGCGGGACTAGTGGTCAATCGTCGTCTCCCCTCGGTCGGCGGTGCGGGGCCGCCCGGATCCCGGCGCCGGCTCTGCGGCCGGTCAGCCGTGATTGTACGTGTTGCAGGAGCGCCGGGCTCAGCGACCGGCCACTTCCAGCAGGAAGCGATCCATGGCCGCGCGCTTCGCCTCACCCTCGCCGAGCGTGAAGTCCGGGATGATGAGCTCGTCGACGCCGGCGTCCGCGTAGGCCGCCACCACGTCGCGCAGTTCCGCGGGCGTACCGATCATGGTGGCCATCTGCATGGGCCGGTTGCGCATGGCCTCGAGCCAGGCTGCATCGTCACTCATGAAGAGCAGCGCCTGCGCCGATTTCCGGATCGTGGTCGGATCGCGACCGAGATCGCGGCAGTGGCCCTCGAGCACGGAGATCTTGTGGGCGAGGGTCTCGGGCGTGCCCCAGACATTCCATTCCTGCGCCCACTGCGCCGCGATGCGCAGCGTCACCTTCTCGCCGCCGCCGCCGACGAGCAGCGGCAGCGGATCCTGTACGGGCTTGGGTTCGAAGGACGCGTCCTCGAGCGTGTAGTGGCGCCCGGCGAAGTTCGTCTTCTCTTCCCGGAACAGGCGCGTGATCAGCTCACAGGCCTCGCCGAGGCGTTCGAGGCGCCCCGGTACATCGTGGAAGGGGATGCCGTACTGGCGGTGCTCGTTCTCCTGCCAGCCCGCCCCGAGGCCGAGGACCAGGCGGCCGCCGCAGATGTGATCGAGGGTCGCGGCCATCTTCGCCAGCACCGCCGGGTGCCGGTAGGTGTTGCCGATGACGAGCGTGCCGATGCGCAGGCGCGGGACGCGGCAGGCGAGGGCCGTGAGCGTGGTCCAGCACTCGGGCCAGTCCGCGGACGTGTCCTCGGCGTTGGGCATGAAGTGATCCGCATACCAGATGCCGTCCCAGCCGGTCGACTCCGCGTGGCTGCAGAGCCCTGCGACGGTCTCGAAGTCCTGGGCCGGATTCGGCCAGAAGCTGAAGTACATGATCGGTCCCCCTCCGCTGACGGCCCGAGTCTACCTTCCGGTGCCGCGCTTGTTGGGGTGCGCCCTGCTCCCTAGACTCGGGCCCTCGTGGAGGAGACTCAGCCGATGGACGAACGTCCCGACGAGCGCGTCATCGAGACGGAGCGGCTGCTGCTCGTGCCCTTCGCCGCAGGCGACGTGGACGCGCTGCACGAGCTCTGGACCGATCCGGCCGTGCGCCGCTATCTCTGGGACGACGTCGTGATCCCGCGCTCGACGGCAGAGGAGATCGTCGCCGGCAGCGCCCGCGACTTCGAAGAGCGCGGCTACGGTTTCTGGGCGCTCTACCTGCGCGACGACGGCGACGACCTCATGGGCTTCTGCGGCTTCCGCACCTTCGAGGGCACGGACACGCCGGAGCTGCTCTACGGCATCCTGCCGCGCTTCTGGGGCCGGGGCTTCGTCACGGAGGCAGGGCACGCGGTGATCCGGCACGGTTTCGAGAGCTGCGGCTTCGAGCGCATCGTCGGCGCCACGGACACGCCGAACCAGTCCTCCGTCAGGGTCATGCAGCGCCTCGGCATGGTGTTCGACGCCCGGCGCGAGTTCCACGGTCTCGACACGGTGTTCTATTCGCTCACGCCGCAGGACTACGCGGACCACCTCGCGCTGGCCGTCTCCGCACGGTGACCGCATCCGCTCGCAGGTTGCGGGGCGTGGTCACCGGCCGCGTACAGGGCGTCGCCTTCCGTGCCTCCATGGCGGCGGAAGCGCGCCGCCTCGGCGTCGCGGGGTGGGTGCGCAATCTGCGTGACGGTGGCGTCGAGTTCGCCGCCGCCGCCTCGGACGAGGCCGTCGAGGCGCTACTGGTCTGGGCGCGACGGGGGCCGCCGGCCGCGCGCGTGGACGCGCTCGAGGCACAGGCCTTCGACGATGACGGGACGCTGAGCGCGCCCTTCCGGGTGATCGAGGACGCATGAGCGCGCCGGCCGCGATCGGCGTGCTCACCGTCGTCTTCCACCTCGACGGCTGCCGCTCCCTGAAGGAGCGGCGCAGCCGCCTCGGTGGCCTGCGTGATCGTTTCGGGCGCAACCCGCGCCTCGCGCTGTGCGAGAGCCCGGGCGACGATCCGACGCACGCCTGCTGGATCTTCGTCGCCGTCGCGGGCGATCGACGGAGTCTCGACGGCCTGCTCGGCGACGTGGAGCGCGATCTCGAGAGCCGCGTCGACGCGGTGGTCGTCGACCTCGTTCGGGAGCATCTCTGAGCACGTGCACGGCCGCCGCCTGCTTCACTGTGTCTGCGTTCTGCTGCTCGTCGCGGGCTGTGCGCCCGCCGATCCGGGTGCAGCCCTGCTCGGGGACTATCGTGCGCGCGTGCTGCGTACGCTCGCGGGTGATCCCGGGGCAACGCCGGAGTTCAGCCTCGCACCGTGGCCGAGGACCCGGGACCGGCGCCTCGAGGTGCCGGCGCAGCGCGCCGACCTCATCGAATTCCTGCGTCTGCAGAACTGCGGCCTCGGCGCGCTCGTCGGCAACAGGGCCTCCTCGCTCGGCCGGGTCATGCGACCGCCGGAGCGGCTGCGCTACGAACTCGCGTTCCTGGAGGAGGGCGCGCGCTGCCTCGCGGAACTCGACGCCGAGGAGGAGTCGGAGATGCGCGCCTTTCTCGAAGAGGTGCTCGGCGCGAAACGCGATGCCCTCGGCGCCGTGATCTGGAACGCCACGCTCGGCTCCGACGCGCTCGCCAGGCAGCACGCGCTCGGTGCCGACAGCCTCGAACCAGCGGCGACGCGGGGCGCCGGTGCGGCGGCCACGGGTGCCCTGCACGGGCTCGCCGATCGCGCCGCCGGCAGCGTCGATCACCGTGTCGAGGACTGGCATGCGCCCTGGGAGGCGCTGGCCGCGTCCCGCTTCGGCGGCCGTCTGCGGCGCAGCCTCGAGGTGCTGGCGGTGGAACTGGAGGCCGTCGCGGAGGCCCTCGAGGCGCGCGGCCTGCTGTGTCCGGCGGGCCGGGCGTCCGAGCGCGCGCGCATTCTCGAGAACGTCTTCCGTCGCTACTACGTCGTCGGCGTGCAGCCCTATCTGGCGGAGGTGGACGGCGCGGCGGCGGACTGGGCCGGCGCCCTCGCGCGCCTCGCCGAAGTCCAGCGTGTCATCGTCCCGGAGACGCTCGCGCCGGATCCTGCGCGGCGCTCGCTCGCGCGCATGCGCGCGGCGCGCGATCGACACACCCGGGCCTGGCAGGACACGCTCTCGGCCTGCGGACTCGGACCCGGGAGCAGTTGATGCGTCTTCTAGTCCTTCTCGCCCTCGTCGGCGCCGTCGTCTGGGCCCTTCGGCGCAGCCTGCGCGAGGAGCGTCTCGCGCGGCTGGAGCTCGTCGGCCGCTGGGCCTGCGAGGAGGCGGGCGTCGAGCTGCTGCTCGAGGGCTCGGCCTCCGGCGGGACCTACGAGGAACGGGTTCGCGGGGCGGCCGGCGTCTCGCGCGAGCGGGGTCGCTGGCGCGTCGACGGCGATGCGCTGGAGTTCACCACCGACGCGGGCGAGGTCAGCCGCTGCGAACTGCGCGCCTTCGCGCCGGGCCGCATGGGTCTGCACGGCGCCGGTCGCGCGCAGCGGATCTACGAGCGGCGCTGAGGCCCGGAGGCTCAGCGTCGGCGGCCGCAGAGCGCGATGGCGATGCAGGCGAACAGGAAGCCCGGAACGATCTCGTAGAGATCGAACAGGCCACCCGACAGCTCGCCCCACACCACGACCGTGATCCCCCCGACGAGCATGCCGGCGAGCGCACCGTGCGCGGTCAGGCGCGGCCAGTAGAGCGCTGCGAGCACCAGCGGGCCGAAGCTGGCGCCGAGGCCCGCCCAGGCGTAGCTGACGAGCGAGAGCACCAGACTGTCCGGATCGAGCGCGAGGGCGATCGCCAGCAGCGCCACGGCGAGCACGGCCGCCCGGCCGACGTTCACCAGTTCCCGTGGCGACGCCTCGCGGCCGCGCAGGGGCCGGTAGAGGTCCTCCGCGAGCGACGTTGACGCCACGAGCAGCTGCGAGTCGATGGTGCTCATGACCGCGGCGAGGATCGCGGCGAGCACGGTGCCGGCGACGAGGGGATGGAACAGCGCAGCGGTGAGTTCGATGAACACGGACTCGGCGTTGTCGAGGGGGACCGGGAACACGAGCTGCCCCCCGAGGCCGACGCCGACCGCCGCCGCGCTCACGATCAGCATCCAGCCCATGCCGATGGCCGTGGCCCGGGGCACGGCGTCGGCGGACTCGATGGCCATGAAGCGCGCCAGCACGTGGGGCTGGCCGAAGTAGCCGAGACCCCAGGCCACGAGCGAGACCCAGCCCATGACCGTGAGGCCCTCGAAGGCATCGAGTCCGACCTCACCGCGCATCGGTACGCCGTCGAGGCTACCGCCGAGGCCCTCGCCCCAGCCGAACAGCATCACCGGTACGGCCACGAGCGCCGCGAGCATGAGCAGACCCTGGAAGAAGTCGGTCCAGGCGACGGCGAGGAAGCCGCCGGCGACCGTGTAGGCGACGATCACCAGCGCGCCGATGCCGAGGGCCAGGTGGTAGTCGAGGTCGAGCGTCGCCTCGAAGAGGCGCGCACCGGCCACGAGGCCCGAGGCGACATAGAAGGTGAAGAAGAACAGGATCAGCGTCGTCGCCACGGCGCGGACCGCCAGCAGCAGGCGCGCGTCCGTCTCCGGTGCCGTATGGCGCAGATGGGCGGCGAACCAGCTCGGCAGCGTCAGCGAGTCCTCCGGCGCGTCGCCGCCGGAGGCATCGGCGGCGCTCGCCCGGCGCAGCGGCGCGGCCACCAGGCGCCAGTTCGCGAAGGCGCCGAGGACGAGGCCGACCACGATCCAGCCCTCGACCAGGCCCGACGCGTAGATCGCGCCCGGCAGCCCGAGCAGCAGCCAGCCGCTCATGTCCGAGGCGCCGGCCGACAGCGCCGCCACGGCGGGGCCGAGGCCGCGGCCGCCGAGGGCGTAGTCGGACACGTCGTGCGTGCGGCGCCAGGCCTGCACGGCGATGGCGAAGAGGCCGAAGAGGTAGAGCGCGAAGGCGACGAGGGTGGCGTTGTCCAAGGCGGGCTTCCGGGGCGGAGGGACGCGGCATTTCAACAGGCCGGGGACGCGATCGCGAGCAGCGCCGCCCCACGGCCGCTAGAATCGCGCCCTTTCACGCGACTCCAGGAGGCCGGACATGGCCGGAACCTTCCCCTACGAGCTCGAGGTCGGCACGCTCGACGGCGGCCGTCGGGCGCTCGAGGACTACCGCGGCAAGGTGCTGCTGGTCGTCAATACGGCGAGCAAGTGCGGCTTCACCCCCCAGTACGAGGGGCTCGAGCAGCTCTACCGCAAGTACCACGACGAAGGCCTCGAGATCCTCGGCTTCCCCTGCAACCAGTTCGCCTCCCAGGAGCCGGGGGACGCGGAGGAGATCGCGAAGTTCTGCAGCCTCACCTACGACGTCAGCTTTCCGATGTTCGAGAAGGTCGACGTCAACGGCCCGGCCGCCCATCCGCTGTTCCAGGCCCTGAAGAAGGCGAAGCCCGGGCTGCTGGGCACGGAAGCCGTGAAGTGGAACTTCACCAAGTTCCTCATCGGCCGCGACGGCGCCGTGCGCGCGCGCTTCGCACCGAAGGACACGCCGGCCTCCATGGAGCGCGCCGTGCGGGCTGCTCTCGCGGAAGCCGCCCCCACGGAACCCGCCCATGGCTGACGACGACGCGCTGGCGCGCGCCGCCCGTGACTTCGTCGACCTCGCCGCGCGCCTGCGCGGCGAGGGCGGCCGGAGCGGCGACGGCGTCGACTTCGCCGCCGTGCGCGCCGCGAGCTGGCGCGAGGGGCCCCTCGGCGGGCATCTCGCGGCCCGCGGCCATCTCGACGCCATGGCGCTCGACGATCTCATCGGCATCGACCGGCAGAAGGCGCGCGTCGCGGCGAACACGCGCCAGTTCGTGGCCGGGCTGCCCGCGAACAACGTCCTGCTCTGGGGCGCACGGGGCACGGGCAAGTCCTCCCTCGTGCACGCGCTGCTGAACGAGCACGCCGACGCCGGCCTGCGCCTGGTGGAGGTCGAGCGCACGGCGCTGCAGGGTCTGCCCGACGTCGTCGACCGGCTCGCGGGCGAACCGTTCCGCTTCATCGTGTTCTGCGACGATCTCTCCTTCGAGGCGGATGATCCGAGCTACAAGGTGCTGAAGAGCGTTCTCGACGGCTCGGTCTTCGAGACGGCCGCCAACGTGCTGATCTACGCGACCTCGAACCGCCGCCACCTCATGCCCGAGTTCCAGCACGAGAACCTCGAGGCGCGGCACACGGCCGACGGCGAGGTGCACCCGGGCGAGACCACGGAGGAGAAGGTCTCCCTGTCGGATCGCTTCGGCCTCTGGGTGTCCTTCCAGCCCTTTCCGCAGGCGCGCTACCTCGACGTCGCGGCGCACTGGGTGGCGACGCTCGCCGCGACGGCCGGTGTCGCGGTGCCCTTCGACGACGAGGCCCGCGCCGAGGCCCTGCGCTGGGCCCTCGGCCGGGGCAGCCGCAGCGGCCGCACGGCCAACCACTTCGCCCGGCACTGGGTCGGCCAGCAGGCGCTCGCTCTTCAGGATCGGCGCTGACCCCCGCGAGTTCCCCCCGAAGCACCCGCACTGCAACAGGAGTCTCCATGAGAATCCTCGCCTTCCTCTGTCTTTTCGCCTCTGCACCCATCACCGCGTGCGCGGACGTCGTGCATCTCGCCAACGGCGATCGCGTCAGTGGCGCGCTCGTGTCCCTGGACGGCAGCGCCGCGGTCATCGACACGGAGTGGGGTGGCACGCTGCGCGTGACGCGCGAGGCGGTGCGCAGCATCGATACGGAAGAGGCGCTCGGGATCGAGCTCGAGGGCGGTGTGAACACCGAGGCGATGCTCGTCGAGGCGGAGAGCGGCGAGCAGGCCATCGTCGATGCGGCGGGCGAGGTCGAGGAGATCGGCCTCGGCGCCCTGGGCCTCGTCTATCGCGAGACGCCGCGCATCCGGATCGTCGACGGCTTCCGCCTCGACGCGACCTACGGACTCAACGTCACCACGGGCAATGCGGACACGCAGACGCATTCCGTGCGCGCCGACATGGGCTTCCGTCGTGGCAAGCAGCGTCATCGGACCCGGGCGGAACTCGACCGCAAGATCGACGAGGGCGACGTCACCAAGGACCAGTACCGGCTCGGCCATCAGCTGGACCTGTTCTTCCAGGCGGACTGGTACGGCTACGGTTCGGCCGAGTACTTCTCGGACGCGATCAAGGAAGTCGACTATCGCTTCACGGCCGGTGCGGGCGTCGGCCACCAGTTCTGGGATGACAGCCTCGGCGCGTTGTCCGCGGAGACCGGCGCCTCGCTGGTGGTCGAGGAGATCGGCGGTGATCAGGTGGAGAACCCGGCGCTGCGCCTGGCGCTCACCTACAACCGCTTCTTCCTCGGCAAGACGCTGGAACTGTTCCACAGCGACGAGGCGCTCGTGCTCACGGACTTCGACCGCGGCCAGATCCTCAACACGTCGACCGGCGTGCGCTTCAAGATCAACGGACGCTGGAAGGCCGATGCGCGCGTCGATCTGATCTACGAGACGGAACCTGCCCCGGGCAACGAGAAGGCGGACGTGACCTACATCCTCGGCGTGGGCTACAGCCTGTGAGTCGTCCTTGACTGCCGCGCGCGCCGCGCTAGAATGCGCGGCCTGTCGTGGTCAGGCCGTCATGACGAAGCCACGACAGACGCGCCGTCCCCTTCGTCTAGAGGCCTAGGACTCCGCCCTTTCACGGCGGCAACAGGGGTTCGAATCCCCTAGGGGACGCCATCTTCCCCGGCTCCGCAGGCCGGTGTAGATTCGCAAGTCATGCGGGAATAGCTCAGTTGGTAGAGCACAACCTTGCCAAGGTTGGGGTCGCGAGTTCGAGTCTCGTTTCCCGCTCCAGACAGCTCAGGCCATCGTCCTGAATCCGCGCCCCGGATGGTTGCTCGTATCGAGTCGGCCCCCCGGGGCGTGTCGTTTCTGCGGCGGGTGCATGCAGGCCGCGCTCGCAGGGGGAACGACGGCATCGCGACGTCCGGCGCCGTCAGTCCACGTCGCCGCAGGTGAATGCCCGGCGGGCCACCGGACCTCCCTTGACCTGCCTCAATACCGGTAGCGCCGCGCCCTGCAGACTCGCTGCATCAATGCTCGGCGTAAACACGCACCCATGACTACAGCAGAGATCCTGCTGGCAGCCGGATCGTTCCTCGGCGGTCTCGGCCTCTTCCTCCTCGCCGTGCGCATGCTCACGGACGGCCTGCGTTTCGCTGCGGGGGATGCGCTGCGCGGCGTCGCCTCGGGCGTGCTGGTGACGGCGATCGTCCAGTCCTCGAGCGCGGTCACGGTCGCGACCATCGGCTTCGTCAATGCCGGCCTGCTCACCCTCGCGGGGGCGCTCGGCGTCGTCTACGGCGCCAACATCGGCACGACCGTGACGGGCTGGCTGGTCGCGGCGGTGGGCTTCGAGTGGAAGATCGACGTCTTCGCCTTGCCGCTGATCGGCTTCGGCATGCTGCTGCGCCTCGGGCGCAGTGCCTCGCGCCTCGGCGCACTCGGTGAGGCGCTGGCCGGCTTCGGTCTCTTCTTCGTCGGCGTGGACGTGCTCAAGACGAGTTTCGAGGGCATGGCGGCGCTGGTCGACCCGGCTGTCCTCCGGCCGGAAGGCTGGCTCGGCCTCGCGGCCTTCATCGGCGTCGGCGTGCTCATGACCGTGCTGACGCAGTCGTCGAGCGCGGCCATCGCGATCACGCTGACGGCGGCCACCGGCGGGCTGATCGCCATCGACGCCGCCGCCGCGGCGGTCATCGGCGCGAACGTCGGCACCACGTCCACGGCCGTCCTGGCCGCCCTCGGTGCGACGGCCAGCGCCCGCCGCGTGGCGGCAGCGCACGTCGTCTTCAACGTCGCCACCGCGATCGTGGCGATCCTGCTGCTCCCGCTGCTGCTCTGGATCGTCGATCAGCTCGGGCGTGCGGCCGGGTTCGAGGCGGCCCCTGCACTGACCCTCGCGCTGTTTCACACCGTGTTCAACGTGCTCGGCGTGGGACTCATGCTGCCCGTCACTGGATGGCTGGCGAGCTTCCTCGCCGGTCGCTTCGTGACCGAGGCCGAGCGCCTCGGCCGCCCCGTGCATCTGGACGCGAACGTTATGGAGACGCCGGAGCTGGCCATGGATGCGCTCGCGCTCGAACTCCAGCGTCTGCTCGGTCTGATCCGCGACTGGTACGTCATGGCGGCGACGGCGCGCGCGCAGACGCTGCCGGACCCGGCGCGGCTGGAAGCGGTCCATGCGCTCTCCGCCGCCATCGTCGCCTTCCTCGGTCGACTCGAACGCTCGCGCCTCACGGCCGAAGTCGCGCGCGATCTTCCGGAGGTGCTCCGCGTCGTGAGCTTCGTGGAGGAAGTGACCGACGCGACGGACGATCTGCAGCAGCTCGTGGCAGTGGATGCCCTCGTCAGGAGTCCGCTGGGCGCGGATGTCGAGCGCTTCCGGGCCGAGGCGGTGGCGATCCTCGCAGCCTGCGACCCCGCTGCACCCGAGTTCGACGCGGCGGCGCTGCGCGCGCGCAGGGAGGTTCTCAAGGAGGACTGGCATCGCCTCAAGGACCTGCTGCTGCAGGCGGCCGCAGAGGGGCGAGTGAGCGTGGAGCAGGTGAGCCGCGCCCTCGACGTGCTGCGGGCGCTCATGCGCGTCGTCGAGCAGCTCTTGAAGGCGGCCCGGCGGGTGCAGCAGTTCTCCATGGAGCGGCCGATCGCGGGCGCTGACGCGTCGGTCGCCGAGGTCGAGGCCTGAGCGAGCGGTCGCCCGTGCGCGCTCACGGCGCGCGGGCTCGGCCGCACTCCGGTGGAGGCGCAGGCTGTAGTCTCTCGGGAACGAGGCGTTGGGGAAGGGCACATGGGCGAGTACCAGCAGGTGATGACCTGGGTCGGCGTGGTGCTGTGCCTCTCGCAGAGCGCGCTCTTCTCCGGCTGCAACCTCGCCTTCTACCGTCTCAGCCGGCTCCGTCTGGAAGTCGAGGCGCGCAGCAACGCAGCCGCCGAGCGCGTGCTCGACCTGCGTCGTGACTCCAACTTCCTGCTCGCGACGATCCTCTGGGGCAACGTCGCGATCAACGTGCTCCTAGCGCTGCTGGCCGACTCGGTGCTGTTCGGCGTCGCCGCCTTCCTGTTCTCGACGGTCGCGATCACCTGGTTCGGCGAGATCCTGCCCCAGGCCTACTTCTCCCGGCATCCCCTGCGCATGGCGTCCCGGCTGGCACCGGTGATCCGCGGCTATCAGTGCCTGCTCTACCCGGTCGCGAAGCCGACGGCCCGGTTCCTCGATCTCTGGCTCGGCAGGGAGGCCATCGAGTACTTCCACGAACCGCTGCTGCGCGACATGCTCAAGGCGCACGTCCGCTCGCCGGAGACGGAGGTGAGCGACGTCGAGGGGATCGGCGCGCTCAACTTCCTCGCCATGGACGATCTCGCGACGTCGGAGGAGGGCGAGATGCTCGTTCCGGAGAGTCGCATCGAACTGCCCTGCGACCTCGACCTACCGCGCATTCCCGAGTTGGCGCGCTCGGCGGACGATCCGTTCCTGGTGCGCATCAACGCACCGGGGACGAGCTGGGTCGTGCTCGTGGACGAGGCCCGGGAGCCGAGGCTCGTGCTCGACGTCAGCGACTTCACCCGTGCAGCGCTCTTCGGTGCGCAGCCGTTCCGGCCCTACGACCACTGCCATCGCCCGATCGTGGTGCGCGACCCGGAGGTCACGCTCGGTGACGTCATCCGTCGCCTCAAGCGTCGCGCCCCGCGGGACGGCGAGGTCATCGACGAGGACGTCGTGCTGGTCTGGTCCGATGCGCCGCGCATCATCACCGGCGCCGACATCCTCGGGCGACTGCTCACGGGCATCGGCGCCCCCGGCTACGTCTGACGGGAGCAGGCGGGATGTCGACGAAGCCGGCAGCAGCAGGGGACCCGCTATCGCGCCGGTCCGGCACGGACGAGACGTCCGGGCCGCCCGACCTGCTCAGCGCACCGGCCTATCGCCTGCCGGTCGAGGCGGTGCTGGCGGAGCTCGGCGTCGATGCCGAGCGGGGCCTGACGCGGATCGAGGCCGAGCGCCGCCGCGAGCGGCACGGCGCCAATGCGCTCCGCGAGACCGGCCGCTCGCCCTGGTATCGGCTCCTGCTACGGCAGTTCACGGACCCGCTGGTCGCCGTTCTCTTCGTCGCCGCGGGGCTCGCGTGGTATCTGGGTGACCTGCGCGGTGCGGCCATCCTGCTCGCCATCATCCTGATCAACGGCTTCATCGGTCTCTATCAGGAGTTCCACGCCGAGCAGCTGCTGGAGCGTCTCCGGTCCATGGTCCGTAGCCAGGCGCGTGTGCTCCGCGACGGCGAAGTGACGGAGCTGGATGCCGAAGCCCTGGTGCCTGGCGACATCGTGCTGCTCGAGGAGGGGGGAGCGGTACCTGCGGACCTGCGTCTCGTCGAGTCGCGGGAACTGGCCACGAACGACACCGCGCTCACGGGCGAATCCGTCCCGCAGGACAAGGACGCGACGATGCTCCCGGACGCGGAGCTCGGGCTCTCCGATCAGGACAACCTCGCCTTCATGGGCACGACGGTCGCGCGAGGGAGCGCGACGGGCGTGGTCGTGGCGACGGGAATGGCGAGCGCCATCGGCCGCATCGCCGAGATCGGGCAGGGTATCGAGCGCGATCAGTCGCCGCTGCAGCTCGAGATCGGCGCGCTCGCGGCACTGCTGACGCGCATGGCGGGCGGCATCGCGCTCGCCCTGTTCGTCATCAACATCCTCGTGCGCGGCGACGATTTCGCCGATCTCCAGGCGCTGATCAACGCCAGCGTCCTGTTCGCGATCGGCGTGGCGGCGGCCTGCGTGCCCCAGGGCCTGCCGGCGCAGATCACCGTGGCGCTGTCACTCGGCGTCGGGCGGCTGGCGCGGGAGCATGCGGTCGTGAAGCGCCTCTCGGCCGTGGAGACGCTCGGCTGCACGACGGTGATCTGCTCCGACAAGACCGGCACGATCACGGCCAACCAGATGACCATCGTCCGTGCCTGGGCAGACGGCCACGACTACGAGATCACCGGTCAGGGCTACGACCCGGCGGGAGAGATCCTCGAGGACGGCCACCCCGTGGCGGCCGCGGAGCTGGAAGGCCTGGCAGCGTTCTTCCAGCACGGGCTGCTGGCCAGCAACGGCCGCACGCACGAGCCTGACGCCGATCACGCGGGCTGGTACGCCCTCGGCGATCCCACCGAGGCGGCGTTCATGCCCCTCGCCCGGAAAGCGGGCCTCGACCCCGACGAGCGCCTGGCGCGTTTCCCGATGGTGGCGGAACTGCCCTTCGACAGCCGCCGCAAGCGCATGACCATCCTGCGCGAGCAGGACGGCGGCATCGTCGGCTACATGAAGGGTGCGACGTCGACGGTCCTGGACTCCTGTGCCTCGATCCGTGAGGACGGCGCGGTGGCGCCCCTCGACGACGCCGCACGCGCCCGGATCCTTCGCCTCATGGAGGCCTACAGCGCCGAGTCGCTCCGGGTGATCGCGCTCGCCTACCGCGAGTTCCCGGCGAGGGCCAGGGAGTTCCCCCTGCGCGAGACCGAACGCGATTTCGTGTTCGCGGGGCTCGTCGCCATGCTCGATCCGCCGCGCGAGGGCGTGCGGGAGGCGATCGCCGAGGTGCGCGATGCGCACGTGCGCGTGCTCATGCTGACCGGCGACGGGCCGATCACCGCCCAGGCCATCGCCGAGCAGATCGGCATGCCGGACGGCCACGTGATGACCGGCGAGGATCTGCGCGGCACGTCCGAAGCGGAGCTCGACGAGCTGCTGGCGGCGGAGTCGCTGGTGCTGTCACGCGTCTCGCCCCAGGAGAAGTTCCGGATCGTCGAACGGCTCAAGTCCCGTGGCGAGGTGGTCGCGGTCACCGGTGACGGCGTCAACGACACGCTGTCGCTGAAGCGCGCGGACATCGGCGTGGCGATGGGCATGCAGGGCTCGGACGTCGCCAAGGAGGCGGCCGAGATCGTCCTCACGGACGACGACTTCGGCACGCTGGTGATCGCGGTGCGCGAGGGCCGGACGATCTATCAGAACCTCAGCAGCGTGATCCTCTCCTCCATCACCTCGAACGTCGGCGAGCTGACCTGCGTCTGCGCCGGCTTCGTCGGTGCGGCGCTGGGTCTGCCCATCCCGATCACCGCCGTGCAGATCCTCTCCATCGACCTCATCGGCGAAATGCTGCCGCTGATGGCGCTCACCTTCGATCCGCCGGAGGCGGAGCTCATGAAGCGGCCGCCGCGCAGGCTCGGCAGCCGCATCGTCGATCGGCGGCGCCTCGTCGAGCTCGTCTGCCTCGGGATGCTCATGGGCCTCGGCGGCTACTTCGCCTTCTTCATGGTCCTGCAGACAGGAGGTTCCACACCGTCCGCGCAGGCCGCGGCCTTTCTCGGCATCGTGCTGATCCAGTTCATGAACATCCTCTCGCGCCGCACCGGCGGATCGGTGTTCGGGCGTCATCTGCTGTCCAACGGGCCCTTGCTCGCCTCGCTCCTGTTGTCCTTCGCGATCGTCGCGCTGATCACCAGCGTGCCCGCGATCGGATCGTGGTTCGGCTTCGAGGCGCTGCGCCTGCAGGACTGGCTCTGGCCCGTCGTCGCCGCGCTCGCCTTCCTCACGTGTTTCGAGCTGATGAAGCTCGCCGCCGGCGGGCGCACGGCGCCCGTGGCCGCCGGTTGAGCTGCGCTGCGGGCACGGCTTGCGGGGCTAGGTGCGATCGAGGTCGACGTCGATCGCCTGGCGGATCCGGATTCGAGCGTGCGGATGGCGATCCAGACGTCGCTGCCGAGCCTGTCCGCTCCGGTCACGCCTGGGACGATGGCGATGCTCGGCGCACCGCACGCGGGTTCGTCAGGGCGCGGGGCGGTGGGGTGGCGAGCTGGGGAGCTCCCGCGCGAAGGGTGCTTGCCCCGGGATCAACGCATCTGCGCAGACGGCTCGCAGTGGAGATGGTCGGGATTCACGCAGTGCTCGTTGCCGCAGGTCTGGCGCACCGCGCCGCGGGCAGGCTTGGCGCCACGGCTCAGGAGCCAGGAGGTACGACAGGCGGGACGGCTCTCATCCGTCCAGATCCAGCAGCCGGCTTCCGTCACCGGCATGCAGCGGTCTTCGAACTGGGACTGCACGCGTCTGATGTTCATGGACGGATCTCCAGTCGGCCGGGGACGGGGGCGCCCCGGGCCGGAGGTGAAGCAGAAAGCGCGCCAGGGTCCTCAAGCCATTGACGAACATGCGATTGTCTGTAAACGCAATGTGTCCGGCGTCCGCGACCGTAAAGGGATCCGACACTGCAGTCGGCCATCCGTGCTCCGGTGCCGCCGGCGTGTGCGCTGCTATGCTCGTCCGGGGTCTGCTGGGGGAGACACACCGTGTATCGATTGGAATCGCGCGCGTTCGCGCGCGGCCTGCCGTGCCTGACGGCCTGCGTACTGCTCGCTGCCTGTGAGCCGGTGGCGGAGACGCCGGCACCCGAACCGGTCGATCTGCTCGTCACCGACGCGCACATCCTCACCGTCGACGATGCCTTCTCCACCGCGTCGGTCATGGCCGTGGACGATGGGCGCGTCGTCGCGGTCGGCGACGCGGCGCTCGCCGAGCGCTACGCCCCGGAACGGACCCTCGCCCTCGGCGGCGCAACGGTCATGCCGGGCTTCGACGACTCGCACAGCCACGTGCAGAGCTATGCGCGGCACCACATTCCGATGGCCGGCATCGAATCCATCGCCGCGATCCAGGACGCCGTCCGCGCCAAGGCCGAGGCCCTGGGCCCCGGCGCCTGGATCACGGGCTACGGCTGGTCCGAGGACGAGCTCGCGGAAGGGCGCCGGCCGCTGCGCGACGATCTCGACGCTGCGGCGCCGGACAATCCCGTGATCCTGACTCGTGCCGGTGGTCACAGCGCCGTCGCGAACAGCATGGCGCTCGACGTCGCGGAGGTGAACGAGAGCACGCCGCAGCCTGAGGGTGGCGTCATCGAGCGCGGTGACGACGGCCGTCTGAACGGCGTCATCCGCGAGCGGCAGGACATCGTCGCGCGCTTCGCGCCCGAGGCGAGCTTCGAGGAACTCGCGGAGAGCCTCGAGGCGAACCTGCGGGCGCTGCTGCCCTTCGGCATCACCTCCGTGACCCACGCGTCCGAGCGCGTCGAGCGCTGGCCGGTCTGGCGGCAGGTGTACACGGCGTCGGGCCCCGGACTGCCGCGCGCGCACGTGCAGATGCACTGGGAGGGGACCGAGGCCATGGCCGCCTTCCGGGAAACGGCCCACGAAGGGATCGACACCACGCGCCTCGAGCTCGGACCGATCAAGATCTTCGCCGACGGCGGCTTCACGGGGCCCGCGGCCTTCACGAAGGCGCCCTATGTCGGCCAGGGGGACTACCGCGGTTATCTGAACATGCCGGAGGTGGCGCTGCGTGCACTCATCGACAAGGTCCATCGCGCCGGCTGGCAGCTCGGCATCCACGCCATCGGTGACGCGGCCATCGAGATCACCGCGCGGGCCCTGGCCGACGCGCTCGACGCGACGCCGCGCGAGGACCACCGTCACTACCTGAACCACTTCTCCATGCGCCCCTCCGACGAGACCATGGAGACCATGGCGGCGCACGGCATCGCCATCACGCAGCAGCCGAATTTCACCTACACGCTCGCGGGGCGCTATTCGGACAACCTCGACGGCTGGCGCCTCGAGCACAACAACCCGTTGCGCAGTCCCATGGACCACGGCATCTTCGTCGCGCTCTCCTCGGACATCCTGCCCATCGGCCCCATGGTCGGCCTCTACGCCGCGACCACGCGCAAGGGCATGGACGGGCGCGTCTACGGGCCCGAGGAGGCCATCACCATGGCCGAGGCGATCACCGCCTACACGCACGGCGGCGCCTGGCTCTCCTTCGAGGAAGGGGAGCGCGGTCGCCTGGTGCCGGGGCAGTACGCGGACTTCATCGTGCTCTCCGCCGATCCCACGGCGGTGGAGCCGGAGGCGATCATGGCCATCGAGGTCGAGCAGACCTGGATCGCCGGCGAGCGGGTCTGGGCGCGCGACGCGGAGTGAACGACGCACCCGGTTTCGTCCGCCTGCTGGGCCGCCGCGACGTCGTCGCACTCGCCTTCGGCGCGATGATCGGCTGGAGCTGGGTCGTGCTCACGGGCACCTGGATCGCCGGCGCCGGCGCGCTCGGCGCGGTGCTCGCGTTCCTGTGCGGCGGCGGGGTGATGGTCCTCATCGGCCTGACCTATGCAGAGCTCGCGGCGGCCATGCCCCTCGCCGGCGGCGAGCACGTCTATGCGGCGCGCGCCCTCGGGCCGCGTGCCGCCTTCCTGTGTACCTGGGCGATCACGCTCGGCTACGTGTCCGTGTGCGCCTTCGAGGCAGTGGCCCTGCCCACGGTCGTCGCAGCCTTCGTTCCGGACCTCGATGCATTCCCGCTCTGGACCGTCGCCGGCTGGACCGTCACCGCGCCCTGGGTCGCCATCGGCGTGGTCGCGGCGGCCGTCATCACCTGGCTCAACGTGCGTGGCGTGCGCGTGGCAGCCTTCGTGCAGTCCGTGGTGGTGGCGCTGATCCTCGGCGTGGGCCTCGCCTTCTTGCTCGGCCTCGGCTTCGAGGCTGATCCGGCGCGCCTCGAACCGCTGTTCGTGGACGGCGTCGCGGGGCTCGCGGGGGTGCTCGTGATGGTGCCCTTCCTGTTCGTGGGTTTCGACGTGATTCCCCAGGCAGCGGAGGAGATCGATCTGCCGCACGCGGCCATCGGTCGTCTGCTGGTGATCTCGGTACTGCTCGCGGCGGCCTGGTACGCGCTCATCGTCCTCGGTGTCGGCCTCGCTCTGCCGCAAGCGGCGCGGGACGAGGCGGAGCTCGTGACGGCCGATGCCATGCGAGCGGTCTGGGGGGAGCCGGGCGCCGTGGCGCTCGTGCTCGCGGGCCTCGGTGGCATCCTCACGAGCTGGAACGCGTTCATGGTCGGCGGCAGCCGGGCGATCTACGCCATGGCGCGGGCGGGGCAGCTGCCGGAGGTGCTCGGGCGCCTGCATCCGCGCTACCGGACACCGCACTACGCCATCGCGCTCATCGGTGGTCTTTCCGTGGTCGCGCCGTTCTTCGGGCGCCCGGCGCTGGTGTGGCTGGTGGATGCGGGCGGGCTCGGTATCGTCGTCGCCTACGCGACGGTCGCCTGGGCCTTCCTGGTGCTGCGGCGTCGCGAGCCGGGGCTCGTACGGCCCTACCGGGTGCCGGCGGGTCCGATGGTAGGGAGGCTGGCGCTGGTGCTGTCGATCGGGCTCGCGCTGCTCTATCTGCCGGGGAGCCCGGCGGCGCTGGTCTGGCCGGAGGAATGGGGCATCGTGCTCGGGTGGGCGGTGCTCGGCGGGATTCTGCTCCGGCTCGCGGACCGTCGGCCCCGAACCTGAACAGCTGACCCAGGGTCAGCTGTTCAGGTTCGGGGGGG
>JAZBPO010000290.1:0-5618 GCA_036351675.1 Pseudomonadales bacterium
CGAACAACAGTTCGGCCTTCAACGGCCGCGCGATCACCGGGGGCGGGCGCTGGTCCATGCACGCCTACGGCGTCGCGATCGATCTCAACCCACTCGAGAACCCCTACATCTCGTTCCAGGCGGATGGTTCTGCCCGCGTGCTGCCGCCGCGGAGCGCGCGCTACGCGGTGAATCGACTCGAGACGCGCGTCGGCAAGGCGCGGCGCCCCGGCATGGTGGAGCCGGTGGTGCTCGAGTTCGCCCGGCACGGGTTCTATCGCTGGGGCGGCGACTGGAATGATCCGATCGACTATCAGCACTTCGAGGTCGGGTCGCGCCGCTTCGTCGAAGTCCTGGTGACCCTCGATCCGGCGGCGGCGCGGCGTGAGCTGGACGCGGTGGCCGCCGGCTTCGCGGGCTGTATCGGCGCGCACGAGGCGCCGCTCGGCGTTGGCCGGCAGCGCTGTGCAGCTCAGGCGATCGAGCAGATGGAGGCGCGCGCCCGGATGCTGGCGCCCTGAGCTGAGCGCCTCGGAGCACGTCGGCCTCGAGACCGACGCACTGCTCGGGCAGTACGGTCTCCGTCAGGTTCCAGCCTGTGCCAGTTCGCCCCGGAGGTACTCGCACACGTAGCGCGCCCGCGCTTCGAGCTCCGCATCGGTCGCACTGCTCACCGGATGTTCGATCACCGGGAAGGGGTAGTCGGGCACGCCGAGCGCGCGTGCCATGGTCTCGGCGGCGTCCACGAACGCCGTGGTCATGACCCCGAGGGCCGGGGTGCCTGCCTGCTCCGAGGCGATCGCGTCATGCAGACTGCACGACGAACAGCTGCCTCAGTCGCCGAGCCCTGCTATGGCGAGGTCCCAGCCCGCCGCTTTCGCGACGATGTCGGCCTCGGCCGGGGCGCTGTAGTTCGACTTCGTGCGCAGCACCACTTCCGCCACGCCGAAGTCCTCGCGCAGCATGCGCCCGAGATGGGCGAAGAAGCCCCTGGTGCCTTCCTTGCCGTTGGAGATGAAGCCGACCGTCGCGCCCGCGAGGGTCGCGGGCCAGGTCGGTTGCTCGAAGGCGGTGGCATCCGCCTCGTGCGTCGGGTCGAGAATCTCGATGGTCACGCCAGGACCTCCTGTGGTTCGCAGTCGATGCAGGCGCCGACCGCAGCGGTGACGGCGCGGGACTTGTTGCCGAGCCAGGGCGGGATCACGGCCCCGAAGCCGCCGGCGGGTCCGCCGGCGGCGACGACGAGCACGTCTTCCGGGGCCTCGAAGGCCGCGTACTCCGACTCGCCACGGTCGCGGACGACGGCGCCCTTGCCGACGTCCGCCCATTCCCTGCGCTTGATGCGGGCGCGCTCGAACAGGAAGCGCTGCACGTCTTCCTTGCTCCAGCCCGCCCGGTCGAGGTGTTCGCGGTGCTGGGCGGGAATGACGAGCAGGTAGTTGCCGGGCCAGATCGAGTAGTGGCGCAGATTCGCGCGCACCTCTGCGGCATAGGTCTCGAGGATCTCCTCGGGCGCCGTGGTCCACTCGTTCATGATCTGCCGCGGCCCCATGGCCGCCATCACCGTCACGCCCGATGCGCCGGGGGGTACGCCGCGCTGCTCCGCCAGGGGCGTCCAGGGCGTGGCGGCCTCGTCCTCGGCGATGCACCAGGCGATCTTGCCCGGGTGGCCGAGCGTGGCGCGGTCGGCCTCGCCGGGGCGCACGTCGAGCAGATTGATGAGGCCCAGGCGGATGGCGCGACCGATGGAATTCAGGGCCCGGTCGTTGCCGCCGAGAATGCTGAAGGTGCTGTTCGCGCCGATCTCCTCGATGGCCGCTCCGTTCAGGATCACGAGAACCGCGCAGCCCCCGGTGCTGGCGGTCGCGCCGTGGAGCAGGAAGGGGGGCTGCAGCATGGCCGACCAGGCCGTCACCACGAGCGGGAAGTACTCCGGGCGGCAGCCGGCCATGACCGCGTTCACGGCGAGCTTCTCGGCGATGATCGGTCGGCCGCGGACCGGTTCCACGCCGATGAGCTGCTCCGGCGGCAGGAGGGCCGCGGCGAGGGCGGCTTCCACGGCCCGCTCGGTCGGCGGGACGACGGGAAGACCGTCCGTCCAGCCACGTTCGTGGAAGAGCTCCTGGGCCGCGAGGAAGTCTGCGGCCTCGTGGCGGGATGAGGCGAGAGCGGTCACGGAGCTTCCTCCCTGGGATCCTCGGCTGTCGACGCATCGTCGGACTGGCCTTCGGCTGGCGCGGCCTGCACGCCCGGCCGTGCCGCCGTCAGCGGGCTGCCGACGGCACGGCAGCACGGGGTCAGCGTAGCGCGTCGCCATCATGGACGAACTCGCGTCGATCCACAGGTCGGCCCGCGGGGGCGAGCGCTTCGTGCGCGCGAAGCTTCGCGTCGAGGCGGAGGAGGGGCGCGCACTGCGTGCGCCCCGGGACCATCTGGCCGATGATCACGGGGATACGGGGGGGCGCGCGTGCCCCGGGCCGAAGGACAGGTTTCCAGGGAGGCCGCATGGAGCCCATCAACGCTGCCGCGATCGATGTCGATGCGCTCGAGTTCGATCCCGACGCGCTGCGCGAGAAGTACCGCGTGGAGCGCGACAAGCGCCTTCGTGCAGACGGCAACGACCAGTACGTGCGTATCGAAGGCGCGCTGTCGCACTACGTGGACGACCCCTACGTCGACGAGCCGCTGGTGCGCGATCCGTGTTCGGACGAGATCGATATCCTGATCATCGGCGGCGGCTTCGGCGGTCTGCTCACGGCGGCGCGTCTGCGCGAGGCCGGCTTCGAGGACGTGCGCATCGTCGAGCACGCCGGCGACTTCGGCGGCACCTGGTACTGGAACCGCTATCCGGGCGCCGCCTGCGACACGGAGGCGTACATCTATCTGCCGCTCTGCGAGGAGCTCGGCTACGTTCCGGCGCACAAGTTCGCCTTCCAGCCGGAGATCCTCGAGCACGCGCGCGCCATCGGGCGCCACTACGACCTCTACCGCGGCGCCTTCTTCCAGACCGCCGTCACGGGGCTCGAGTGGGACGAGGCGGCCGGGCGCTGGATCGTGCGCACGAACCATCGCGATGCGCTGCGCGCGCGCTTCGTGATCATGTCCAACGGGCCGCTCAACACGCCGAAGCTGCCGGGCATTCCGGGCATCGAGGACTTTCGCGGGCATACCTTCCACACCAGTCGCTGGGACTACGACTACACGGGTGGCGGACCGGCGGGCGGCCTCGAGCGCCTGCACGACAAGCGTGTCGCCGTGATCGGTACCGGCGCCACGGCGGTGCAGTGCGTGCCGCACCTCGGCGCCGCGGCGCAGCAGCTCTACGTCTTCCAGCGCACGCCGTCGTCCATCGACGTCCGCGCCAACCGGCCGACGGATCCGGCCTGGGTGGAGTCGCTGCATGCGGGCTGGCAGCGCGAGCGCATGGAGAACTTCAACGTCCTCACCTCCGGCGGCATCGTCGAGCAGGACCTGGTGATGGACGGCTGGACGGAGATCATCCGCAACCTCATCTCCATGGCGAACTTCCGCGGTTCCGGCATACCGCGAGAGGAGGTGCCGCGGCTCATGGAGCTGGCGGACTTCCGCAAGATGAACCAGATCCGCGCGCGGGTGGACGCGATCGTCGAGGACCCGGCGACGGCCGAGGCGCTCAAGCCCTGGTACCGGCAGTTCTGCAAGCGCCCCTGCTTCCACGACGAGTACCTGCCGACCTTCAATCGCCCCAACGTGCGCCTGGTGGACACGGATGGCCGCGGCGTCGAACGCATCACCGAGCACGCCGTGGTCGCCCGCGGCGAGGCCTTCGAGGTCGACTGCATCGTGTTCGCGACCGGCTTCGAGGTCGGTACGGCCTTCACGCACCGGGCGGGCTACGACGTGCAGGGCGCGGAAGGGCAGAAGCTCTCGGAAAAGTGGGCGGATGGCATGCGGTCCCTGCACGGCATGTTCGTGCACGGCTTTCCGAACCTGCTGCTCACCTCGAACTCGCAGTCCGGCTTCACGACCAACTTCCCGCATGCCATGGACGAGCGCGCCCGGCACATGGCGTACGTGCTCGATCGCTGCCGTGAGGACGGCAGCACGCGCCTCGAGGCGACGCGCGAGGCGGAGGACGCCTGGGTGGAGCAGGTGATCGGCGCCGCGCGCACGAGCGAGGCGTTCCAGGCTTCCTGCACGCCGGGGTACTACAACAACGAGGGGCAGCCGAGCCGGCGCGCGGCGCAGGACGGGGCCTACGGCCGTGGCCCCGTGCGCTTCTTCAGGATTCTCGACGCGTGGCGGGAGGCGGGGACGCTGGAAGGCCTCGAGCGCAGCTGAGCCCGCGTGGCGCGGGTGATCCTCAAGCGCCCCCGGAGACCTCCAGTACCTCGCCGGTGACGTAGTCCGACTGCGGCAGGCAGAGCAGGAAGATGCCGCCGGCGCCGTCCTCCGGCGTACCGAGGCGGCCGAGGGGCGTGGCGCGCGCCAGCTCGGCCGTCGCGTCCTCGGCTATGCCGACGCGGTGCGCACGGCCGCCGACCTCGATGGTCGGCGGCTCGCCCTCGAAGCCCTGCGTGAGGCGCGTCGCGAGATAGCCGAAGGCGACGGCGTTCACGGTGACGTTGTAGCGCCCCCATTCGCGCGCGAGCGCCTTGGTCATGCCGACGACCGCGGCCTTGCCGGCGCTGTAGCCGACCTGGGTCGCCGCGCCCCGGGTGCCGGACACGGAGGAGACGTTGACGATCTTCCGACAGCGGGCCCGGCCGTCGGCCGCGATCTCGGCCTTCGCCTGCGGACGCAGCCAGGCGGAGAAGGCGCGCAGGATGCGAAAGGGCGCGGCGACGTGGACGTCGAGCATGGCCTGGAACTGCTCGTCGCTGTGCTTGTGGGCCGCGCCGTTCCAGATGTAGCCGGCGTTGTTGACGATGATGTCGATGGTCCCGAAGGCGGCCAGGGTGTCGGCGACGAGACGCTCCGGCAGCTCTGCGTCGGTGACGCTGCCGGGGATGGCGATGGCGGCGCCGCCTTCGTCCAGGATCGCCTGCGTCGCGGCTTCGCAGACGTCTGCGTCCAGGTCGTTGAGCGCGACGCGCGCGCCGTGAGCCGCGAGCAGCGCCGCGGTCGCCTGGCCGACGCCGCGGCCTGCACCGGTGACGATCGCGACCCGATCCTCGAGCAATCCCATCGGCCTGCCTCCCGGTGCCCACCTCGGCAGATCGTCGCACAGGCCGTGTGCTGACAGGGCCGGGTACTTCGAGGAGACTCGGGCGCTGGCTTCGAGGCCTGGACGCGAGGGGGGGATCCGATGCGGTATCTGTTCGTGGTGGCGATGATGGCGCTGGCTGCCGGTTGTGCGCAGGAGACAGCAACACCTGAGGCGACCGACGCGAGGCCGGCCGCTGCGCCGGAACAGACGGACGAAGCGATGACGGCGCGGGAGGCGGTCGCTGCCGGCTCGGACCTGCCGCAGCCGAAGAACGAGACCGGGCTCCTGGACTGCCGGGCGATGGCCGGCCTCTCCGTGTACTGCGGCTACCGGAATCCGGAGGACCTCGTGCCCGTCCCGGGCGGCGGTGAGCTGATCGTGAGCGAGATGGGCGAGTTCATGCAGGACACGCCGGGACGGCTCTCGACCCTCGATCTCGAGACCGGCGTGC
>JAZBPO010000291.1:0-11065 GCA_036351675.1 Pseudomonadales bacterium
AGCGGCGGGCATGCGCGGTCGGGCCCGCAGGTGTATCGGGCGCCGGATGGTTCGCGCGTCATCGAAGGCGAGTTCGAGCGCGAGGACGAGCGCGAGGACGATCACCCGGCGCGCTGAAGCGCGCCTGCCGCGGCCCGACGGGAGAAGTACCATGGACACCACACGACGCCGCTTCACGGCGCTGCTCTCCACCTCCGTCGCCATGGCGGCCGCGAGTCCGTCGCTTCCCGCCGCCGCACCACTCGCCGGCTCCGCGCGAGACGCCTTCGACTTCCCGGAGGACCGCGTACCCATGAACGCGGCCAACCTCTGCCCGTCACCGCGCCGCGTCGCCGATGCCGTGACGCACTGGACCTCGGTCATCGACCGCGACTGCTCCTTCCAGAACCGGGCCCAGTTCGCCGAGCATCTGGAGGCTTCCCGCCGGGCCGTGGCCGGACAGCTCGGCGTGGCACCCGACACGATCGCGCTCGTGCGCAACACCTCCGAGGCCAACAACATCGTCAATGCCGGTCTCGACCTCGGTGAGGGCGACGAGGTCGTGATCTGGGATCAGAATCACCCGACGAACAACGTCGCCTGGGACGTGCGCGCGGCACGCTACGGGCTCAGGGTCGTGCGCGTGGCCGTGCCCGAGGCGCCGACGGACGCCGATGCGCTGCTCGAGCCTTTCCGGCGCGCCCTCGGGCCGCGTACGCGCGTGCTTTCGGTGACGCACGTCTCGAATGTCTCCGGCATCCGTCTGCCCATCGCCGAACTCGGCGCGCTGGCGCGCGGGCGGGACATCCACTTCCACGTAGACGGCGCCCAGAGCTGGGGCGTGCACGCCCTCGATCTCGACGCCGTCGGCTGCGACAGCTTCAGCGGCAGCGCCCACAAGTGGTTCATGGGCCCGAAGGAGGTCGGGCTCCTGTATGTCCGCCCTGATCGTATCGACGCGCTCTGGCCCGCCGTGGTGGCGCCCGGCTGGGGCGACGACGCGGACACGGATCTGGTCGGCGCCCGCAAGTTCGAGTCCCTCGGTCAGCGCGACGACGCGGCCCTCGCCGCCCTCGCGGAGGCCGCGGCGCTGCACGCGGAGATCGGTCCCGCGGCCGTCGAGGCGCACACCCTGCGCCTCGCCCGGCGCCTGAAGGAGGGACTGGTTGAAGTCGGCGCCCGGCTGGTCACGCCGCTGGCGGCGGAGTTCTCGGGAGGGGTCTGTATCGTCGCCGTGCCCCGGCCCCGACGCCGGGAACTGTTCGATCTGCTCTATCGCGAGCACGGGATCATCGGGGCGCCGACCGGCGGCCTGCGCCTGTCGCCGCATCTCTACAACACCGACGCCCACGTCGACCGGGCCGTCGAAGCGGTCCGGGCCCACGCCGACCTCCTCGCCTGAGTCGGGTCGGCCCTTGAATTCTCCCCGCCTGCCCCCAGTTAAGGGTCCGGGTTAGCAGTCGCAGGGTTGACTGCCAAGGGTGCCTGCCTAGAATTCGCACTCCCTCATGCCGAGTGCTAACCCACTCGAACGAAATCCAGGACCGGGAGACAGAACGCAATGAAGATCCGTCCGCTGCACGATCGTGTGGTCGTTCGCCGCCTCGAGGAAGAGGCCAAGACCGCCGGCGGTATCGTCCTGCCCGACTCCGCTGCCGAGAAGCCCAGCCAGGGCGAGGTCCTCGCGGTGGGTCCGGGCAAGGCACTCGACAACGGCGAAGTCCGCGCCATGGGCGTGAAGGCCGGTGACAAGGTCGTGTTCGGCCAGTACGGCGGCAGCACCGTCAAGGTCGACGGCGAGGAGCTCCTCATCCTCTCCGAGACCGAGATCTTCGGTGTGCTCGAAGACTGACGCGCCACCGACCTTTCCTATCCGAATCCACACCTGAACACCCGGAGAAGACACCCAGATGAGTGCAAAGGAAGTCAAGTTCGGCGACTCCGCCCGTGCCGGCATGCTGGCCGGCGTCAACGTCCTGGCCGACGCGGTCAAGGTGACGCTCGGCCCGAAGGGTCGCAACGTGGTTCTCGACAAGTCCTTCGGTGCCCCCACGGTCACCAAGGACGGCGTCTCCGTCGCCAAGGAGATCGAGCTCAAGGACAAGTTCGAGAACATGGGCGCGCAGATGGTCAAGGAAGTGGCGTCCCACACCTCCGACGAGGCGGGTGACGGCACCACCACCGCGACCGTCCTCGCGCAGGCGATCGTCAACGAGGGCCTGAAGGCCGTCGCCGCCGGCATGAACCCGATGGACCTCAAGCGCGGCATCGACAAGGCCGTCACCGCCGCCGTCGCCGAGGTCGAGAAGCTGGCCAAGCCCTGCGAGGACACCAAGTCCATCGCCCAGGTCGGCACCATCTCCGCCAACTCCGATCACTCCATCGGCAACCTCATCGCCGAGGCCATGGAGAAGGTCGGCAAGGAAGGCGTGATCACGGTCGAGGAGGGCACCTCCCTCGAGAACGAGCTCGACGTCGTCGAGGGCATGCAGTTCGATCGCGGCTACCTCTCGCCTTACTTCAT
Source organism: Pseudomonadales bacterium (assembly GCA_036351675.1). Taxonomy (GTDB): domain Bacteria; phylum Pseudomonadota; class Gammaproteobacteria; order Pseudomonadales; family Azotimanducaceae; genus JAZBPO01. The sequence goes on from JAZBPO010000291.1 coordinate 2,504, forward strand.
CAACAATCAGGACAACATGTCCGCCGAGCTCGACGAGCCCTACATCCTCCTCGTCGACAAGAAGATCTCGAACATCCGCGAGATGCTGCCGCTGCTCGAATCGGTGGCGAAGTCGGGCCGTCCGCTGTTCGTGATCGCCGAGGACGTCGAGGGCGAGGCGCTCGCGACGCTGGTCGTGAACAACATGCGTGGCATCGTGAAGGTCGCTGCCGCCAAGGCACCGGGCTTCGGTGACCGCCGCAAGGCCATGCTCCAGGACATCGCGATCCTCACCGGCGGTACGGTGATCTCCGAGGAAGTGGGCCTCACGCTCGAGGGCGCCACGCTCGATGATCTCGGTACGGCCAAGAAGGTCCAGGCCTCCAAGGAGAACACCACGATCGTCGACGGTGCCGGCGCCCACGCCGACATCGAGGCACGCGTGAAGCAGATCCGTGGTGAGATCGAGGAGACCTCCTCCGACTACGACCGCGAAAAGCTCCAGGAGCGTCTCGCCAAGCTCGCCGGTGGCGTCGCCGTCATCAAGGTCGGTGCAGCGACCGAGGTCGAGATGAAGGAGAAGAAGGCCCGCGTCGAGGACGCGCTGCACTCGACGCGCGCAGCCGTGGAAGAGGGTATCGTCGCCGGCGGCGGCGTCACCCTGGTCCGCGCCCTCGCGGCCGTCGCCGATCTGAAGGGCGACAACGAGGACCAGAACGTCGGTATCGCCATCGCGCGTCGCGCCATGGAAGCACCGCTCCGTCAGATCGCCACGAACGCCGGCCACGAGGCGTCCGTGATCGTCGACAAGGTGAAGCAGCTCTCCGGCAACGAGGGCTTCAACGCCGCCAACGGCGAGTACGGCGACATGATCGAGTTCGGCATCGTCGACCCGGCCAAGGTGACGCGCACTGCGCTGCAGTCCGCTGCCTCCGTCGCCGGCCTGATGATCACCACGGAAGCCATGATCAGCGACATCCCCGAGGAGAACGCTGGTGGCGGTGGCATGCCGGACATGGGCGGCATGGGCGGCATGGGCGGCATGATGTAAGCCAGCCTTTTCGCTCGCAGTAACGAGAAAGCCCCGCTATATGCGGGGCTTTTTCGTTCTGCCTCGAGGGTCTGGTCTTCTTCGCCGATCGCGGCGTTGCCGGTCCTCGGCTAAGCAGTCACGTACTGATGTAGGCGCCGGCTGGCGCACCAGACTAGTTTCCGGCGTCCCTGCCGGAGTGTTTCGCGATGATCACCCCCTGCCCGGACATCCCTGTCCGGGCGTTCGCCCTGCTGCGATGCTTCGCATCGGTCGGGGCTCACCCTTGCGCTGGACGAAGAACCCTCAGCCCCTGTGCGCTTCGTGGCTCGCTCGTGCGCGGCGGGCGCTCGCGTTCGAGCTAGTCGGGGGCGGGCTTTCCTTTCTTTTTCGCGGGTGCGTCTTCGGGTGTGGTTCGGCGCTGGACGCGGATGCTGCGGCAGAGGTCTAGTCTCGGGGTGCTGCGGCGGGTTCGGAACAGTCGGCTCAGTGCTCTGACGCGGGTGTGCAGGGTTCTGGGCGGGACGCTCGCGGTGTCGGGTCGCTTTCTCGTCGGCGCCGGATCGTCTGTGAGGGGGAAGTCGGGTTCGCGCTCGGTGAGGTCGACGAGGGCGAGGGCCTTCAGGGCGGAGGTCAGTTCCTCTCTCGTCGCGGCGCTGTGGCCGACGTGGGGGAGTTCGACGATCCAGCCGGTCCAGTGGTCGTCGTGTTCGATCAGGATGGCGGTCAAAGGTAGGGGCATGATGGTCTCCTCGCGTCCCTGCGGGGTCGAGGCCATGCTCACGCCGGCAGGCTCGCGGGGGGAATCCCGCGCTTCTTCCACGCCTGTGCGAGATCGCTCGCTAGCATGGCGGTTTGGGGGTGTGTATAACCGGCGCGCATCGCGCCAGTGCCAGTATGGGAGTTCGAACCGGAAGGGATGAGCGAGAGAATCGGGAAGACCCAGGAACTGCCGACCATCGCGCCGACGCAGGACGACATCGCCTCGCGTCGCACCTCGCGGCGTGGGGATCCTGTCACCTCGCGATCCCGCAGCTCGGCTGCGGGCGTGGTGACCAATCTCGTGCTCGCGCTGCTCATCGCGGGGCTCACGGCCTGCGGGTGGTTCATCGCCACGCAGAACGACGCGCTCGCCGAGGCCCGGGTCGAGCGCGACGAGGCCGTGGCGCGCCTCGAGCGCATCGAGCGGCGCCTCTCGCTCACGGACGAGGCCCTGAGCCAGACCGACGCCGAAACGCAGGATCAGCTGGCTTACTGGGAATCGGAGATCCGCAAGCTCTGGGACGTCTCGAACAAGCGCAATCGCGGCTGGATCGAGGCCAATCAGGCGGCCCTGGCGGAGCTGAAGACGTCGCTCGCGACGCAGAACCGCACGCTCGGCGAGGTCCGCGCGCAGGCGACGGAGCTGCGCCAGGCCATCGGGACCCAGGACGCGATCCTCGAGCAGCTCATGCTCCTCGATCGCCGGGCGGCGGATCTGCTGCAACAGCAGCGCACGCTCACGGACTCCGTCAACAGCCTCGGGCAGACCACCGCAGCGCTGGAGCGACGCGTCAGCGACAATGAGGACGCCGTCGCGGCCATCGACGCCTTCCGGCGCGACACGAACGGTCGCCTGACGCGCCTTCAGGAGCGACTCGGCGGGACCGGCGGCTCGGGATCGACCGGTACGGTCACGCCGACGCCCGTGCCCTGACCGGGGAGCCTCTGAACAATGCGTCCGGACCTCTGCGGTCGGTTGCGGCCGCATCCGCTGCGTTGCGCCGCTTGCCAGGGCAACCAGCCTTGGCTGCTGCGCGACGCGCCTCGCGGCTGCAGCCGCAACTGACCGCCCTGCGGGGCGTTCTGCCGGCGCCCGCAGCCGCGTTGCGCCCTCTCGACCTGATCCGCTACGCCTGCGAGGGCGCGCCTTGCTGCGAACCGACCCGACAGGACACTAGTAGTCCCAGTCGTCCAGCACGCTCATCTCGAAGCGGTAGCCCTCGAAGTCGAAGACGACCCCGGTCTCGGTGATCTCCGACAGGAGCATGCCCTCGACGCGCTCGCCCTCGGCGTAGCGCCGGCCGTTGATCGTCACCTCCCGATAGCGCGGCGCGTCGCCGAAGATGTGCGTCGCGAACTCCAGCGTCGGGATGCGGCGCTGGATCCGGTCCGGCAGGTCGCGGATCGAGACGGGCTCCGGTTCGCTCGGCGCCGGAGCGGCCTGGCTCGCGGCATCGTCCCCCGGAACCTCCTCGTCGGTGCGCTCGGCAGGCGCTCCGGATTCCGCGATCCGTGTGGCGACCGGAGCGACCACCGGTGTCTCGACAGGCCCGGAGCCGGACGTCTCCCTTGCAGCCGTCGGTGCCGGTGCAGGCTGCGGGCCCCTCGCGCCGGCACTCGACGGCCTGACCTCGCGTGCTGCCGGCGCGACCGGGGCCGACGCGGGCGCCTCGCTGCCGCTGTGCGCCGCGACCCGGGGCGGCGCGGGCGCTTCGCTCGAGCTGCGGCTCGCGACCGGAGGCGGCGCCGTGGCCGGCCCCGGTGCCTCGGCCGGGCGATCCGAGAACAGCCAGAACGCGAGCAGGAGGGCGTTCACGCAGAGCGCGCCGGCGACGAGCCAGGCGACGCCCCGGGACCTGCCGGACCCGGTCCCGCTGCCGGGTGGCCCGTAGTCGTGCCGCGTGGTGACGTCGGGCGTCTCGCCACGGGCGCGTTCCTGCTCTGATTTCTTCAGGGCGTCGAGGATGTAGGACATGGGGCCTCAGGGTGTCCTCAGTCGCGGCACGCCGACGCCGGTCGCGTCGTTCAGGCGCATCCAGGTCCGCGGCCCGACGATCCCATCGGGGCGCAGGCCGGCATCGAGCTGGAAGCGCCGAACGCGAGCCTCCAGCGCCGCGTCGAAGGCGCCCCCGTCCGCACCGGGTGTCGCGCCGTCGAGCAGGGCAAGGCGATCGGCGAGCCAGGCGCTGGTCGCATCGTCGTCGCTGCGCCGTGACGGGCGCGCGTAGCCGGGGGGCATCTGCCAGAGCACGAGGGCGCGGCCGCGCCAGTCGCGATCGATCGTCTCGCGCGGCAACCGCAGGCGCTCGCCGCCGAGCTGGACGGTGACCGACCCCGCTGTGCTGCCGAGCAGCGCCAGGTGGCGAGGCTCCCTGTCGCGGCCACGCCAGAGTTCCAGAACGGCCGGACGGTCGAGCTCGAGCAGGCCGGGCCAGCTCCCCTGTGCCTCGAGGCAGCGCAGTCCCGCGGCGGCGACCTGCGCGCAGGGATCTGTCTCGGGCGTGAGCGGGATTGGGGCGTACCAGGCCTCGAGCAGCGCGCGCACTGCCTCGAGACGGGTGGCAGCGGGGGGGCGCTCCCAGAGGGACGCGAGTGCATCGGTGGCGGGCGCCGCGCGGGACGAAGCGCGCTCCTCTGTCGGCTCCACCCGCGCCGCGTCTTCCGTCTCCGTCGGGCTGGCGGGCTCGGGCGCCGGCCCGGATTCCGTCGGTGCCGAGGCCGACGCCTCGCGAGCGGCCGGCGCTGGCTGCGGCGCTGCGAGCTCCGCGGACGGTTGCTCGCGGGTGCCGGGGCGCTCGGGCACGAGCTGCGTGCCGGTGAGCCCCATGCCCGGGGCCCCCGGCGAGCCCAGCAGGGCGGCGAGCCCGAACCCGAGCGCGAGACCGACGAGGATGATCAGCACGATGATTCCCACGCCCCGCGCGCGCGAGCGCGGCCTCGCCTCGTCCTCACCGAGCACCTCCCGTGCGGCTCTGCGCACGATGCGGGCGTCGATCTCCTCCGCACCCTCGGCGTAGGCACCGAGCAGGGCGCGATCGGCGATGACGTTGGCGACGCGCGGAATGCCGCCGGAGCGCCGGTGCAACGCCGCGAGTGCGCCCGCATCGAAGGGATTCCTGCGCGCACCGGCGACGGCGAGGCGATGGTGTACGAGCGCGCCGAGCTCCGTCGCCGACAGCGGAAGCAGGTGGTAGCGTGCCGTCACGCGCTGGGCGAGCTGCCGCAGCTCCGGCGCCTCCAGCATTGTCGCGAGTTCGGGCTGCCCGAGCAGGATCACCTGCAGCAGCTTGCGTTCGCTGGTCTCGAGATTGGTCAGCAACCGCACCTGCTCGAGCACGTCCACGGAGAGGTTCTGAGCCTCGTCGATGACGAGCACGACGCGGCCCCCCCGGCCGTGGGCCGCGAGCAGATGCTCGTTGATGCGGTCCACGAGGCGCTTGACGCTCTGCTGATCGCCCTCGGGCGGTGCATCGCCGAGCTCCTCGCAGATCGTCGTCAGGAGTTCCGTGGCAGTCACGCGAGGATTGATGACGAAGGCGACCTCGGTATCGTCGGGAATCCGCTCGAGCAGGCAGCGGCACAGGGTGGTCTTGCCCGTCCCGACTTCGCCGGTCAGCAGCACGAAGCCGCCTTCGCCGGACAGACCCCATTCGAGATGTGCGAGCGCCTCGCGGTGGCGCTCGCTCATGTAGAGGAAGTGTGGATCCGGCGCGATCGAGAAGGGGGATCGCCGTAGTTCGAAGTGCCGGTGGTAGAGGCTCATGCGGAGCGGCGCGCCTCCGTGGCCGGCGCCTCGCTTCCTTCCGGGTTCAGCAACGCCTCGATGCGCGCGTCCTTCGCCTCCCAGCGTTCCGTGATCCATTCCCGGACCAGGAGGCGGTAGCCGTCGTCGCGCTCGTAGTCGCCCCGAGCGAGCTCGGCTGGCAGGGGCTCGACGGTCGCCTCGACGATCACGCGGGGCACGCGCCCGGACAGGAAGGCCCAGAAGCTCGGCGTCCCCTCCGGATAGACGATCGTGACGTCGACGAGGCGGTTCAGCTGATCGCCCATGGCCGAGAGCACGAAACCGACGCCTCCGGCGCGTGGCTTCAGCAGGTGTCGGTGCGGGGACGCCTGTGACGAATGCTTCGCCGCGGTGAGTCGCGTGCCTTCCACGAAGATGATGATCGCGGTCGGCGTGGGTCGGAAACGCTCGCAGAGCTCGCGCGTGGTCTCGAGGTCCTTGCCCCGCAGTTCCGGATGCTTCTCTAGGAACTCGCGTGAATAGCGGCGCATGAAGGGAAAATCGAGGGCCCACATGGCCTGACCGAGGAAGGGGATCCAGATCAGCTGGATCTTGGTGAAGAACTTCAGTGGCGGGACGACGTCGCGGAAGACGGTCTGGAGCACCACGATGTCGGTCCAGGAGCGGTGGTTGCTGAGCAGCAGGTACCATTCCTCGCGCGACAGCTCACCGAGACCACGGGTCTCGATCTGCGTCGGCAGCATCACCCGGAACATGGCGCGGTTGCAGGCGACCCAGCCGTCCACGACGAGATTCATGCGCGCCGCCCAGCGCACGCGCCAGCGCTTGCGCGGAAGCAGGATGCGCACGAGCGCCATGGCGTAGCACAGCAGTGCCCAGAACACCGTGTTCAGGGCCATGTAGAGGATCGCCAGGATGCCCCGGAGCTGGTGCATGCAGTGTTCCCGACGCAGGCGAGGCGCCCTTCATACAGCGGCCCCCGGAAGGCTGCAAGCGGCCCTCCTGCTGGGGACCACGATGCTCCTCGCGACCGGCTGCGAGACCGTCGGCTACTACGGGCAGGCCATTCGTGGCCAGGCTGATCTGCTGCTCGCGCGCCGTGCCGTGGCGGAACTCGTGACCGACGCCGGGACGGAGCCCGCACTGCGCGAGCGGCTGCGGCTGGCGAAGGAGCTGCTCGCCTTCGCCGAGACCGAGCTGTCCCTGCCGGTGGACGGCCGCTATCGCCACTACGTCGCGCTCGATCGGGACGCTGTCGTCTACAACGTGTTCGCGGCGCCCCCCTATGATCTCGTGCCTGTGCGCTGGTGCTTCCCGATCGCTGGCTGCGTGTCCTATCGCGGCTACTTCTCGGAGACCGCGGCGCGTGCCAAGGCCGATGCCCTCGCCGCCTCGGGCCTCGACGTGCACGTCGGTGGCGCGGCGGCCTACTCGACGCTCGGCTGGTTCGACGACCCCCTGCTCTCGACCTTCATCGATCGCGACGATCCCGCGCTCGCCGAGCTGCTGTTCCACGAGCTCGCTCATGGCGTGCTCTACGTGCCGGGCGAGACCGCCTTCAACGAGAGCTTCGCCACCTTCGTCGGGCGCGAGGGCGCGCGGCGCTGGCTCGCGGCACGGGGAGAGGAGGCTGCGCTGGCACGCTGGGAAGCGCGCAGCGCACGGCGGGCGGACTTCGTGCGGTTGACGCTCGAGCTGCGTGCGGAGCTGGCCGAGGGCTATGCGGCGCTGCGCAGCGTCGCGGCCACGGAGGGGGAGCGGGCGGCGCGCAAGGCGGCTCTCTGGGAGACCCTGCGCGCGGCCTGGTTCGCCCGGCGCTCGCCGGAACTCGCACCCTGGGACGGCTTCTTCACGGCCGAGGCCTCGAACGCGCGCCTGAACACGGTCGCGGACTACAACGTTCACCTGCCGGCCTTCGCGACGCTGTTCGCGGAGACCGGCGCGGACCTGCCCGTCTTCCTCCAGCGCTGTCGTGCGCTCGCCGCGGACGCGGACGCGCGAGCGACGTTCATGGGTTCGCCCTAGATCAGGAGCCCGATCACGAGCGTGATCACCGCAGCGCCGAGCAGGTTCAGCACCAGACCCTCCCGTGCCATGGCGCGGGTCGAGAAGCGGCCGGTGCCGAACATGATCGCGTTCGGCGCCGTCGCCACCGGCAGCATGAAGGCGCAGGAGGCGCTCATGGCGGCCGGAATCATGAGCAGCGTCGGTTCGATGCCGGCACCGATCGCCGCGGCGGCGAGGATCGGCATCATGAGCGTCGTGGTGGCCGTGTTCGACGTCATCTCTGTCAGGAAGGTGATGGCGAGGCAGATGACGGCGATGAGCAGCACCACGGGCAGATCCGCGAGGCCCGACAGCGTCTCCCCGAGCGCTACGCTGATGCCGGTCGCCTCGAAGGCGCGGGCGATCGTTATGCCGCCCGCGAACAGCAGCAGCATCCCCCAGGGGATGCGTTCCGCGCGCTCCCAGTCGAGGAGCCGGCCGCCCTTGCCGTCGGGAACGAGGAACATCGCGACGACGGCGACGAAGGCCACGGCGGCGTCGTTCGCCCCGGGCAGGCCGAGCCACTCGCTCCAGCCGCCGAAGGGCTCCCGTCGCGTGATCCAGGCGAGCGCGGTCAGTGCGAACACCGTCATGACGCGCGCCTCGTCCGTGCGCCAGGGGCCGACGTCCGGGACCGTGATCCGGCCGATGCCCGACAGGTTCCGCGTCAGCCACAGGCCCATGAGCGGCAGGAACAGCAGCACCACCGGAACACCCCAGCCCATCCAGCGCAGGAAGCTGATCTCCGTACCCGTGCTCTCCTGATAGACCTGCATGAAGATCAGGTTCGGGGGCGTACCGATGGGCGTGCCGATGCCGCCCAGGCTGGCCGAGAAGGCGATGCCGAGGAGCAGAGGCATGACCATGCGTTCGTCGCGGACCCGTTCGAGCACGGCGAGGGCAACGGGAAGCAGCATGAGGGTCGTCGCCGTGTTCGAGATCCACATGGACAGCGTCGCCGACGCCGCCATGAAACCGAGCACCAGGCGCCGGCCGCTCG
>JAZBPO010000292.1:0-21711 GCA_036351675.1 Pseudomonadales bacterium
CGTTGTGCTCGCGGACCCGCTCGATCACCTCGTGCCAGCGCTCACGCCACTCGTCCACCTGGAACAGCGTGAAGGTGAGCGGCCGGCCGCTGACTTCGGACAGACGCGCCATGAGATCGACCTCCGCCATGAGATCGTGGGGCTCCGGGAAGCCGCGCGCCTCGCCGCTGCCGAGGGTCGCCGAGGGGATCATCTGGAACACGCCGCGGCCGGCTTCCTGCAGGGCGCCGGCGATGGCGAGCACTTCCTCGTCCTGGGCGAAGGTGCCGGGCACGGGCTCGCCTCGAACAGAGACGTGGCCGAGGATGCGCGAGGTGGAGAAGCCGACGGCGCCGGCGGAGACCGCCTCGGCGACGAGGCGGCGCATCTCCGCGAGGTCCTCTTCCGTGGCGGGCTCGTTGGCCCGGCCGCGCTCGCCCATGACGTAGTTGCGCACCGCGCCGTGCGCGACGAGCGAGCTGACGTCGAGGGCGTACTCGCGCGAGGCGAGGAAGTCGAGGTACTCCGGATAGCTCTGCCAGGCGCCCCAGGGCATGCCCTCGTGAAGGGCCGAGCCCGGGATGTCTTCCACACCCTCCATGAGTTCGATGAGGTCCTGCTCCCCGCCGGGCGCGACCGGTGCGAAGCCGACGCCGCAGTTCCCCATGACCACCGTGGTCACGCCGTGGCTGGCCGAGGGGTCCATGGCGTCGTCCCAGGTGACCTGGCCGTCGTAGTGCGTGTGCACGTCCACCCAGCCCGGCGTCACGATGCAGCCCGTGGCGTCGACGGTCTCCTTCGCGGCACCGTCGATACGGCCGCCGACGGCAGCGATGCGGCCGTCCTGCAGCGCGATGTCGCCGACCACGGGCGCGCCGCCCAGGCCGTCCACGAGCGTGCCGCCCTTGATGAGGGTGTCGTACATCTCGAAAGGTCCTCGTCTCTCCCCGGGGCGAACCTGATAGCACAGCCTCGCGGCGAAGGTCCAAGCGATCGATCGACGCCACTCCGTCACGCCCGGCGCGCTAGACTCCGGCACACCGTCCACCGATCAGGAATTCCACCATGCTGCTGCTCGTGCTCGGTCTCGTGCTGTTCCTCGGCGTCCATTCCGTGTCGATCTTCGCCGAGCCCTTCCGCAATCGCCTCGCGGAACAGAACGAGATCGCCTGGAAGGCCGGCTACGGCGTCGTCTCGCTCGTCGGCATCGTCCTGATCTGCAAGGGCTACGCCGCGGCGCGCATGGATCCGGTCTGGCTCTGGTCACCGCCGGCTTTCCTCTCGCACCTCGTCGCCTTGCTGATGCTGCCGATGTTCGTCTTCTTCATCGCGTCCTATCTCCCGGGGAAGATCAGCGACACGCTCAAGCATCCGCAGCTGGTGGCGGTGAAACTCTGGGCGGCTTCGCACCTGCTCGTGAACGGCACCCTCGCCGACGTGCTCCTCTTCGGCAGCTTCCTCGCCTGGGCCGTGGCGGACCGCATCTCCCTGAAGCGCCGCACGCCACGGCCGCTGCAGACGGCGCCGCGCTCCGGCGCCAACGACTTCATCGCCATCGGCATCGGCCTCGCGCTCTATCTGCTGTTCGTGTTCTGGGCCCACCGCGCCCTGATCGGCGTCGCGCCCTTCGGTTGATGGCGGACCGGCGCAGCGGCCTGCTCGCGCTGCTCGCGACGCTGGCCACGGGGTGCGGAGGTGCGCTGCCGGGGCTGGCCCTCGACGGCCCGGCCGCGCCGAACGCTGCGCTCGCGCCGATCCAGTGCGAGAGCAGCCGGGGTCGCCTGCACAGCGTGCACACGGGCGCCGAGCGGCTTCCCGCGGTGCTGTTCCTGCACGGCACGCCCGGACGCTGGCGCGCCTTCGAACGCTATCTCGCGGACCCCGAACTCGCGGGCCGCCTGCATCTCGTCGCCGTCGACCGGCTGGGCTGGGGGCGATCGACCCTGCCCGGAGCGGCGCATTCCGTCGAACCCTCCTTCGCCGTGCACAGCGAGGTCATCGGCGTCCTGCTCGACGACCTCGCCGCGCGCAACGGCGGCCTCGGCACGATCGTCGTGGGGCATTCGCTCGGCGCGTCGCTCGCGCCGCGCCTCGCGGCCGATCACGGCAGCGCGGTCAGCGGCCTGCTGCTCCTGGCGGGCTCCCACGACCCCGAACGCCGCGCCCGGCGCTGGTACAACCTGGCCGCCGAGCTGCCACCGGTGCGCTGGCTCATCGGCGAGGATCTGCGGCGCTCCAACGACGAGATCATGGCGCTGCCGGAGCAGCTGCGGAGCCACGCGGAACGCTGGCCGACGCTGGGAGTGCCGATCACGGTGATCCAGGGCATGGAGGACACGCTCGTCTCACCCGGTCACGCCGACTTCGTCGAGGCGCTCGCACCGGACGCACGGGTCCTGCGGCTCGCCGAGGCCGACCACTTCGTGCCCTGGAACCGCTACGAGGTCGTCAAGGCGGAACTGCTGGCACTCGCTGACAGCGTGAACGGCACGCGGCCCATGGCCCAGCCTGCGGCGGCTCCGGGCGCCTGCAGCTTCGGGCAGTCGCAGGGCTGAGAGCAGAACGCCGTCGCCGCGCTCAGCGGACGACGGGCACCAGCAGGTGCGAATCGTATGCACCGCCCGTGTGGATCGCGTGCACGCCCTCGTTGACCGGATAGCCGTGCGCGAGCGCCGGGTGCTCGAACAGATCGCGGCCCTGCACGACCAGCCGCAGCGTCTCGCCGGCACGGAACAGCGTGCTGCTCGGAAGGATCTCGACGTCCACGGGGACGATCTCGCCGGGCGCGATCGGCCGCGCCTCGTCGCGACGCAGGACCGGCTGCCAGGGCCGCGAACGTGCTTCGTCGAGGGCGCGCTGGGAGGCGCGCAGCCAGCCCATGGCCACGGGCCCCTTCACGTAGCCGGTCTTCGCGCAGAAGTGGACCACCTCACCGGCGCGATCGAGCTTCTCCACGCCGACGAAGAGGTCCATGTCCTCCCCCGCCTCGGCGGAGACCCAGAGCCGGAGCTTCATGTGCCCGCTCAGTTCCGTGTCCTGATCGAAGGTGTGGCTGAACACGGCGGCGCCGGTCTCCGATTCGTAGCGTGCCGCCGCAGCGTCCTCCGGCGGCAGCAGTGACAGCGCCTCGCCGGCGGCGTCGAGATACAGCGGTGTGTAGTCCGTTCCGGGCAGCGGCCAGTCGCTCGCGGCGCGCACGCTGTACTCCCTGAGGCTCTCGCGCACCTCGAGCCGGACCGCCGGTCGCGCCTCGAAGCCGTTGTCCTCACCCTTCAGGAAGTGGTCGAAGAAGTCCTTCTGCCAGGCGAGCGCCTCGTCGCTGTAGTAGACGTCCCACTTCGGGCGCCCGTGCGTGAACAGCCATTTCTGCTCCGAGGCGATCTGCTCGAAGCCGCCGAAGGATCCGCGCGTGTGCAGGCCCTGATCGGACCAGGTGGCACAGACGAGAGCCGGTACGTCGATACGTGGCAGATCGATGCCCGAGGTCGTACTCGGCCGCGCCTGCACGCGGCGCATGAGCGCGGGCCGTCTGTGGGCGAACTAGAACACGAGGGGCGGCGGGAGCGGACTGCCGTTCGCACCCGAGCGCATCTTGCGCAGCCAGAAGCCCGTGAACGCCGTCTCGGGGATTCCGCCGTGGTAGAGCACCTCACGGAAGCTGTCGGACTGACCTTCCCAGGGGATGATCGCCTTCAGATGCGGCGGATTGCCGCTCGCGGCGACCCACTGGGAGATCGCCAGGTAGGAGACGCCGTTGAGCCCTACGTTGCCGTTGCTCCAGGGCTGCGTGCCGGCCCATTCGATGGCGTCGTGGAAGTCGTCGCGGTCGCGCGTCGACAGGGTGCTCGGCTCACCCTCGGAGGAGGCGAAGCCCCGCGAGTCGACGTAGACGACCACGTAGCCCTCGGGAACCCAGAACGCCGGGTCCGGCCCCTCCCAGGACGTCCAGGGGCTGACGGTGAAGCGTCCGAGATCGAAGTCTTCCTTCAGGGCGTTGCGCAGGAGCTTCGGATAGCGGCCGGGCCCCTTGTTCTTGTCGTAGGCCGTGAAGGCCATGACGACGGGATAGCGGCCGGGTTCGACGGGCCTGAAGATGTTGGCTGACAGGCGCGTACCGTCCCGCATCGCGACCGGCACGTCGCGTTCGACGACGACGTCGGCCTCGAGCGCGCCGACGTCGGCGATGCGCACCGGATAGTCCGGATGCGCGCGGATCGCGGGATCGTCCTCCAGGAACGTCCCCGGATCGTCCTTGCCCGTGACAACCAGGAGAACGGACCCAGCGGCGAGCATGAGGACGCCGGCGGCGCCCCATACGACATTCCGGACTTTCATGCCCCGCTCCCCCGTCGACGCGCTCCCCAAGCGTCGCCGAGCTTACCTCAGGGCTCGACGTCTGCCGGCGGCAGAGCAGCGCCATCGGCGAACGCCCGAAGCACCTCAGTCAACGAGGGAGGGCCAGTTCTCGTCCGCGAGCTCGATGAAGCCCGCACGATCCTCGTTCCAGGTCGCCTGCACGTCGTCGTCGTAGTTCAGATAGAGCTTCCCGTCCTCGATCGCCCAGTTGTCTGGATCACCGCTCGCCGTGTAGCCCTGCGAGACGGCCCAGGCGCAGTAGCCGCCGTACTGTGGCGCATAGGCTTCCGGATCCGCCTCGAAGCGTGCAAGGTTCTCGGCGCTGGAGAACAGCCAGGTGGCACCCTCGTACTCTGTGGAGAAGCGTCGCTCACCCTTAACGGGTCTGCCTTCCGTGAAGTAGGCGACGGTGTCGTAGCCGCTGACGGCGCGACTGCTGAACAGGCCCGTGTAGACGGGGGGATCCGCGAACGCGCTCGCGGAGAGAAGGAATGCGGCGATGGCCGCGAAAGCGCGAAGACTGCCTTGCATGGTTCGACTCCCGGTCGTTTTCGTTGGCGTCGCATCCGACCATCGCCGTCGCCGCGGGTTCCCCGCGCAGAGATGGAATCCCACTACCGCGAGCGCTCGCACGCAGCGTTGAACCAAGCCTGCCGTCGATGGTCCGATGCGGATCCGGACTCGGGAGGGATCGCAGTGGAAGCAACGGATCGGACGCCGCGGGCCGAGGAGGCCGACGCAGCCGAAGCGAGGATCAGGCGAGTCGGCGTCGCTCACTCCTTCGTCGGCGATCTCTCCGACCGGGGTCCGTCACGCGCCCGTCCATCGCGCGCGCGCATGACGCTCTCGGCGCTCGGCCTCGCACTCTGGTGTGTCGTGATGCCGCTCGTGTACTTCGCGAGCCGCCTCCTCGGTGCCTCCGCAGCGAGCCCCGTGCACCGCGTCTTCCACCGGGGCGTCGCGCGGCTCTTCGGCCTGCGCCTGCACGCGATCGGAACGCCACGGCGCGACGGCGGCACCATCTGGGTCGCGAACCACGCGACCTATCTCGACGTCTTCGTGCTCGGCAGCCTCCTGGATGCTTCCTTCGTGGCGAAGGCCGAAGTGGCCGCCTGGCCCGTCCTCGGCAAGCTCGCGAAGCTCCAGGACACGTTCTTCTTCGAGCGGGACCCGCGCCGGAGCCGGGAGCAGATCGAGCGCCTGCGCCAGCATCTGCAGGCGGGACGCAATCTGATCCTGTTTCCGGAGGGTACGAGCACGGACGGCGTCCGCGTGCAGCCCTTCCGCTCGACGCTCCTCGAAGCAGCCGTCGGCGCTGAAGGCGTCGCCGTACAACCCGTCTCCATCGCCTACACGCGCTACGACGGGGCGACCATGGCGCCCGCAGAGCGGGACTACTACGCCTGGTATCTGCCGATGACCTTCCTGCCGCACTTCCTCCACGGCATGGGCCTGAAGCGTGCCGACGTGGAAGTCCGTTTCCGGCCGGCCCTCGCGGGTCCGGACATCGGAGACCGCAAGAGCCTCGCGCGGCGCCTCGAGGAGGAGGTCCGCGCCGGCCTCGTCGCATCGCTGGGGGACGAGGTCGTGCAGTCCGTCGGCGCAGCGCCGTGACCAATCGCGCCCCCCTGCTGCGCAGCGCCGCTTCGGGACTCGCGGGCTTCGTGGTCTACGGTGGCTGGGCCTGGTTCTGGAACATGGAACACGGCGCCATGGGGCAACGTGCGGGGCTGCTACAGGGCTCCTACAGCTTCGTGCTCACCTTCTTCTCGACCCTGATGATGGAGTGGATCTACCGGCGCTGTGCGCAGGCACCTCTCGCGCGCCTGCTGACCATCGCGCTGACGGGCGTCATGCTCCTGGCGATCCCCGTGACCCTGCATGCCTTCGCCGGCACGCCGAACATCGTCGGGACGATCCTGCCTGGCTTCCTGATCGGCATGGGCTACACGACGGCCTATGTCACGGCGCTCGCGCGGGTCTCGGCGCTGGACCCGCGCCCGCGCGAAGCCTGACGCCGCGCACGGCCGGCCTCGAGCGCCCGGGCATGCACGCCGTCGAGGGCCTTCCGACTGCTGCGCACGCGCGCAGCGATCTCACCCCAGCCGGCGAGGTCCATGGGCACGTGACGATGTTCCGCCGCGATGCGCACGAGGTCCCGGCCGTGCTGCCGGAAGATCGCCCAGGCGCGCCCCAGGGTATGCCGCGGATCGAACATGTGGGTTGGAAGCGAGGCGATGCCGTTGGCTTCGATCACCGTGAAGTCCCCGTCCCGCAGGGCCTCCGTTCCGGCGCAGCGGAGATCGAGGCGACCGAAATTGTAGCCGGGCTGATCTTCGAGGAATCGGCTGACCGCATCGAGTAGCGCGCCCGAAAGCAGGTGTGTGTCGTCCGTGAACCTGCATCCCATGGTGTGCGATCCGACGAAGGACAGGCGCACGACCTCGCCGGCTTCCGGCACGCGCGCCAGCGCGTGATCGCCGAGGAAGAGATCCCAGTGGTGCGTGTAGCGGACATGCCCCGCCGCCAGCGTCGCGAGATCGTCGCGACCATTGCCGACGACGGTCGGAAAGTGCTTCTCGTTGATTCCCGTGATGCGCCCCTCCCTGCCATGCCGCTGCCAGAAGACTCCGAACTCCGCCGGCGCATCGACGTAGGCCTGGAGAAGGTAGTCGCTGGCGAGCCTCGCGACCGCTTCGTCGATCCTGTCCTGCGCATCGACGCGCAGCAGACCCTTGCCGACCGCACCCATGTCCGGCTTGAGGACGACCGGCAGACCGTGAGCCAGCGCGAAGTCGCGGATCAGTGCCGATTTCTCCGCTGCGTTCAGGTCTGCAGGCAGATGCGCCGTCGCCGGGAACCAGCGCTGATCGAAGGCGAGCTGCGTCGCGTACTTCGAGCCGATCCCGATCTCACCGTGATCGAGGGCCCAGTTCGCCCTGGCGAGCGCCTTCAGCGGCAGCCCGTGCAGTAGACATCCCGTCATCAGGGTCGCGTAGTAGGGTGCTTCGAACAGCCGCGCGGGCCAGAATTCCCAGGGCGCCAGCTCCCGCTCCGGGAAGGGAAAGTCGGCGCGCCTCTTCCTCGATCCGCCGTGGGAACCCTTGGCCATGTCGATCCGTCTCCTGCAGCTGTTCGCGCTCGTCTGCCTGAGCAACCCGGCACTCGCTGCGCAGGCCGCCGAGGCCGAATGGCGTCTGGAGAAGAACGCCGACGGCATCTCGGTCTGGACGCGTCCCGTGGAGGGATCCCGCCACCGCGCCGTGCGGGCCCGCATGGTGGTCGAGACGCCCATCCAGGCACTCGTGGCGATCATCCGCGACACGGAAGCCTGCCGCGAGTGGGCGCAGTTCTGCGTCGAGTCGCACGTGCACGAAAGTCTGAGTCCCGAAGAGGCCTACATCTACACGCTCAACGACATGCCCTGGCCCGTCACCGATCGTGACGTGCTCTCACACGTCACGTGGACCGTCGATGACGAGACCGGGCAGGTGGACATGGAGGCCGTGGCGACGGAGGGCATTCTGGAACGCCATCGCGGCCACGTGCGTCTCACGGACGCGCGCAGCCACTGGACCCTGCGCCCGCTCGAGGACGGCGGGGTCGAGGTGGAGACCTTCGCGCACATCGATCCTGCCGGACCCGTACCGGCATGGATCACCAACCGCCTTCTCGTCGATGCGCCGTTCCGTACCCTGATGCAGCTCCGCGCACTCGGCGCATCGGGGCGCTACGCGGAGGGAGATCCGTCGTTCCCGATCCCCGACGCGCACTGACGCGCCTCAGACCGGAACTGTTCCACCGGCAGCGGAGCCACGGCCGCGCCACTCGATCCACACGGTCGCGGCGCAGCAGAGCCAGGTCAGACACGCCATCGCGAACAGGGCGCCGCCGTCCGTACTGCCCGCGGCATCGACCATGCGGACCACGCCGAGCGGCGTCACCAGGTGGAAGAAGACCGCGCCGGAGACCACGCCGAGACCGATACCGGCACCGAAGATCCGGCTCGCCGGAATCAGCATGACGACGGCAGCGAGGAGTTCGATCAGGCCGACGGCCCAGGCCCCGTGGGCCGCGAAGGGCCCGGCGATCACGGACAACACGGGCAGGCCCGCCATCCAGGCGCCGATCGTGTCGAAGATGATCACCGTCTCCTCCGCACCCGAGAACTTGAAGAACAGGGATTGCACGAAGACGAAGGCAGGGAAGATCACGAGCGCCCAGCGCCCGATGTCGCGGTGGTTCATGGGTCGGTCCCTCCCGGGAGTCAGTGCGCGGATCAGCGCCGGCGTGCGAGGAGCGGCGTGTTGCCGGCGAGCATCTCCGCGGCATCGACGTAGAGACCGACGAAGGTCGTGTTGAAGACCGGATCGACGATCGCCGTGTCGCTGACGTAGGCGCCGAGCTTGAGATAGCCGCGCAGCAGCGGCGGAAGATCGCGTGTCGCGCAGGCGAAGTCGCTTGCATCACGGGCGTAGTCGTCGAGACGTACGTGGTTCGGCACGATCGCGCGGGGCCGCAGCCCGACCGGCGCCAGGTTGTTCCGGTGGAGATGGGCGAGGATCTCCCGGTGCGCTTCCACGTCCGTGCCAGGGAAACTCGCGCAGCCGAACATCACCTCGATCGCGTTGTCGACGATGAAGCCCATGGTCCAGCGCCAGATCAGCAACAGGATTCCGCCCTGGCGGCGGTCCGACTCGATGCAGAAACGCCCGAATTCGAGCATGCGGCCGTAGTGAGCGCGCAGTCCCGCCAGGTCGAAGGCCTGCTCGGTGTAGAAGCGCTGCCCCGGCAGCAGACCCTCGCGCGAAACGAGCCGCAACGTCCCGACGATCTCGTCAACGCGGCGGCGTGAGGCGACGATGACGTGGTGTGCGGCTGCGTCCCACTCGTCCGCGTCGGCACCGGCCGCGCGCTTGCGTGCGTCCGGACGCCCACCGCGCTCGAGGAAAAGCGTGCGGTAGCGCAGTGCCTGGGCGGCGCGGATCTCCTGCTCGCTCCGGGCGAGGCGCACCTCGAACTCCCCCGCAGCGATCGGCGGACTTACGACCAGCGATCGCACGGCGGCGCGCTCGACCTTCGCTTCTCTCATCGCTCTCCCCCCGCACCGGACTCGTGCCCGGTCATCTGCGCCTTCGAACGGTCAGGTGCAGGAAAGTTCCCGGTGGCGCAGCGATCGCCTACGGCAGCGCCACGCGATCGAGACGAAGTTCGATCTTCATGACGATGCGGGGAACTTCGGACGCAGGGGATGCTCCAAGCGCTCGATCGGAATCGAGGGAACGGGCGCATGATCGAGCGGCAGAAGACCGAGGTGGAGGCCCGCTCCACCTGCAAGCGACGTGGGAGCGTCGTCACGCCCGACGCGATCGATCGTGCGGCCGAGGGCACGAGCGCGATCGCCTGGCCAGCGAGCGGCCGCGCGCACAACCGCGTCCTCCTGCGGCAGTGCCGCGCGCTCCTGACGGATCTCGACGTCGACGCCATGCGCTACGGTCCGCCGCGCGATCCGACCAACACCATCGGTGGCCACCTGCGGCACGCCCTCGACCATCACGAGGCCCTGCTCGCCGCGCTGCTGACCGCCGCGCCCGATGCCTGTGTCGACTACGCCGCCCGACGGCGAGGTACCCGCTGCGAGCAGGACCCGTGCGCTGCCCAGGCGCGCGTGCAGCGTCTGGAAGCCGGCTTCGCGCGCCTCTCGACGGAAGACGAGGCACGCAGGCTCCAGGTGCTCCGGGACGACGGCCGCCGCCACGAGACGACCGCGGCGCGGGAACTGGACTTCGTGGCCTCGCACACGACTCACCACCTCGCGATCGTCGCCCTGCTCGCGAAACTGCAGGGCATCGAGGTCCCGGAGGGTCTGGGTGTCGCGCCCTCGACCCTGCGCCATCGCCGGGGGCGCTGATCCGTCACGTGGCGGCGCTCAGCTGATGCGGTACAGACACAGATGGCAACGCGACCCTTCCTCACGGATGTAGTCGGCCTCGCGGAGCGCTTCGACCGTCCAGCGGCCGTCCGCATCGAGACCGTCGATCACGGTCTGATAGTCGTCCTGCTGCCAGGCTTCCTCGCGAACCGTGAAGCAGACGTGGCCGCCGGGCTCGACGACGCGCACGAACTCGACGAGCGCACCGGGACCGACGTGCCCGACCGTGAGCGTCCCCGCGCAGACCACGGCGTCGAAGCTGTCGTCGGGCAGGGGCAGGGGCTCGTTGAGATCGAGGCGGAGGAGCTGATCGTAGACGCCCGTGGCCTTCGCCCGCGCCAGCATGGCGGGCGAGTAGTCCGCGCCGACGATCGTCGCCTCGCACCGCCCGGCCAGTTCGATGCCCACGAGGCCGGTTCCGCAGCCGGCGTCCAGCACCCTGGCCCCCGCGGCGGGCAGCTTCGGCGCGAGCAGCTGCGCGACCTCCCGGTGGCCGACGTAGCCCTCACCGTCGACGAGATCGACATCGTAGCGGTCCGCCCACTCGGCATAGACCTCCATGAGCGCATCGCGGTCGGGTGCGTGCAGTACGCGTTCGTGAATCTCGAGTCGCTTCGTCATGCTGCTCTCCCCTGCGTCGTCTCGCGCTTCAGCCTGCAGCCGCGCGCACCGTACGGTCGCGCACGGCGGCCCATTCCTGCCCCGCCGGCGCAGCTTCGATGAGCAGTTCCTGCGCGCCGCAGCGCTCGAGCCGATGGAGCGCCGCATAGAGCCCACGGGCGAAACGCTCCGCATCGTCCGGGAGCACCTCCGTGGGCGCGCCCCGCGTACCGAGCCGCGCCGCGGTCGCCGACCGGCAGAGAATGGCGGCATCCGAGGCCCAGGCCGCCGCCAGCGCCGCGTCGTCGGCGAGGCGCGTGACGAGCCCTTCCGGCGCGTAGTGACGATGACGCATGCCCGGTGCCCGCGCAGCTTCCCCGGCGCCCGCCGCGGGGGCGTCCAGGACGCCGATCACGTCTTCGAGCATGGCGCGCGTGATCGCACCCTCGCGCAGGATCGCCACGCGACCGTCGCGCAGATCGGCCACCGTCGACTCCACGCCGACCCGCGTCGGCCCGCCATCGAGCACCGCGGCGATGCGCCCGTCGAGGGTGCGCAGCACATGGTCCGCTGTGGTCGGGCTCGGGCGGCCCGAGCGGTTCGCGGACGGCGCAGCAAGGGGGCGGTCGACACGCTCGATCAGCGCGAGCGCGAGCGGATGATCCGGCATGCGCACGGCGACCGTGTCGAGCCCGGCACGCACGACTCCCGGTACGCCGGCGACCGCCGGCAGCACGAGCGTCAGCGGTCCCGGCCAGAAGGCGTCGGCGAGCGATCGCGCACGGGCCGCCTCCTGCGCGCTCGGCCGCCAGAGCGCGAGCGCCGCCTCGAAGGTCGCGACGTGCAGGATGAGCGGATTGTCCGCGGGGCGCCCCTTCGCCTCGAAGATCCGGGCCGCGGCCGCGCCGTCGAGGCCGTCGGCGCCGAGGCCGTAGACGGTCTCGGTGGGAAAGGCGACGAGCTGCCCGGCGCGCAGCAGCATCGCAGCGCGGTCGAGATCGGCCTCGACCGCGCCGTCGAGACGCTCCGTCACGTGCGCCTCAGTGGCGGTGCAGGCGAACCGGCAGTTCCCGGATACCGCGGATGAAGTTCGACTTCAGGCGCTTCTCCGGCCCGGTCACCTCGACCTGATGGAAACGCTTCTGGATCTCCTCCCAGACGATGCGCAACTGCAGTTCCGCGAGACGGTTGCCCATGCAGCGATGCACGCCGAAACCGAAGGAGACGTGATGGCGTGCGTTCGGACGGTCGATGATCAGCCGGTCCGCCTCCTGGTGCGCGTCCTCGTCGCGGTTGCCGGAGACGTACCACATGACCACCTTGTCGCCGGCCTTCATCTGCTTGCCCTGGTATTCGTGGTCCTCCTTGAGCGTCCGGCGCATGTGCAGCACCGGCGTCTGCCAGCGGATGATCTCCGAGACCATGTTCGGAATGATCGAGGGATCGTTGCGGAGCTTGGCGTACTCGGACGGGAACTGGTTCAGCGCGAGCACGCCGCCGGAGATGGAATTCCGCGTCGTGTCGTTGCCGCCGACGATGAGCAGCATGATGTTGCCGAGGAACTCCAGCGGCCGGCTCACCATGTCCTTCGTGTCCTCGCTGTGCGCGAGCATGGTGATCAGGTCGTTGCGCCCGGACGGATCCGATGAGGCGCGCTCGGCCCAGAGGCCCATGAAGGTGCTGGCCATGTCCTGCAGGCCGGCCATGACCTCCTCCGGCGCCGGCCCCTCGTCGGCGCCGGTGGACTCCGGCGAGCCGATGGAGAGGTCGGACCAGTAGGTGAGCTTGCGCCGGTCCTCGAAGGGGAAGTCGAAAAGCGTGGCGAGCATGCGCGTGGTGAGCTCGATGGACACGGCGTCCACCCAGTCGAATTCGACGCCGTCGTCGGGCAGGCCGTCGAGGATCTCCGCCGCATGGGCGCGGATCACGGGCTCGAGCTTGGCGAGGTTCCGCGGTGCCACCACACCCTGCACGGACTTGCGCTGCGCCTCGTGCTTCGGCGGGTCCATGGCGATGAAGTTCTCGATGTACTCCCCGGTCGGCGAGTCGCCGATGGCGATGGTCGGGAAGCTCGAGAAGATCTGGTGGTTGCGCTCGACGTAGGCGATGTCGTCGAAGCGGGTCATGGACCAGTAGGGTCCGAAGGGGGACTCGGCCGTGTAGTGCACCGGGTCCTCCCTGCGCAGACGCTCGAAATAGGGGCGCCAGGCGTCCTGCTGGTAGAGGCGCGAATCCGAGACGTCGATCTCCTCGATGGGCGTCGACCAGGGGTCCGGGAAGTCGCCGCTCTGGAGCTTCGAGGCGTCCTCGCGGCTGAAGTCGGGCATGTCGAAGTCGGACATCTCTGCACGTTTCCTGTCAGTTGACCTGCATGCGGCTCGCGCTGCGGTTCGAGTTCCAGTGGGAGCCCACGTCGTTCCTGAAGTACGGCGGCCGGTCCGCGAGCACGTCCGTCTCGAGCCAGAGCCGCTTCAGGTGCCGGACGCGGCCGGCGGCGCGGTCGTCCGCGTAGGCCGTACGGCCGTGCATGACGTGGTAGTTGTCGATGAACTGCATGTCGCCGGGCTCGAGCGCCATGGCGACGTGATGCGCCGGATCGTTCGCCAGCTCGACCACTCGCGCGAGCGCAGCCTGCGCGCGCTCGGTGAGGCGCGGCGCGTCCGCATGGCGCTGCGACGCTTCGATGTAGGGCGGGATACAGCGCACGAAGAGCCGGTCGTTCCACTCCGTGAAAACGGGGAGCGCGTACCAGCCCCTGCCGCCCGGACCCTGCTCGCCGCGGAAGTCGTAGGGCTGTGGTTGGTAGAGCTCCGCCGCCAGCTCGGGCGCCTCGCGCACGAGCGTGTTGTGGATGGTCACGGAGCTGGCGACCGTCGAGAGACCGCCGGAGCGGCCGTTCTGCAGGCACATGAGGCCGACGAGATCGGAACCGTCACAGTGGAAGGGCAGCGGCAGGCCGCCGATCTCGTTGCCACGGGAGGTCGGGTCGCCCGGCGCCTTGCCCTGGTCCGTGACGTCGCCGAGCACGTGGCCGTGCTTGTTCTGCGGCCAGGGTGCGCCGAGATGCATGCCGATACCCCAGTAGAGCATCTCCATCTCGGCCTGCGAGTAGCGCGTGCGGTCGAGGCCGCGCAGGCGCACGAAGCCGCGCCCGTCCATGAGCTCGCGCTCGATCTCGACGAGGCGCGAACGCAGCGTCGGCAGCGGAAAGTCCTCGCGACCGATGACCAGCACGTCCTCGGACTTCGCGAGCGCGTGGCGGAGCGCGGCGTCGAGCTCCTCGAGCTCGTCCGCCGCGAACGTCTCCGTCCAGATCGACTCGTCCGCCAGCTCCTCCGACCGCCATTCGCAGTGCACTTCCAGAGTCCTCGGCGTGTGCATCTCCCCTCCCCTCCCCTCCACCCCACCGAACAGGGTCGGAGTGCATTTTTTCTGCTCGAAGGTGCCGGAGTGATCAGGAAAAATGCACCCCGACCCCTGTCTTCAGGTGGGCGCCGGGCGCGCGCCGCGGACGAGGCGACCGGGCAGCGCCTCGGTGGCGATGCCGTCGCGGTAGGTGACCTGGCCGGAGACGACCGCGAGGCGATAGCCCTCGGCGTCCTGCATGAGCCGGCGACCGCCGGCGGGCAGGTCGTGGACCATGCGCGGCGCGCGCAGACGCAGGCTCGCGTGGTCGATGACGTTGACGTCGGCCTTGTAGCCCGGCGCGAGGATGCCGCGGTCGTGCAGGCCCACGGCCGCGGCCGTGTCCTGCGTGTGCCACTTCACGACGGTCTCGATCGGCAGCTTCTCGCCGCGCGTCCGGTCCCGGGTCCAGTGCGTGAGCATGTGCGTCGAGAAGCTCGCGTCACAGATCGTGCCGAGATGCGCGCCGCCGTCGCCGAGGCCGAGCACGGTGTTCGGGTTGCGCATCATCGCCAGCGACGGTTCGAGGGAGTTCTCGGCGTAGTTGAGGAACGGGAAATAGAGCATGGCCCGGCCGTCGTCCTCGAGCATGAGGTCGTAGGCGAGTTCCCGGGGCGCGACGCCGAGGCCCCTTGCCTGGGCGCCGAGGGAGCGCTCCGGCGGCTGCTCGTAGTCCGGCGGATCGCCGAGCACGAACATCTTCTCGAAGTTCTGCAGCACGGCGACCATGAAGGGGTTCTCCGTCGCCGGCTTCTCCGCGAGCATGCGCGCCCGGAACTCCGGCTCGCGCAGGCGTGCGACCTTGCCCTCGAGCGGCAGGTCGGCGATCTCGCGCCAGGACGGATGGCCCACGAAGGGATTCAGCGTCGCGTCGAGGCCGAGCATGAGCCCGACGGGCCGGCCGGCGACCTGCGCGCGCATGGGCAGGCCCGCAGCGGCCGCGTCGTCGATCATCGCGAGCAGGTGCTTCCAGGCATCCGGCGCGCGCTCGGCCTGGGCCATGGAGACGGAAAGGGGGCGACCGGAGCGCTCGCAGAGCCGCCGGAGCATGGCCATCTCCGCCTCCGCTCCCTTGAAGTCGGAGACGAACTGCAGCACGCCGCGCTTCGCCTCCCCGAGCGCGAGCGCGATGCCCATGAGCTCGTCCTCGCCTGCCGTCAGCGTCGGCGTCGGCTTGCCCTCGGAGGTGCGGTGGTTGAGCGTCCGGGAGGTGGTGAAGCCGAGGGCGCCGGCCTCCACGGCCTCGCGCGCGAGCCGCGCCATGGCCGCGATGTCGTCGGGGGTCGCGTCCTCGCGATCGGCCCCGCGCCGCCCCATGACATAGACGCGGAGCGCACCGTGCGGCACCTGCGCCGCGAAGTCGATGTCGTGCTCGCGCGCCTCGAGCGCGTCGAGGAACTCCGGGAAACTCTCCCAGTTCCAGGACAGGCCCTCCGTGAGCACCACACCGGGAATGTCCTCGACGCCCTCCATGAGCTTGACCAGCACGTCGTGATCCTCGGGGCGGCACGGTGCGAAACCGACGCCGCAGTTGCCCATGACCGCAGTGGTGACGCCGTGCCAGGAACTCGGCGCGAGGCGGGAGTCCCAGGTCGCCTGACCATCGTAGTGCGTATGGATGTCGACGAAGCCGGGCGTGACGAGCAGACCGCGGGCGTCGAACTCCTCACGGCCCCTGCCCTTCACGTCGCCGACGGCGCTGACGACGCCGCCGGAGACGGCCACGTCGGCCTCGCGCAGACCGCTACCGGTACCGTCGGCGACGGTCCCGCCGCGGATCACGAGATCGTGTTCGCTCGCCATCGCTCCCTCCCT
The DNA here is from genome assembly GCA_036351675.1 of Pseudomonadales bacterium. GTDB lineage: Bacteria > Pseudomonadota > Gammaproteobacteria > Pseudomonadales > Azotimanducaceae > JAZBPO01. Next base: position 16,088 of record JAZBPO010000292.1, read on the forward strand.
CGGGGCACGCGCATGAGTCCCGGAGCCTATTGCCGGCCCGAGGCCTCGGCAACCGCGACCGGAAACGCCGCGCCCCCCGGACCGGCGTCCGCAGGTCGCCTCAGCCGCGCAGGCGTTCGATCAGCGTCGCGTCGTCGGGGAAGTCGCCCCGGGCATGCCTGGACCAGACCCGCTCGCCGTCCACGTCGACGTCGAAGACCGCACCGCCCACGGCGACGAGTTCGGGCGTGACACCGAAGACCTGCTCGAACCGGGCCGCCAGACCGACCGCCTTCGGTTCGAGGTTTCACTGCATGCCGTAGGTGATTCGTACGGATCTCGTGGCGCACCGCCAGGCGTTCCGGCTCGATGCTGCCCGAACCCGGGCCGCCGCGCGGCGCCGACCTATCGTTCTTGGAAAAGAAACGAAAGAAGAGAAACAATCAATTTTTGTTCATTCCCGGGAGCCCCGAGACTCCCCGCCATTCGTCACGACGGGTACCCGAACATGTCCCAGCTGCTCCCGCTGCTCGCTCCGACCCTGCTCCTGCTCGCCAGCGCCGCCGGCTTCCGCGAACCGGGGCGACGCCCCGCCAACGTTCCGCTGCTGGCGGAAGGCGCCGCGCTCGGGGCCTTCGCCGTCGCCCTCGTCGCGGCCGGCATGACCGTCGCGAACGGCGCCGCCACCTCGCCGCTCATCGGGCTCTTCGGCGTCGGCCTCTCGGCCCGCCTCGACGCCGTGAGCATGACCATGCTCGTGCTCGTCTCCTTCGTGGGCTGGATCGTGGTCCGCTACGCCCGCACCTACATGGACGGCGAGGCCCGCCAGGGCCTGTTCACGGCCTGGCTCACGGCCACCCTCGCGGCCGTGCTCCTGCTCGTGCAGGCCGGCAACCTGGTCCAGCTCGTGGCGGCCTGGTTCGCCAGCAGCTGGTGCCTGCGCCAGCTCCTCGTGTTCTACCCCGAGCGGGTCCAGGCGCAGCGCGCCGCACGCAAGAAGGCGCTCTCGGCGAACACCGGAGCGGCCGTCCTCGTGGTCGCGGGCCTGTTGCTCGCCTGGCACTACGGGACCTTCGACATCGCGACGCTGCTCGAGGCGGCCCGCGCCGACGACGCCTCGGGAGTGATCACCGTCGCAGCCCTGCTCCTCACGGTCGCGGCGCTGCTGAAGTCCGCCCAGTTCCCGCTGCACGGCTGGCTCACGGAAGTCATGGAGACGCCGACGCCCGTCTCCGCCCTCCTCCACGCCGGCCTCGTCAACGCCGGTGGCTTCCTGCTGATCCGCTTCGCCGACGTCATGCTGCTGGCACCCGGCGTCCTCGCCCTGCTGGTCTTCGTCGGCGGCTTCACGGCCCTCTTCGGGGGCCTCGTCATGCTCACGCAGCCAGCCGTCAAGACCTCCCTCGCCTGGTCCACGGTGGCGCAGATGGGCTTCATGATGCTGCAGTGCGGCCTCGCCCTGTTCCCGCTCGCCCTGCTGCACATCGTCGCGCACTCCTTCTACAAGGCGCACGCGTTCCTGGCCTCCGGTGAGGGCGTGGAGAACGTGACCGCGGCCCGACGCCCCGGCCCCATCGCCATCCCCGACGGCTGGGCCGTGACGCGGTCCTTCCTCGCGGCCCTGGCCATCTATGCCTTCGTCGGTCTGCTGTTCGGCTTCGAGGACTCCTCGCCGCAGGCGATCGCGCTCGGCGCGATCCTCGTCTTCGGCGTCGCCTACCTCCTCGCCCAGGGTCTCGCGGACGAGGCGCCGCGCATCCTCACTCGGCGCACGGCCGTCTACTCCGGCGCCACTGCCATCGCCTACTTCGTCCTGCACCGCGGCGCCGAGGCGCTCACGGCCGGCACGCTGCCGCCGACGCCGGTGCCGACCTCCCTCGAATGGGCCCTCGTGGTGCTCGCCGTGCTCAGCTTCGCGCTCGTGGCCTGGGCCCAGGCCCTGTTCCCGATCTGGGCGCATCACCCGGCCACGGCGCCCCTGCGCGTACACCTCTCGAACGGCCTCTATGCCAACGCCATCGCCGACCGCCTCCTCGGCGGCTGGCGCCGCACCGCCTGATCGGACCGGAGAAGAGCCATGACGACCAACGCTATGCAGTCCGACGTCCCGACCGGCACCCTGCTCGCCGCCGCCGAGGCCGCCGGCCGCGCCATCCCGCCCGCCTGGCCTCTCGCCTCGACGGTGGCCGTGAATCCCTTCCTCGGCCAGACCGGCGAAGGCCTCGCCAGCGCCGGCGCGCGCCTCGCACGGGTGTCCGGCACGCCCGTGACCCTGCCGCGGGCCGCCTACCGGACCCGGATCGAAGCCGGGGAGATCACCGATGCGGACCTCGAGGCCGCCCTCGCGGCGTGCACGGACGCAGCACGCCCGGCCGATCTCGACGCGCTGAAGGTCGCCCTCGCCCGGGCCCCCGCGCCGCGTCGCGCCCTGCCGACGGTCGCCGATCTCGCGGCGCAGGCGAGCGGCATGGACTGGCCCGGCTTCATCGACGCCCGCTTCGGGGCCTGGGCGGCGAGCTGGTTCGATCAGGGCCAGGCGCTCTGGTCCGCCCCCCGGGCGCGCACCGCCTGGCTCGCCTGGCAGGCCGTCGCCACGCACGACCTCACGCCGGAGATCCAGGGTCTGAAGCACTTCTGCCGCCGCGTGACGGAGGCCCCGGACTCGGCCACGGCCGCGATCACGCAGTGCGCTGCGCGCCTCGGCCTCACCGCCGGGGCGCTCGAGACCTACTTCCACGCGGTCCTCGCGAGCCTCGGTGGCTGGGCCCACGCGGCCCGCTACCGCCTCTGGCAGGCGGAACTGAAGGGCGGCAGCGACGGCACGCTCGTCGACTTCCTGGCCATCCGTCTGTTCTGGGAGACGCGGCTGCTGGAAGCCCACGAGGCGGCCATCGGTGATCGCTGGCGCGAGACCCTCGCCGCACACGCGGCGCCGCTCGAGGCCGACGCCGATCTCGTGCTCGACGCGATCCTGCAGGCCGCTGCCGAGCGCGCCGGCCAGCGCGAGCTGCTGGGCGCCTTCGCGGAGATCGCCACGCCGGCGCCGGGACGGCCGGAACTGCAGGCCGCCTTCTGCATCGACGTGCGCTCGGAGGTGTTCCGCCGCGCCCTCGAGTCCCTCGACCCCTCGATCCGCACGCTCGGTTTCGCCGGCTTCTTCGGCCTGACGGCGAACCACCGCCGCTTCGCCTCGGACGTCGACGAAGCGCGCCTGCCCGTGCTCCTCAATGCGGGGCTCGAAACGCGCGCCGGCGGCCCGGCGGACGCCGAGCACGATCTCTCGGCGCGCCACACGGCCCGCGCCTCGCGCGCCTGGGGGCGCTTCAAGCTCGCCGCCGTGTCCTCCTTCGCCTTCGTCGAGGCGGCGGGACCGGTCTACATCGGCAAGCTCGTGCGCGATGCCCTCGGCCTCGTGAAGCAGGCGGCGCCGAACGACCCGGCGCCACACGTGGAACCCGCCCTCGACCTCGAGGCTCGTATCGAGGCCGCGGCGACCGTGCTCGGTGCCATGTCGCTGACGAAGGACTTCGCGCCGCTCGTCGTGCTCGCGGGCCACGGCGCCAGCGTCACCAACAACCCGCATGCATCGGCGCTCCACTGCGGCGCCTGCGGCGGCTACTCGGGCGAGGTGAACGCGCGGCTGCTGGCGGGACTCCTCAACGATCGCGGGACCCGCGCCGGCCTCGCCGAGCGCGGCATCGAGATTCCCGCCGACACGCTCTTCGTCGGCGCCCTGCACGACACCACCACGGACGCGATGACGCTCTACGACGGCGACGTCGACGCGAGCGGCCACGGGCCGGCCCTGGAGCGGGCGCGGCGCTGGTTCGAGGAAGCCGGCCGCCTGACCCGCGCCGAACGCGCGGCCCGTCTGCCCCGCGCCGATCGGGAGACGGACCTGCTCGCCCGCGCGAACGACTGGGCCGAGGTGCGCCCGGAGTGGGGCCTCGCCGGCTGCCGGGCGTTCATCGCGGCGCCACGGGCCCGCACCGCCGCCGGCAGCCAGGCCGGCCGCGCCTTCCTGCACGACTACAGCTGGCAGGAGGACGAGGGCTTCGGCGTCCTCGAACTGATCCTGACGGCGCCGGTCGTGGTCGCGAGCTGGATCAGCCTGCAGTACTACGGCTCCACGGTCGCACCGGACGTCTTCGGCGGCGGCAACAAGCTGCTGCACAACGTCACGGGCGGCATGGGCGTGGTCGAGGGCAACGGCGGCGCGCTGCGCGTGGGCCTGCCCTGGCAGTCCGTGCACGATGGCGAGGACTACATGCACGAACCGCTGCGCCTGTCGGTGTTCGTGCAGGCGCCGCGCGAGGCGATCACGGACGTCCTCGCGAAGCACGAGGGCGTGCGTGCGCTGTTCGACAACGGATGGCTGCACCTGTTCGCGCTCGAGGACGAGGCGAACCGGGTCTGGCGCTACGACGGCGAGCTGTCCTGGAAGGTCGAGCGCGGCATCGCGCCGGTGCCGCAAGCCGCCGCGGAACCCGTTCCGCAGGCCGCCGGCGGCGCAGCCTGAGACCGCGCGCCGCGGCTCGCCCGCACCGGGCGGGCCGCGGTCGGTCCGGCCCTCAGCAGGTCGCGGGGGGCGTCTCCGGACCCTGTGTGCCGCCCGGCAGGCAGGGCTCCAGCACTTCCGCCCAGCGCTGCGTCGCCTGCAGTCGACAGAGATTGCCGAACACGCCGGACAGCGTGCGATTCACGAACACGAGATCGGCCGGCAGCTCGAGTCGCGCCAGCTCCCGCAGATAGCGGCCATCGCGATCGAGCAGGACGTCGTAGAGCGAGCAGTCCTTCGAGAACGGATAGGGCTCGGCGCCGACCATGACCAGCACCTCCTTCGCGAGCGGCTCCACGACGCGACGCGGCACCGCGGCGCCGCTGCGCCGGTCGTAGACGCCGAGCGTGTGCAGCTGCCCCGGCAGCACCCGCAGGTCCTGCGCCAGGCAGGAGCGGAGAATCCGCGCGCAGCCCGCCGCCGTCGCCTCCGGGATCCGTTTCACGCAGCCGTGGTCGTAGACCACGAGGCGCCCGTCCTCGCGGAAGGCGAAGTTGCCGAAGTTCGGATCCGCGTGCAGGAAGCGGTGTTCGAGCAGGCCGCGCATCACGAAGCGCAGCAGCTGCGCGCCCCAGCGATCGCGCAGAGCCTGGTCGTGGACGCCCGAGCAGGCCTCCTCGGGCCCGATGCCGGGTACGTACTCCAGCGTCAGCACGCGCCGGCTGCTCGCCTCCGGGATCACCGCGGGGATGAGTACACCGGGGTCGTCCGCGTAGTACTCGCGCATGCGCGCGATGTTCGCCGCCTCCTGCTCGTAATCGAGCTCCTCGAGCAGGCGCTCCCGGAGTTCGACCCAGATCGGCTCGACGTCCACGTCGGCGACGAGGGCGACGAGGGATCCGAAGAGCTTCTTCAGGTTCTTCAGATCGGCCTCGACGATGCGGTCGATGTCCGGGTACTGCACCTTGATGGCGACCTCGCGGCCGTCCTGCAGGCGTGCCCGGTAGACCTGGCCGATGGAAGCGGCCGCGAGAGGTTCGGGCTCGAGGTCGGCGAGCTGCGCGAGGCCGCCGGGCAGCTCCGCCGCGAGGACCGCCCGCATGCGTTCGAAGGGCACGTGCGGCGCGTCGCGCTGCAGGCCCTGGAG
>JAZBPO010000293.1:0-8158 GCA_036351675.1 Pseudomonadales bacterium
CCGGCGCCGACCCCCGCCGCGGCGCAGGCCCCTGCCCCGACCGCCGCGCCGGAGGGCAAGGCGCCGGCGGGCGACGAAGGCCTCGTGCGCCGGCTCGCGCGGGCGCTCTTCAATCGCAGTGAAGTGCCTGCAGTGGCGGCGCCGGCTGCGGAGCCGGAAGAAGTCGAAGCACTCGCCGAGCCCGCGGCGACTCGCGACGCCGGGCGCAAACCCGCAGGCGCGGACGATCAGGACTCGGAGCGTGAGGGCGGCCGGGGTCGGCGGCGTCGCGGACGTCGTGGCGGCCGCAGCCGACGCGGGGGCGAGAATGCCCGTGACCACGACGAGAACGACCAGGCGGAGGACGCGGACGACGTCGAGGCCGGCACTGAGGACGCGCCGGAAGCGGATGGCGAGACCGGCGAGAGTCGCCGCAGTGGCCGCCGGAGACGCCGCGGACGTCGTGGCGGGCGGGACGAGGTCTCCGCGCGCGACGACGTCGCCGGCGAGGACCTCGACGAGGACACGGACGAGGACCGGGACGACGAGGCCGCGCTGACCGAGGGCGACGGCACCAACGAGGACGAGGAAGGCGGCGCTCGTCGTCGACGTCGCCGTCGTGGCGGCCGCGGCCGTCGCCGCCGCAGCGATCGCGGGGACGACAGCGCCGATGCGTCGGCAGGCGATGCGGACGCTCAGGACGATGGCTATGGGGACAGCGATGCCTACGGCGACGCCGAAGACGTCGACGCGGACGACGACGATCGCGGTAATCGCAGTGCCGCACCCCGTCCCGGCCCGGAGGACGCACACGTCGTGCCCGCAGGCACCCGCCGACGCCCGCGGCGCGAGCGCGGCCGCAAGTCCCGCGAAGAGGACGCCCAGCCCGTACTCCAGGGCCCCGTGGGCGGTGAGGACTCGATCGCGGCGGCCATGATCGAACAGGAAGCCGCGGAGGCGGACGAGCCGGCCGTCGTGACGAACGACGTCGACCAGCCGGAAGGCGAGGTGATGGCGGCGACTGCGGAAACGCCGACCGACGCCGAAGAGGAGACGCGCGCGGTCACCGACGCCTCCGACACGGGCGCGGAGCCCCAGGGCTCGCTCGAGTTCGAAGCCCCTGCCCCGAGCACGGAGCCTGCCCGGTCCGGCGCACCGCGCGAGCAGACCGCGGATGGAGAGCACAGCGGGGAAGCGGGCGACGGCGCGCGCGCCAGCAACGATCCCCGCGCCGCGCGCCGCGCCGCCAGGGGGGTGGTGTTCATCGACGACGACGCGGAGCGTCCGAAGCGCGAGGACACGGTGACTGCCGAACCATTGCCGGTGACGCCACCTCCGAAGCCCGAGACCGAGCGCGCCGCGAACGACCCTCGCGCTCGGCGCCGGGCTGCCGCGAACGAGGCGGACGGAGCGCGGGAAGGGGATCTCGCGGACGGAACGGGCTGAAGGCAGGCGGGGCGCGCCGCTCGGTGCTGCGCGCCCCGCCGCTACCAGCCCAGCAGCACGGGCTCGCGTGCGAGGCGGATGCCGAAACGCGCGTGCACGTCGCGCTCGATGGCCTCCGCGACGGCGAGCAGATCGCGACCGTCCCCCCCGCCGTGATGCACGAGCACGAGCGCGTGTCTCTCCGAGATGCCGACGGCGCCCATCCGTCGCCCGCGCCAACCGGCCTGCTCGATGAGCCAGGCTGCCGGCACCTTCATCCCGTTGCCGGCGCTGCGCAGCGGGCATGCGGGGTACGATGCGAGCAGGCGCTCGGCCGCCTGCTCGTCGAGCACCGGATTCTCGAAGAAGCTGCCCGCATTCGGGGCGTCCGCCGGATCCGGCAGGCGTTCCCGGCGCACACGCGTCACCAGCGCCGCCATGGCCGCCGGCGTCGTCGGCGCCGCCTCGTCCGCGACGGCCTCGCGCAAGGTCGGGTAGTCGAGGCGCGGAACACCCTGCGACGCCAGCTCCAGCGTCACGCTCGTGATGAGCCAGCGCCCCGGCTCACGCTTGAAGCGCGAGTCGCGATAGGCGAAGCCACAGTCCTCGGCCGCCATCGTCTCGAAGCGGCCTGCCTGGCGATCGAAGGCCCGAACGGCGACACAGCAATCCGCGAGTTCCTGACCATAGGCGCCGATGTTCTGCACCGGCGCGGCACCGACGCGCCCGGGGATGAGCGCGAGGTTCTCGATACCCCAGAGGCCTGCCGCCGTGGCGCGACGAACGAGCCCGTCCCAGTCGCAGCCAGCGGCGATCATCACGGCCCCGGCTTCCAGCGCGCCCGGCACCTCTGCTTCAGCCAGACGCAGGACCACACCCTCGATGCGCGGTGGCAGCACGACGTTGGAGCCCCCACCGAGCACGTACACCGGCAGCTCCAGCGCATCGGCGCGCGCGAAGGCCTCGAGGATCGCGGCCTCGTCTGCGGCCTCGGCAAGTACCCGGGCACGGCAGGGCAGGCGCAGGGTGTTCAGGGCGCCGAGCTCGGCCTGCTCGTGCCAGTGAAGGCCGCTCACGGCCGTGCCCGGTGCGGTCGAAAGGAGAGGCTGACACGGACGCCCCGACCTGCCCGGGGCGGTACCGCGTGTTCCAGCCGGCTCTGCGTACCCGCCTCCATGACGAGGAGGTCGCCGGCGCTCAGCGCGACTCGCCAGCGCCGACGCCGCCCGGGCGCGGGCCGACGCGCGCGGAAGTCCAGATCCCGCGACGAACCGAGGCTGAGGACCACCAGGACCGGCTCCGGCCCGAGCTCGCGCTCGTCGTCGGCGTGCCAGCCGACCCGATCTGCGCCGCAGCGGTAGCGGGTCGCGAGCACTGACGCGAGCTCCACCCCCGTCTCCGCGCCCAGGCGTCGACGGAGCGCATCGAGCCACGCCGGCATGCCGGTGCCCCGATGCTCGTGGCCGGAGTAGCGGTAGCGGACGCCTGCTGGCGCCAGGAATACGGTCTCACGGGGAGTGAGGTGCTCCCGACCGAACAGGCGCACGGGATGTGCGGCGAAGGCGAGTTCGGTTTCGCAGCGCTCGAGCAGGCGAGCGGCCTCCGGAGCCGCGAGCCAACCGGGCAGATGCCTCACCCCCCTCGGAAGTGCTCGCCGCGGCTCGGTGGCCACCTGTGCTGTGCGCGCCATCATGACGCGCGCGAGTCTAGCCGCCGCTGCGCTGCTGTACACTCCGCGCCGCTCTGCGCGGCACGGCCGCGAACACTGAAGGGAGAGTACGCATGGATCTCGAGAACAAGGTCGCCGTCGTCACCGGTGGCGCGTCCGGACTCGGCCGGGCCACGGCAGAGGCCTTCATCGCACGCGGCGCGAAGGTCGCGATCTTCGATCTGAACGAGGAACTGGCGCAGAAGACCGCCGGGGAACTCGGCGCCGCCGCGGCCCCGTTCAGGGTCGACGTCGGCGACGAGGCCTCGGTGCAGGCGGCTGTCGACGGCACCGTGGAACGCTTCGGCGCGATCCACGTCAACGTGAACTGCGCAGGCATCGGCGCTGCGGCGCGAACGCTCGGGCGCGACGGCGCCATGCCGCTGGCGACCTTCGAATTCGTGCTGCGCGTGAACCTGATCGGCACCTTCAACACCCTGCGCCTGTGCGCCGAGCAGATGGCCAAGAACGAGCCCGTGAACGAGGACGGCGAGCGTGGCGTCATCGTGAACACGGCCTCCGTCGCGGCCTTCGACGGTCAGGTCGGCCAGGCTGCCTACAGCGCATCGAAGGCGGGCGTCGCTGGCATGACCCTGCCGATCGCCCGCGATCTCTCGCGCAGCGGCATTCGCGTGAACACGATCGCGCCCGGCATCTTCGAGACGCCCATGATGATGGGCGCACCGGATCAGGTGCGCGTGCCGCTGATCGAGATGGTGCAGTTCCCGAAGCGCCTCGGCGAGCCCCCGGAGTTCGCCCTCCTCGCCACGCAGATGGTCGAGAACCCCTATCTGAACGGCGAGACGGTGCGTCTCGACGGCGGCATCCGCATGCAGCCGAAGTAGGCGCAGCACTGGACTCGGGTGGGGGGCCCTGCACCCCACCCGCCTCGCCAGCTATCTTCCCGGTACTGCGCTCAGTTCTGGGGCGCCGTGGTCACGAGCGCCGCGATCTCCGCGAAGGACGCTCGCGCCAGGGCCCGCATCTCCTCGTCCGTCCGGTCCTGGATCGGATGCGGAACGAACACGCGTCGTGCCGGGAATCCGAGCGAGGACTCCTGTGCATCGGCCGCTTCCCTGAACTCCTCCGACGCGACGAAGCCACCGGGGATACCGCGCCCGTCCAGATCCCGTATGTCATGCAGACTGCACGACGTGCAGGAGCCTCAGTCGGCGAGCGCCTCGACGACGACATCGCATTCCTCGGCGATGCGTCCGCGCAGCTCGTCCGGCGCAGGACGCGTGAAGGTCGGCTTGCTGTAGCGCCTCACCTCGACGCCGCGCTCGCCGAACATCGCCTCGAGTTCGTCGAGGAACACGTCGCCCCGCGGTTTCGAGATGTCGAGCATGCCGAGCACGAGGCCGTCCAGCGAGGACGGCAGCTCCCGCGGCTCGCGCCGTTCGGGATCGCGCTCGGAGCCCGGGTCCAACAGTACCCGTTCGCTCATCTGCTTCGCTCCTTGGTGTTCCGGATCTTCCAGACCCTTCAGGCGCCGATGCGGCGCGTCACCGGCGAGGAGCCGACACGGCCGCTCGCCCCCCAGCCGGCGATGATCGCCGAGAACATACCCGCAGCGCCGCCCGCACGCACGAGCGTGAGGCCGCCTTCGCGGAACTTGCGGATCCGCTTGTCGGCGAAGGCCTCGGGAAGGCCCTCGGCGATGCCGCCCGCACCCTGCACGAGCTCCGCCCCGTCCAGCGTCAGCAGCTCGTGCAGTCGTTCGGTCACCGCGGCCTTGCTCCAGCCGGCCTCGTGGAAGACGCGCGCATGCTCCGGTGAGACCACCAGGAAGGCGTCCGCGGCCTGCACCATCTTCGGATGACCGACGACGCGCAGGCCCGCCGCGAAGCTCCGGCACAGTGCCTCCGGATCGCGCGCCTTCTGATCCACGATGCCCTGCACGCCGTCTGCGGCGAACAGGGTCACGGTGCTCTCCTCGCGGCGGTGACCGCGGTCCTCGGACAGCGACGTCCAGGAAGGATCGTCGTCCTCGGCGAAGCAGAAGGTGTACTTGCCCGGGTTGCCGAGTGCGGCCCGGTCGACGCCCTGCGGCCGGCCGCCTCCGACGTTGCGGATCACGAGCTGCAGCGCGCGGCCGATCGTCGCGTTGGCGCGATTGCCCTGGCCGAGCGCATTGCCCGCGGCATTCATGCCGATGCGCCGCGCCACGGGCCCACTGACGACGACCATGGGACCGGAGAAGTAGGTCGTCGCGAGCAGCCCGTGCATGCAGAAGGGCTCCTCGAGCGCCGCCTCCACCGCGGCGATCACCACGGGCAGGTACTCGGGCCGACAGCCGGCGAGCACCGCGTTGATGGCGATCTTCTCGATCGTGCAGGGGACGAGATCGGGGGGAACTTCGCCGACGACCTCGGCCGGGTCCCGCTCCGTGCCGTCGAGCATGGCCGAGACGCGGACCTGGGTCGGCGGCACCACGGGCAGGCCGTCGGACCAGCCGCGCTCGAAGCAGGCCTCCACGGGATCCTCGAGCTCGGCGAGCTCGAGGCGTCGGGCGGTGAGACGCGGATCACCGAAGCGCGCGCGCAACCCGGGCTCCACGCCGGGATCCCGCGTCAGGGAACCGCAGCCCGGACGCAGTTCGGGCAGCGCCTCGCCGAGCGTCGCGTCGCCGCTGAGCGCGCGCCAGGCCGCCCGGTCCCAGCCTTCAGTGCGTCCGATCTCCGCATCGCCGTCGTAGCGCACCAGCGTCGGCACGACGTCGACGCCGAGGCGCCAGCTCTCGTCGAGCGCGGCGTCGTGCACCACCTCCGCGCCCGCGACCACCGGGAAGTCGGCAGTGTCCTGATTGATGATGCGCAGCGCACCGCGGGCGGCGAGCGCTTCCAGTGCCGGCACCACGAGGCGACAGGTCGGACAGTCCTGCTTGGTCACCGCGACGAGTCGTGTGCTCATGTCCCCTCCTCCATCAGCGTGCGGATCCGATCCAGATCCGCCTGCGTGTCGACGCCGCCCGGGACGGGCGCACAGGCGTCGGCGACGTGGATCCGCTCGCCCGCATCGAGCACGCGCAGCTGCTCGAGCATCTCCACGCCTTCGAGCACGGCCGGGGGCCAGGTGACGAAGCGACGCAGCAGTCCCACGCGGTAGGCGTAGATGCCGATGTGGCGGCGCCAGGGTCCGCCCGACGGCGTCCCGGGCATGCCGTCCCGGGGCCAGGGTACGGGTGCGCGCGAGAAGTAGAGCGCGAGGCCCTGTGCATCGCGCACCACCTTGACGACGTTCGGGTCGTTCAGCGCGTCGATGCTCGCCAGCGGCTCGGCCAGCGTCGCCATGCTCGCCGCGGGACAGGCAGCGAGATCGCCGGCCACCTGATCGATCACCGCAGGCGGGATCAGGGGCTCGTCACCCTGCACGTTGACGACGAGCACCTCGTCATTCCAGCCCCGCAGCGCAGCCACTTCGGCGAGACGATCGGTGCCGCTGGGATGATCCGCAGCCGTCATCTCCGCATCGCCGCCGTGCGCGCGCACCACCTCCGCGATGCGTGCATCGTCCGTGGCGACGACGACCTCCTCCGCCGCGCTCTGCCGGGCGCGCTCCCAGACACGCAGCACCATGGGCAGGCCGGCCAGTTCCAGCAGCGGCTTGCCGGGCAGGCGCGTCGATGCGTGGCGCGCGGGGATCACGACCTTGTAGCTCACTCCACCTCCAGCGTTCGGGCCGCATCGAGCGTGGCCAGCAGGCGCACGAGCGCCCGTTCCAGGCCGGCCGTGGGACGCAGCTCGACGGCCAGGGCATGGCAGCGCGCGGCGAGCGACGCGTGGGCCGGGTCCCGGAGCCAGCCCTCGACGCGCACGGCGTCCTTCTCGGTGCAGACGATCGGCGCGTCGTCGCCGAAGGCGAGCCGCTCCGGTGGGAGCGGCGCATGATCGTCGAAGGGATGCGGCGTGAAGCATACGCCGAGGCTCTCCAGCGTGGCGAAGAACCGCTCCGGATGGCCGATGCCCGCGACCGCGTGTACCGGCCCCGCCGCCGCCAGCGCCGAAGCTGCGACGGTCGCATCGTCCACCAGCCGCCGCAGCCGGCCGGGTACCAGATCGAACCGCTCGTGGCGCCGTTCGCACTCCGGCGCCCGCAGACCGCCGTTGCTGACCAGCAGGTCCACGTCGTCCAGGCGTGCCGCCGGCTCCCGCAGGGGACCTGCCGGCAGGCAGCGCCCGTTGCCGAGGCCACGGGCACCGTCGAGCAGCACGATCTCGAGATCCCGCGCGAGCGCGTGATGCTGCAGACCGTCGTCGGCGAGCAGCACGTCCACTTCGGGGTGCGCGGCGAGCAGGGCCCGGGCAGCCAGGCTGCGCGCCGGGGCGACGTGAACCGGACAGCCGGTCTCGCGCTGCAGCAGCAGCGCCTCGTCCCCGACCTCGGGGGCGGCGCTCGTCGGCCCCACCGCGACGGGCCACGCGGCCGGCGCTCCGCCATGGCCCCGACCGACGATGCCCGGCCGCCAGCCGCGCGCGGTCAGCCAGCGCGCGAGCCAGATCACGAAGGGGGTCTTGCCCGTACCACCGACCGTCAGGTTGCCGACGACGATCACGGGAACCGGGGCTCGCCAGGCGTCGCCATCGGCCGTCGCGCGATCGCGGCGCCAGCGCGCCACGAAGCCCGTGACCGCACCGAGCGGCGCCAGGACGTCGCCGACCCGCGAGCCCGAGTACCAGTGCGCGAGGATGCGCTGCTCGAAGCTCGCAGGTTCCGCGCGTGAGGCCCCGGACGAGGGTCCGGCGGGAGCCGTCCGCGTCGAGGCCTGCGCCCTCGAGGCACCCGGCTGACGATCATGAAGCGCTGCGTAGAGGCCGCAGGATGCGAGCAGGTCTGCATGCCGGCCGCGTTCGACGATGCGACCCTCGTCGAGGACGACGATCTCGTCGGCGTTCTCGACGGTGCCGAGGCCATGGGCGATGAGCAGCGTGCTGCGCCCGGCCCTCACCTCCTCGAGCGCGGCCCGGATCCGGCCCTCGGACTCCGTGTCGAGGGCGGAGGTCGCCTCGTCGAGGATCAGCAATGGGGCGTCCTTGAGCAACGCCC
>JAZBPO010000294.1:0-14550 GCA_036351675.1 Pseudomonadales bacterium
CCGGTCGGTGACCCGGACGGTGCCGATGCGCGCGACGCGCCCGACGTCGTTGCGGCCGAGGTCGATCAGCATCAGGTGTTCGGCCAGCTCCTTCGGGTCGGCGAGCAGCTCGGCCTCGAGGGCCTTGTCCTCCGCGTCGGTGTGCCCGCGCCGCCGCGTGCCGGCGATCGGCCGCACGGTGACCAGGCCGTCCTCGAGGCGCGTGAGGATCTCCGGCGACGAACCCACGACCTGGAACCCGCCGAGGTCGAGAAAGTACATGTACGGCGAAGGGTTCAGGCCGCGCAGGGCGCGGTACAGGTCCAGCGGCGGCGCCTGAAAGGGGATCGACAGGCGCTGCGACAGCACGACCTGCATGCAGTCACCGTCCAGGATGTACCGCTTGATGCGCTCGACGGCCTGCTTGAAGCCGGCCTCGGTGAACCCGGACACGAAGTCGGCCTCGTCCACCCGGCGCGGCGTCGCGCAGCTGCCCCGCGGCGCGCCGCGCTGCATCGCGCCGATCAGGTCTGCGATGCGCTGCTCCGCCCGGGCCAGCGTGCCGCCGTCGCTCGGATCGACGTGCACGATGACGTACATGCGCCCACGCAGGTTGTCGAACACCACGACCTCGTCGGACACCATCAGCAGGACGTCCGGGGTGCCGAGCTGGTCGGGGTTCGGGCAGTGCGCCAGCCTGGGCTCGATGTAACGGATGGTGTCGTAGCCGAAATACCCGACCAGGCCGCCGCTGAAGCGCGGCATGCCCGCCACGCTCGCGACCCGGTAGCGGGCGCGGAAGGCGTCGATGAAGGCGAGCGGGTCGGCGCTCTCCTGCTCCTCGACGATGCGGCCGTCCGTCTCGATGGTCACCCGGTGGCCGCTGACGCGCAGCACGGTGCGGCAGGGCAGGCCGATGATCGAGTAGCGGCCCCACTTCTCGCCGCCCTCCACAGACTCGAGCAGGTACGAGTAGGGGCCGGCGGCGAGCTTGAGGTAAGTACTGAGCGGGGTGTCGAGATCAGCGAGGACCTCGCACACCACGGGTATGCGGTTGTGACCCTGGGCGGCCAGGGCGGCGAACTCTTCGGGGGTCATGAGGGGCTCCACGCAGCGATGACGGACGGCGACGGACGGGTCGATGTCAGCGACGCCATCGCCAAGCCGCGGTCTGCGCGTGGAAACAGAGGAACGAGTGCATGTGTCGCATCCTAACCCCGGCCAACGCCCTCTCGGCGACCTCCGCAGGAGCGCCAATTGCCGGAAACCGCGCAGGCCGGGGATCCGGCTGTGAGGACCGTGAGCGGCAGGGATGCCGCGACCGAGCCTACAGGGATGTATTCACGGCGTGTCCGAACAGCCGGGCGCCGGCACGCGCGACCAGCGGCCCACGATAGGGGAAAACGCCCCGCGCCGCCAAGGGCGAAGGCCTTCAATGCGCCTCGTCCCAGTTGTCGCCGACCCCGACGTCGACGAGCAGCGGCACGGCCAGGTCGGCGGCACCCTGCATCAGCGCGCGGACCCGGGCGCCGACCGCCTCGACGACGTCTTCGCGGACCTCGAAGACCAGCTCGTCGTGCACCTGCATGATCATCTGCGCCGGCACGTTCTCTTCCTCCAGCCACTGGTCGAGGGCGATCATGGCGCGCTTGATGATGTCCGACGCCGTGCCCTGCATCGGGGCGTTGATCGCGGTGCGCTCCGCCGCGGCCCGCACCTGCGGGTTGCGCGCGCGGATGTCCGGCAGGTACAGGCGGCGGCCGAACACGGTCTCGACGTAGCCCTGGTCTCTGGCCTGCTCGCGCGTGCGCTCCATGAACGCCCGCACGCCCGGGTAGCGCTCGAAGTAGCGACCGACGTAGGCCTGGGCGGCGTCGCGCTCGATCCCGAGCTGCTTCGCCAGGCCGAAGGCCGACATGCCGTAGATGAGACCGAAGTTGATGGCCTTCGCGCTGCGGCGCTGATCGTCGGTGACGGCATCGAGCTCGGCCTCGAAGACCTCGGCCGCCGTCGCGCGGTGCACGTCGAGGCCCTCGGCGAAGGCGCGGGTGAGACCGGCGTCGCCGGAGAGGTGGGCCATGATCCGCAGTTCGATCTGCGAGTAGTCCGCCGCGAGGATGATCCGCCCCTTCGGCGCCACGAAGGCCTGCCGGATGCGGCGGCCCTCGGGCGTGCGGATCGGGATGTTCTGCAGGTTCGGTTCCGAGGAAGACAGCCGGCCGGTGGCTGCCACGGCCTGATGGTAGGAAGTGTGGATGCGCTTCGTCGTCGGATCGATCTGTCCGGGCAGCGTGTCCGTGTAGGTACTCTTCAGCTTCGAGACGCTGCGGTAGTCCATGATGATGCGCGGCAGCTCGTAGTCGTGCGCGAGCTCCGAGAGCACCGGCTCGGCCGTGGAGGGAGCGCCCTTCGGGGTCTTGCGGATCACCGGCAGGCCGAGCCTGTCGTAGAGGATCTCCTGGAGCTGTTTCGTGGAGCCGAGGTTGAACTCGCCGCCGGCCGCCTCCCAGGCGCGCGCCTTCAGCGCCTCCATCTTCTCCGCGAGCTCTGCGCTCTGCTTCGCGAGCATGTCCGCGTCGACGTAGGCGCCGTTGCGCTCGATGCGCGAGAGCACCGGCAGGAGCGGCATCTCGATCTCCTCGAAGACCGACTTCAGGCGGTTCTCGCCGGCGAGGCGCGGCCAGAGCTTCTCGTGCAGCTGCAGCGTGACGTCCGCGTCCTCGGCAGCGTAGGGACCGGCTTCCTCGAGCGCGATCTGATCGAAGGTGAGCTGATTCCTGCCCCTGCCGGCGATGTCCTCGAAATGGATGGTCCCGCGGCCGAGGAAGCGGAGTGCCAGATCGTCCATGTTGTGGCGCGTGCCGACGGAGTCGAGGACGTAGGACTCGAGCATGGTGTCGAAGCGCACGCCGCGGAGCGTGATGCCCGCACGCGCCAGGACGCTCATGTCGTACTTGAGGTTCTGGCCGACCTTGGCCCTGTTCTCGTCCTCGAGCAGCGGGCGCAGCGCCTCGAGCACCTCGTCGCGATCGAGCTGATCCGGCGCACCCATGTAGGCGTGGCCGAAGGGCACGTAGGCGGCGCTGCCCGGCTCCACCGCGAAGGACACGCCGACGAGCTCGGCCTGCATGTAGTGCAGGGAGGTGGTCTCGGTGTCGAAGGCGAACAGCTCGGCGGTCTTCAGGCGCTCGAGCCAGGCATCGAAGGCTGCGCGATCGGTGACGGTCTCGTAGTCGGCCGGCGGCGGCGGATCGTCGTTCACCTTCTCCGACGCCTCGCTGATCCAGCTCTTGAACTCGAGGTCCCGGAACCATCGCAGCAGGGCGGCCTCGTCAGGGGCCTTCGGCTCGAGCGCGTCTTCGGGGAGGCCCAGATCGAGGTCGACGCGGATCGTCGCGAGATCGCGGGAGAGCGGTAGTCGGTCCAGGGCGGCGCGCAGGTTCTCGCCGATCTTGCCGCCGACCTCGTCGGCCTTCGCCATGAGCGTGTCGAGATCGCCGTACTTGTCGAGCCATTTCGCCGCGGTCTTCGGACCGCACTTCTCGACGCCGGGGATGTTGTCGACCGTGTCCCCCACCAGCGCCAGGTAGTCGATGATCCGCTCCGGGGGCACGCCGAACTTCTCGACGACGCCCGCGGGGTCCATGGTCGTCTCGCTCATGGTGTTGACGAGCGTGACACGGTCCGTGACGAGCTGGGCGAGGTCCTTGTCGGAGGTCGAAACGAGCACGGGGCGTTCGCCCGAGGACCGCTTCGCCAGCGTGCCGATCACGTCGTCGGCCTCCACGCCGTCGATGACGAGGCGGGGCAGGCCCATGGCATCGACGATCTCGTGCAGCGGTTCGATCTGCGCACGCAGATCGTCGGGCATGGGCGGCCGGTTCGCCTTGTACTCGGGATACAGCTCGTTCCGGAAGGTATCGCCCTTGGCGTCGAACACCACGACCACGGGACTGCCGGGGTGGTCGCTCATGAGCTTGCGCAGCATGGCCACGACGCCACGGATCGCACCCGTCGGGCGGCCCTCGGAGGTCGTGAGGGGCGGCAGCGCGTGGAACGCGCGGAACAGATAGGAGGAACCGTCGACGAGGATGAGCGGTTTGTCGTCCGCCATGGGTATGTCACCATCTTCGAGAGGAATTCTGCTGCAGGAGCAGCACGCCATGCGATCCGGGCCCGGCAGAGCGCCGCTCGTGCGCGGCATTCTCGTGACCATCGTCTCGGCCCTGGCGGGTTCGGCCATCGCCGCCGACGACACCCGAGTGAGTCCGCGCGGTCGCGACGTGACGATCATCGAGGGCGAGGACCGGACCGTCTACGAGTACCGCCAGAACGGCGAGCTACGCATGATCCGCATCGTTCCGAGCACCGGCCGGCCCTACTATCTGGTGCCGGCCGACTCGACCTCAGGATACGGCAACCTCGAGAAGGCCGACACGCTCGTACCGAAGTGGATCCTCCTCGAGTTCTGACACCGCGGCCGCAGGAAGCCCACCCATGGGGGTCTACTCCGAACTCTCGCGTGACGTCCTGGCCGCTGCCATCGTCGGCTGGGGGCGGGGTCTGCTGCTCGAGGCGGCCCCCACGGAACTCGGCATCGAGAACTCCAACTTCTTCGTGAGTACCGAGGACACCGACGGCGAGGTCCGGGAGTGGGTACTCACTGTCATGGCCGAACGGCCTTCCGATGCAACGCTGACGATGCTCGAGCTGCTGGAGACCGCGCGCATGCCGGTGCCGGCGCCGGTGCCGGACCTCGACGGCCGTCGCGTCGGCCGCGTCGACGGGCATCCGGCGCTTCTGACGCCGCGATTGCCGGGTGGGCATCCGGAGCGTCCGACCCCCGCCCAGTGCCACGCCCTGGGCGATTTCCTGGGACGAATGCACCGCCTCACGGCGCGCCTCGAAGGGCCGCCACATCCGCGCGATCTGGCCTGGCTCGAGGCCGGCTACAGCGCCCACGTCCGGCGCACGAGCCACGAGACGGGCAGCCTGTTGCGATCGGCGCTCGACGCGCTCCGCTCGGTCGAACATCGCGGCGACTGGCACCGCATGCCGACGGGCCTGATCCACGGCGATCTGTTCCGGGACAACACGATGTTCGACGGCGACGTGCTCACGGGCGTCATCGACTTCCATCACGCGGCCAGGGCACCGCTCGCCTTCGATCTGGCCGTGGCCGCCATGGACTGGTGCTCGGGACCGGATGGCCGCCTGGATGCGGAACTGACGCGCATGATGCTCGACGGCTACGCCCGCCGTCGGTCGCTCACGCGGGAAGAGCTCTGGTTCTGGCCGCTGCTGCTCGTGCTCGCCTGCGCGCGTTTCCTCGTCGCGAGACTGCACTCGCCACGCAAGGCGCCGGAAGAGCAGGCGGCGCGCCTCGCGGATCGCCTGGCGCGGCCCATGTACCTGCACCCGGAGCTGCTCCCGCGGGCGGCCTGAGGGTGCGTCGGCGGCTCAGCGGGCGCGCAGCAGGAACACGGAGAATAGCGCCTCGGCGTCGGTCCAGTGACGCAGCGTCTCGAAGGCCGCCCCCGCCGCGAGCGCCTCGAACTCCTCCGGCGCGTACTTGTAGGAGTTCTCCGTGTGGATGGTCTCGCCCGCGGCGAGCCCGAAGCGCTCCGCTCCGAGGTGCAGTTCCACCTCCTCGCGCGCGACCAGATGCATCTCCACACGACCGGCCTGCTCGTCGTAGAAGGCGCGATGCTCGAAGGCTTCCGCGTCCACCTCGCCACCGAGCTCGCGGGCGAGGTGAACGAGCGCGTTGCGATTGAAGGCTGCCGTGACGCCCGCGGCGTCGTCGTAGGCCGGCTCGACGCGTTCCCGCGCCTTGCGCCGGTCGACGCCGATGAGCAGGCGTCCGTCGGGGCCGAGCGTGTCGTGAACGCGGCCGAGGAACACGCCCGCCGCCTCGCGCTCGAAGTTGCCGATACTGCTGCCCGGGAAGAAGCCGGCGACGCGTACGCCCTCGGGATGCCAGGGCAGCACCAGCGGCTCCGTGATGTCGGCGCAGACCGCGTGCACGTCGAGGTCCGGGAAGTCGGCCGCGAGCCGCTCTGCTGCGTCGAGAAGATGGTCCCGGGAGATGTCGACGGGCATGTAGGCCCGCGGCCGCAGCGCCTCGAGCAGGAGCCGTATCTTGCGCGAGGAACCGCTGCCGTACTCCACGAGCAGCGCACCCCTTCCGAGGAGGTCCGTGATCTCCTCGAGGTTGTCCTCGAGGATCCCGATCTCCGTGCGCGTCGGGTAGTACTCGGGCAACTCCGTGATGCGCTCGAAGAGCTCGGAACCACGCTCGTCGTAGAAGAACTTCGGGCTGATGTGCTTGCGCTCGGCGCCGAGGCCGGCGTGCACTTCGGCGCGGACGTCGGCGAGACGTGGCTTCAGATCGTGCAGCCACACCCGCTCGTGCGCCGAGCGCGCCGCCGCCTCAGAGATCGCGCGCAAGTCGTACCCCCGTGAACTGCCACCGGTCCGGTGGATAGAAGAAATTGCGATAGCTCGCGCGCACGTGAGCCTGCGGCGTGACGCAGGAGCCGCCGCGCAGCACCACCTGATTGCTCATGAACTTGCCGTTGTACTCGCCGAGGGCGCCCGCTGCCGGCGCGAAGCCCGGGTAGGGCGCGTAGGCCGAGCAGGTCCACTCCCACTGGTTGCCGAACAGATCGGCAGGGCCGTCGTCACCCGCCGACCCCGAGCAGACCGGATGCAGCCACTGCGTTTCGACGAAGTTGCCGGCCTCGCGCCGGCCGTGACGATCGGCGACGACTTCCCACTCCGCCTCCCGCGGCAGCCGTGCCTTCGCCCAGCGCGCGTAGGCGTCGGCCTCGTAGAAGGAGACGTGCGTGAGCGGCGCATCACGGTCGACGGGGCGTTCGCCGGCGAGCGTGTACTCGAACCAGGCTCCGTCGGCCTCCCGCCAGTAGAGCGGATGACGCGGGCCGCCGTCCTGCAGCCAGGCCCAGCCATCGGAGAGCCAGAGCGTCGGCGCCGCGTAGCCGCCGTCTGCCATGAAGTCGAGGTACTCGCCGCAGGTGACGCAGCGATCGGCGAGGGCAAAGGGTTCCAGGTAGACGCGATGGCGTGGCGTCTCGTTGTCGAATTCGAAGGCCGCGCGGTCGGCGCCGGGAGGGCTCGGCGCGCGGCCGATCTCGACGAGGCCACCCACATGCTCGCGCCAGCCGAGCACCCCTGCTGCCCGCGCCGGGGCAGGTCGCGCATGCGCATAGACCGGCAGCAGGGGGTTGTGGCCGAAGGCGTACTTCAGGTCGGTGAGGAGCAGCTCCTGATGCTGCTCCTCGTGGTGCAGGCCCAGCACGACTCGTGCAGCGAACTCGTCGTCCTCGCTGCGGCGAGCCAGCAGTGCGCTCATGGCGTCGTCGACGGCGGCGCGATAGGCCAGGACCTCGCGCACCGTCGGTCGCGAGAGATCACCGCGGTGGGCGCGGGGAAACTGCGCGCCGACGGAGTTGTAGTAGCTGTTGAAGAGATACTCGTAGCGCGCGTCGACGGACCGCCAGTGCGGATCGAAGGGCTTGAGCAGGAAGGTCTCGAAGAACCAGGTGGTGTGCGCGAGGTGCCACTTCGCCGGGCTCGCATCGGGCATGGGCTGGAGACCGTAGTCCTCGATCTCGAGGACGTCCGTGAGCCACAGGCTGCGGTCGCGCACGGCCAGATAGGCCGCCGGGAGCGTCGCATCCTGCTCGTCCCTGTCCGCTCTCCCGCCGGCGAAGATGCCTTCGTCCGCCGGGGCCCTGCTCTCGGACACGCCGCTTCCTCTTCCTGCGCCCGGGCAAGTATGTCGAGGCTTGCCGGGCGAGGGCAACCGCGGCCGACGCCCGGATCAGAGCCGCGCGGACAACGCCTGGAAGGCGAAGGCTACCTGTTCGGGCGAATGTGGCGGGCGGATGTAGCCGTGGTAGTGACCGCGCGGATTGATGAGCACGATGTTGCCCGTGTGGTCCACCACGTAGCCGTCCGGCGCCGAGGGTTCGGGTACGGCGGCAAAGGCGACGCTGACCTGGCTCGCGAGTTCCGCCATGGCCTCGCGAGTTCCGGTCACGCCCTCGAAGTCCTCGTGGAAGTAACGCACGTACTCGGCGAGGGCCTCGGGCGTATCGCGCTGCGGGTCCACGGAGAAGAGCACGCCAGCGAAGGCATCCTCCTCGCCCGCCTCCGCGAGCGCCTCGCGCGCTCGGCCGAGTACGGACATGGCGATGGGGCAGATGTCCGGACAGTTCGTGAAGCCGAAGTAGGCGAAGGTCCAGTGACCCTCGAGCGCCGGGTTCCCGAAGGACTCCCCGGTGGAGTCGATCAGGGAGAAGTCGGCGAGGGCGCGCGGCTTCGGCAGGAGTATGACACCGCGCTCGCGGAGCTCGTCGTCGGTCGGGATGCGCTCGCGCAGCGCGTTGTTGAGGAACAGGGCGAGCATCACGGCCATGAAGCCGAGGCAGCCGAGGATCGTGTTGCGGACACCGGACGTCACGGCAGCGGCATGGTCGGAGCGACGGACGCGGCGAGGGACTCGAAGTCGAGCACGGCCGCCGGCGCCGCCGGGAACAGGTAGTGATCGACGAGCATCACCAGGAACAGCAGCGCGAGGTAGTAGAGCGAGTAGCGGAAGGTCTCCATGGGCGCACGCGGATCGCGGCCACGCAGGAGCACCACGGCCCAGTAGACGAAACCGGCGCCGAGGGCCGCCGCCCCCGCCAGATAGAGCGGACCACTCATGCCGATGGCGAAGGGCATGAGGGAGATCGCGAGGAGGATCAGCGTGTAGAAGAGGATGTGCAGCTTCGTGTACTGCTCGCCATGCGTGACGGGAAGCATGGGCATGCCGATACCCGCGTATTCGTCTCGGCGCTCGATGGCGAGGGCCCAGAAATGGGGCGGGGTCCAGGCGAAGATGATCAGCACCAGGAGCAGCCCACCCGGGTCGATCGTGCCGGTGACCGCGGTCCAGCCGAAGAGGGGCGGGGCGGCACCGAAGAGGCCACCGATGACGATGTTCTGCGGCGTCGCTCGCTTCAGCCAGAGCGTGTAGACGATGCCGTAGCCGAACCAGGACGCGAGGTTGAGCCAGGCCGTGAGCGGGTTCACGAGGGCGAGCAGGACGACCATGCCGAGGACGCCGGTCACGGCCGCGAAGATCGCGCCGCGCGCGAAGCTGACGCGACCGGTCGCGACCGGTCGGTTCTCCGTGCGCGCCATGAAGGCGTCGATGCGCGCGTCGGCGAGATGGTTCACCGCGGCGGCGGATCCGGCCACGAGGGCGATGCCGACGAGACCCGCGAGCAGCGGCAGGAGAGGCGGCAGACCTGGCGTCGCCATGAAGGCGCCGACAGCTGCGCACAGCAGCATGAGCAGCACGACCTTCGGCTTGCACATCTCGTAGTAGTCGCGCCAGGAGACGCTGCTCCAGAGCGGCGATGCCGGGTTTTCGAGGGTGGTCTGACTCAAGTGCCCGCGGTCCGGGTCGCTGCGAGGAGGCGGTAGTTTACGGATACGACTGTCAGCAGCAAGGCGGCACCCACGGCGTTGTGTGCCGTCGCCACGACCAGCGGCAGGGAGAGGACCACGTTGCCGATCCCGAGCAGGACCTGCGTCCCCAGCACGGCCGCGACGGCGAGGCCGAAGGGACGCAGGCCCCAGACCGCCGGCGCCGAGAGCAGGCGCCAGGCGAGTGCGCCCAGGAGCAGGGTCACGATCAGGGCACCGATGCGGTGTGTGAGATGGATGGCGACGCGGCCCTCGCCGAAGAGCTGGCCGCCGAGGTAGTTGGGGCCGACCTCCTGCAGCACGTCGAAGCCGTGGGCGAAGTCGGCCTCCGGCCACCACTCGCCCTGGCAGGTGGGGAAGTCCGGGCAGGCGAGCGCGGCGTAGTTGGAACTGGTCCAGCCACCCAGGCCGATCTGCAGCACCAGGAAGACCAGGGCCACTGCGGCGAGGGGCACGAGCGCGCGCTGCCGCCGGCCGGCCTCGCCCTCCGCCGCCGGGACCCGCCAGCCGAGCCGCAGGGTCAGGAGCCAGAGCAGTGTGAGGATCGTGAAGCCGCCGAGCAGGTGCGCAGTGACGACCTGCGGCCAGAGTTTCAGGGTCACGGTCCAGGCACCGAAGGCGCCCTGCAGCAGCACCAGTCCGAGCAACAGCAACGGCAGGCGCAGGGGCTGGTCCGGCACCCCGCGTCGCACCCAGGCGACGGCGGCGATGGCGACGATGACGAGGCCGAGGGATGCGGCGAAGTAGCGGTGCACCATCTCCGGCCACGCCTTGGCGAACTCGTAGGGCGTATCGGGGTAGCGCTGCTCGGCCGCGGCGATCGTCTCCTCGGCCATGGGAATACCGACGAAGCCGTAGCACCCGGGCCAGTCGGGGCAGCCGAGACCGGCGTCGGCAAGGCGGGTGAAGGCTCCGAGCACCACCACCACGGCAGCCATGGCGACGGCGGCGGCGGCGAGGCGGAATCCGGGTCTGCGTTCTCTCATCACGCGCGGGGGTCCTTGGCGGTTCAGCCGATGTTCGACAGGCGCAGCAGGCGCTTGAGGTCGAACAGGAGGGCGTCTCCGATCTGATCGAGCCCGTGGAAGAAGATGACGTTGCCGAGGGGATCGACGATGAGGATGCCCTCTTCGGGCCAGGGACCGCCGGCCTCGACGAGTGCGGGATCGAGGGCGTCGCCACCGACGAGCGCACGGGTTCCGAGCACCTCCGCGAGCGTGCCGGGTCGCGCCCGCACGATCTCCTGATCCGGGAAGTACTCGAGCATGGCCGAGTGGAGCGCCGCATCGGGCTCGCCGTCGAAGGCCGCGAGGCGGATGACGCGATCCTCCTCGCGGCCGAGCAGAACGTGGACCTGACGCAGCAGGTGCATGCGCTCGAGGCAGGGCTCGCCACAGGCGGTCGGGGCGAACAGCACGATACGCCAGAGCCGGGGCCCCTCGGCCGTGACGAGGCCACCCTCGTCGCGCAGCGCGAGCTCCGGGAGCTGCGCTGGCGGCTGCAGCAGGGCGCCGCGGTTGGTCTGTGCGCCCGTCACGGAGCCGGGGTTGCCGTAGTAGAGCCAGACGGCAGCGATCAGCGGCAGCATGCCCAGGACCATGAGACCCACCAGGATGGCGCGGTTGCGCGTGCGCAGGCGCGGGTCGTAGGTGGCGCTCTGCTCGATGTCCTCGTTCACGTGTCTCTCCCCTCGTTCGTGCCGGGTCTCTCTTCGATCGTCAGCCGGCTCGCGGGGTCGGTGCGTCGCAGCGAGGCGATGCACCAGCCGACCAGCAGGACGGCCGCCAGGCCGAACCACTGCACCGCATAGCCCGTGTGCGTCGCCGAGCCCATGCGTACCGGGTCGAAGACGTGGATCTGGACCCCGGGTTCACCGGCGTCGACGACGATCGGCCAACCGTAGAGGGTCAGGCCCAGGCTGCGCGCGAGCGCCGCCGGCTCCAGGCGCTGGACTCGCAGCGGCCACCGCCGCGACTCGGTGACGGGGCCGAACACCGGCGTCTCGGGCCGTTCCGTCAGCACCACGCCGTGGAGCGTCACGGGCCCATCGGGCAGACGCACCGTCGGCAGTGCTTCGCGCCGGGCCGGTGCCGGCAGCCAGCCGAGACCGACCAGGAAGGCTCCGTCCGTGGCGGCGTCCTCGAGGACCGCCCAGAGCTCGTAGCCGACGCGTCCCTGGTGCGTCCGGTTGTCGAGAAACACCAGGTGCTCGGCGTCGAGCCGACCGCTGACCCGCACCGGCGTAAGGTGCGCGGGGGGCGTCTGCTCGTCCGCGCTCAGCGCCCGGACATTCCGGGACGCGGCCTCGGCGAGGGCGGCCTCGATGCCGCGCTTCTCCTCGGCCCGGCGCAGCTGCCAACTGCCGAGCGCGACGAGCATCGGCAGGAAGATCAGCGCGAAGAGTGTGAGTTTCCAGTTCGGGGCGAAGCGCATCGGCCGTTCCAGGCGCCGCCCCGAGGGGCTGCGCTATACTGCCCGCGGTCTGTCCCACCGGTCCGCGCATTCACGCGACCGGTCCCGCCCGCACTGCATTCACCGAGGTCCAACGATGCCCGTAGCGCTGCTGAAGACGCTCATCGTCCTGTTGTTCATCGCCGTCATCGCCAGCCTGACGAGCGCCCTGTTCTTCCTCTTCGAGGACACCGCCGACGATCGCAAGCGAGCGCTCTACGCGCTCGGTACCCGCATCACGCTCGCGGCGTCGCTGCTGGCACTGATCAGCTACGGAGTCTTCAGCGGCAAGCTGACCCTCGCCGCGCCCTGGCACGGGGGCTGACCCCGCACCGGCGCAACGGGCTCGTTCAGAAGATGTAGACGAAGATGAACAGGCCCAGCCAGACCACGTCCACGAAGTGCCAGTACCAGCTGGACGCCTCGAAGGCGAAGTGATCGTCGGGCTTGAAGTGCCCCTTCACCGCACGCAGCAGCATCATCGCGAGCATGAAGGTGCCGAGCGTGACGTGGAATCCGTGGAAGCCGGTCAGGATGAAGAACGTCGATCCGTAGATGCCGGAGTCGAGGGTGAGACCGAGCTCCTCGTAGGCGTGGATGTACTCCTCCGCCTGCAGGAACAGGAAGGCGATGCCGAGCAGCACGGTGAGCGAGAGCCAGCCGATGAGCTGCCTGCGGTTGCGGTTCTTCAGCCCGACGTGCGCGAAGTGCACGGTGACCGACGACGTCAACAGGATGATGGTGTTGTACAGCGGGAGGTAGCCCGCCCAGGCGCTCGCCGAGGACGGTGCGGCCATGGTCTCGGCGGGGCCCTGCAGGTAGGGCGACGGATTCGTGCCCGATGCCCACTCCGGGGAGAATCCTTCCCACAGATAGGCACTCATGCCCTTGTCGCCCTCGCCACCGAGCCAGGGCACGGCGAACTGACGAACGTAGAAGAGTGCGCCGAAGAAGGCGGCGAAGAACATCACCTCGGAGAAGATGAACCAGCCCATGCCCCAGACGTAGGAGCGATTCAGCTGGGGGCTGTTGAGACCGGCGTCGTTTTCCTTGATGACGGTCGTGAACCACACGTACAGGGCGACACCGACCACGGCGAAGCCGAGCAGGAACAGGATGAGGTTCGAGTTGCCACCGGACTTGATCGCGTTCAGCCAGCTGCCGAAGCCGTACATGAACAGGATCAGACCGAAGGCGATCCAGACCGGGATCTTGCTCTGCGCCGGGACGTAGTAGGTCTCGTGCCCGTCCGCGTGTTCCGTAGCCGCCATTGACGCCTCTCTCCGCTTGCCAGGGGCCGGGCGAGCCCGCCCCCCTCGTTGAATCAGTTGCCCGCCGTCGGGCCCGCGATGGCATCGCCCGGACCGGTTCCCGGGATCAGGCGCGTGCCGGATTTCTCGTACTCCGCCAGGGCCATGCGGCCGGCGGCGTCATCCGTGATGTCGAACATGGTGTACGACAGGGTGATCGTGGCCACGGAGCGCGGCAGGTCACGGTCGACGATGAACCGCACGGGCATCTCGATCGATTCGCCCGGTTCGAGCACCTGCTGATCGAAGCAGAAGCACTGGGTCTTGTGAAAGAAGGCCGCGGCACGGCCCGGCGCCACGGACGGGATCGCCTGCGCCACCATCACGCGATTCGTCGTGTTGGTCGCGTGGAAGGTGGCCTCGTTGATGCCGCCCGGATTCACGCGCATGCCGCCGACGTCGGGACCGAACTCCCAGGGCATGCTCGCGTTCGCGTTCGTCACGAAGCGGATCTGGACGAGGCGCGACCGATCGGCCTCGAGATCCGCCTCGACGTACTCGTAGGCGTCACCGGTCTTCCCGTTCAGACCGGTGACCTCGCAGAAGACGTCGTAGAGCGGGACGAGCGCGAAGGCGAAGCCGAACATGCCGACGGCGCCGGCCAAGAGCTTGCCTACGGTACGACCCACGCCCACGACGTCTCTTCTCCCCGCCCGGCGCTACTTGACGACCGGCGGCGTCTCGAAGGTGTGATAGGGCGCCGGCGAGGGCACCGTCCACTCGAGACCGTCGGAACCTTCCCAGACCTCGGCCGTCGCCCGCTCACCAGCGCGGATCGACTTCATGAGGATGTACAGGAACAGGAGCTGCGAGAAGCCGAACAGGAATGCGCCGACCGTGGACCAGGCGTTGAAGTTCGCGAACTGCAGCGAGTAGTCCGGAATACGGCGCGGCATGCCCGCGAGCCCCGAGAAATGCATGGGGAAGAAGGCGACGTTCACGCCGATGAAGGACAGCCAGAAGTGCAGCTGGCCGAGCTTCTCGTCGTACATGTGGCCGGTCCACTTGGGCAGCCAGAAGTAGACGGCGGCGAAGATGGAGAACAGGGCACCGGAAACCAGCACGTAGTGGAAGTGCGCCACCACGAAGTAGGTGTCGTGGTACTGGAAGTCAGCCGGCGCGATGGCGAGCATCAGGCCCGAGAAGCCGCCGATGGTGAACAGGAAGATGAACGCCAGGGCGAAGAGCATGGGCGTCTCGAAGGTCATGGCGCCCTGCCACATGGTCGTCACCCAGTTGAACACCTTCACGCCCGTCGGCACGGCGATGAGCATCGTGGCGTACATTAAGAACAGCTCACCGGCGAGCG
>JAZBPO010000295.1:0-9942 GCA_036351675.1 Pseudomonadales bacterium
CCGCTCGCTGGCGCTTGTCCTCTCGGTGGCCGGCAACCCGGAGATCTACGTGCTCGAGCTCGCCACGCGCGAGCTGCGCCAGGTGACCAACCACTTCGGCATCGACACGGAGCCGAGCTGGACCGCCGATGGCACGGGCATCGTCTTCACCTCGAACCGCGGCGGCATGCCGCAGATCTACAAGGTGACGCTCGACGACGGTCTCATCGAGCGGCTCACCTTCGAGGGCGACTACAACGCCCGGGCGCGCATGCTGCGGGACGGTCGCAGTCTCGTGTTCGTGCACCGGCGCGACGGCATCTTCCACATCGCGAATCTCGATCTGGAGCGGGGTGATACCCGCATCCTCACCGAGACGAGCCTCGACGAATCACCGAGCGTGGCCCCGAACGGGTCCATGGTGATTTATGCGACCCAGGCTGGAGGCCGGGGTATACTGGCGGTCGTTTCGATCGACGGGCGGGTCAAGTACCGCCTGCCGTCCACGGAGGGGGACGTACGGGAGCCATCCTGGTCTCCGTACCTCGGCGATTGACCACGCCGCCGCAACCAACGCCCGAAAGAAACCGGGCACGAAGGAGTCGATGATGAGCACGAGACTGATCCGGGGCCTGTCGGCGGGCCTGTTCGCTCTCCTGGTCCTCGCGGGCTGTGCATCCACGAGCGAACCGGAACCGGAACCCGAGCCGATGGTGATGGAGCCGGAGCCGGCACCGGAGCCGGAACCGGAGCCCGAGCCGGAGCCCGAGCCGGTCGTGAGCCCCGACGGCGTCCCGCTCGACCCGATGACGGGTGAGCCGATCGCCACGGTGTTCTACTTCGACTTCGACGGAGCCGAGCTGAAGCCGCTCGCGCGTACCCTGCTCGCCGGCCATGCGCGCTACCTGCGTGACACGCCGAGCGCACGGGTCGCCATCGAGGGCCACTGCGACGAGCGCGGCACGCGCGAGTACAACCTCGCGCTCGGCGAGCGTCGTGCCGCGGCCGTCCGCACCTACCTGCAGTCGCTGGGCGTGCGTGCCTCGCAGCTCTCGACGGTGAGCTTCGGTGAAGAGCGTCCGGTCGATCCGGGTCACTCCGAGTCCGCCTGGGCCAAGAACCGGCGTGCTGTCCTGGATTACTGATCCTTCCGGCACCACCCCGTCCGGCCGCGTGGCGCACGCCTCGCGGCCGGATGCGTTCGTGGGCCCCCTGTTCGCGAGCCTGTTCGCCCTCACGCTGCTCGCGCTGAGCTGCGATGTGCGGGCGTCACAGGCAGGCGCGCCCGTCGAGGAGCGTCCGCTGCCGCCGCTGCTCACGCCCCCGGGCGCGATCCGTGAACCCGGGCCGGGCGAGGCTGCGGCACCGGATCCGCTCGTCTCGGACGTGGCGGCGCCGGAAGCGGGCACGGCAGCCTTCCGGCAGCCGACCTTCGTGACGCCGTCGCGCGGTTCGGCTGCGCCGATCCAGCGCGGCGAGGTGGAAGCCGATGCGGCGGGAACACTCTTCGCCGAACTCCAGGACCTCCAGCAGGAGGTCATGGCGCTGCGTGGTCTCCTCGAGGCCCAGCAGAACCGCATCGACCTGCTCGAGCGCGAGCAGCGCGACCGCTATCTCGATCTCGATCGACGCCTCTCGCTGCTGGGCAGGGGCGGCCTCGCTGCGCAGCCGGCCGATCGCGCCGGCGTCGAGGGTGCCGGCGCGGCCGCTGGCGCCGACGGTGCGGAGCCGGCCGACGAACGTGGCGCCTACGAGCGCGCCTTCGCGCTGACGCGCGAGAAGCGTTTCGAGGAAGCCATTCCCGCCTTCCGCCGGGTCATCGACGACTACCCCGGCGGGCAGTACGTGCCGAACGCCTGGTACTGGCTCGGCGAGCTCTACCTCGCGCTGCCGGAGCCGAATCTGGAACTCGCACGGCAGTCCTTCGTCCAGGTGATCCAGCTCTGGCCCGAGGATCGCAAGGCGCCGGACGCGAAGTACAAGCTCGGGGTCGTCCACGACCGGCTCGGTGAGCCGGAGCAGGCCCGGAACTATCTGCAGGCGGTGATCCGCGAGCACGGGGGCAGCCCCGCGGCACGGCTCGCGGCGTCCTACCTCGATCGCATCGAGGGCTGAACCCCTCGCCATGACCCCGGCCCAGACGCTCCGGATCACGGAGATCTTCCATTCTCTGCAGGGCGAGACGCGCACGGCGGGGCTGCCCACGGTGTTCGTGCGCCTGACCGGCTGTCCCCTGCGCTGCGGCTACTGCGATACCGCCTACGCCTTCTCCGGCGGCGAGCTGCGTACGCTCGACGCGATCGTAGAGGAGGTTCGAGGCCATGCGCCGCGCTTCGTGACGGTGACCGGCGGCGAGCCGCTTGCGCAGCCCGAGTGCCTGCCCCTGCTGGAGCGTCTGCTCGACGAGCCCGGCATGCGCGAAGTCTCGCTCGAGACGAGCGGGGCGCTCGACGTCTCGGGCGTCGATGCGCGCGTCGTGAAGGTGCTCGACCTGAAGACGCCGGGGTCCGGCGAGAGCCACCGCAACCTCTGGAGCAATCTGGAACACCTGACCGAGCGGGATCAGATCAAGTTCGTGGTCTGCGACCGGGCTGACTACGAATGGGCGCGTCTGCAGATCGACACGCGGGACCTCGCGGAGCGCGTCGACGAGGTGCTCCTCTCGCCGAGCCACGGGGTCGTCGATCCGGCCGAACTCGCCGGATGGATCCTCGAAGACCGGCTCGACGTGCGCATGCAGCTGCAGATGCACAAGTACCTCTGGGGCGATGAGCCCGGTCACTGAGCACGGCCTGCCGCCCGGCGAGGGCGCGGTGGCCGTCGTCCTGCTCTCCGGCGGGCTCGATTCGGCCACCGTACTCGCCATGGCGACGGCCGCGAACTGGCGCTGCGTCACCGTCGCCTTCGACTACGGCCAGAAGCACCGTGCCGAACTGCTCGCTGCGGAGCGCGTGTCGGCGGCGCTCGGTGCCGTGGAACACCGGCTCGTACACCTGGACGCGGCGGCCTTCAGCGGTTCTGCGCTCACGGACGCGGACATCGCCGTTCCGGAGGGGCCGACGGAAGGGATTCCGGTCACCTACGTGCCCGCGCGCAACACGATCTTCCTGGCCCATGGGCTCGGCATCGCCGAGGTGCTCGGGGCGCGGGCGATCTGCATCGGCGTGAACGCAGTGGACTATTCGGGCTATCCCGACTGCCGGCCGGCCTTCGTCGCTGCCTTCGAGACCATGGCGAACCTCGCCACGAGAGCCGGCGTCGAGGGTCGCGGTCTCACCGTCGCCGCGCCGCTCCTGCAGCTCAGCAAGGCCGAGATCGTTCAGGCCGGTGCGGCCCTGGGCGTGGATTACGGCCTGACCGTCTCCTGCTATCAGGCCAGCGACGACGGCCGCGCCTGCGGACGCTGCGAGGCCTGCCGCCTGCGTCGCGAGGGCTTCGAAGCGGCCGGTCTCGAGGACCCGACCCGCTACGTCGGCGGATGAGCGACCACGCCGCCGGTGATTGTCATCGATAGGGGGATCACTATAATGCGCCCCCTCGCGAAAGGGCCGTTAGCTCAGCGGTAGAGCAGGTGGCTTTTAACCACTTGGTCGATGGTTCGAATCCATCACGGCCCACCATTCGCTCCGCTGCGATCCGGTCGCGCCGATGCCCCACCCCCACGTCACGCTCATGGAAGTCTCCCCCCGGGACGGCCTCCAGAACGAGCCGGATCAGCTCCCCACCGACGCCAAGCTGCGCCTCGTCGAGAATGCCATCGCGGCCGGCCTCAGACGCATCGAGGTCACGAGTTTCGTGCATCCGCGCCGCGTGCCGCAGATGGCGGATGCGGAGCAGGTCTGTGCGCGCCTCCCCGAGCGCGACGACGTGCGCTACACGGGCCTCGTCCTGAATCGCCGTGGCCTCGATCGCGCCGCGGCGACGGGCCGCCTGCACGAGGTCGGCATGGTGGTGGTCGCGTCCGACGCCTTCGGTGAACGCAACCAGGGCATGACCAGCGACGGTTCTGTCGACGTGGCGCTCGAGGTCGCCGAGGCGGCGCGGGCTGCCGGACTCGCTTTCCAGGTCACCATCGCCGTCGCCTTCGGCTGTCCCTTCGAGGGCGAGGTGTCGGCCGAACGCGTCATCGCCATGGCCGCGCGTCTCGCCGAGGCCGGCCCCGTCGAGATCGCCCTCGCCGACACGATCGGCGTCGGCGTGCCGTCCCAGGTGCTCGAGCTGTTTCCGGCGATCCGCGACGAGATCGGCGCGGACGTACCGCTGCGCGCGCACTTCCACGACACGCGCGGTACCGGCATCGCCAACGCCTTCGCGGCGATCCAGGCCGGCGTCGAAGTGCTCGATGCCAGCATCGGCGGTATCGGCGGCTGCCCCTTCGCACCGAACGCCACCGGCAACATCGCCACCGAGGATCTGCTCTACATGCTCGGGCGCATGGGTATCGACACCGGCGTACAGCTCGACGGCGTGCTGCACGCCGCAGAGGAACTGGCGGGCGAACTGGGACGCGCGGTGCCGTCGTCCTTGAGCCGCGCTGGTGCCTTCCCGCAGAACGCCTGACGGCCTTGAGTGGCCGCATCGTCAACTTCGGCAGCCTGTGTATCGACACGGTGCTGTCGGTCCCGCATCTGGTGGCCCCCGGCGAGACGCTGCGCGCGGAGCGGGTCCAGCGCCTCGCCGGGGGCAAGGGCCTCAATCAGTCGCTCGCGGCGGCGCGCGCGGGCGCGCGAGTCGTCCACGTCGGCCGCGTCGGGGAAGACGGTGCGGATCTGCTCCAGCTGCTCGCGGAGGCGGGCGTCGACGTCTCGCACGTGCGTGTCGCCCCGGACACGCCGACCGGTCACGCCTTCGTACAGGTGGCGGCGGACGGCGAGAACGCCATCGTCATCGTTCCGGGCGCGAACCGAGGCAGCTCCGAGGCGCTCCTCGACGAAGCCGTCGGGCTGCTCGGAGCCGGTGACTGGCTGCTGCTCCAGAACGAGACGGACTGGGTGCCGGAGGCGATCGCGCGAGCGGGCGCCACGGAGGCCCGCGTCGCCCTGAATCTCGCTCCTGCCGATGCGGCGGCCCGCCACTGGCCCCTCGGGCACGTCGACCTGTTCGTGCTCAACGAGACCGAAGCGGTGGCGCTCACTGGCGAGTCCGAACCCGAAGCCCAGTTCGCGGCGCTGGCGGCGCGGGCGCCAGGCGCCCTGGTCGCGCTCACGCTCGGCGCGGAGGGCGCGGTGCTGGCTGCGGGCCCGGAGGCGGCCGCGCCCGCTGCGCCGCTCCGCCTGCCGGCCTTCGCCGTCGAGGTGGTCGATGCCACCGGCGCCGGCGACGCCTTCACGGGCTGCCTGCTCGCTGCCCTCGTGCAGGGGCTCAAGCCCAGCGCAGCGCTCAGGCGCGCAAACGCCGCCGGAGCCCTCGCGTGCACCCGCACCGGTGCCGCTCCGGCCATGCCCGACGCGGCGGCCATCGCCGCACTGCTCGCGCGTACCTGATCGCCGCCCGCCCCTCTGCTATCGTCGACTGCCGGCGGGGGTTCGCTCTGCCGCGAGGCAGGACGAGCATGTCGAGCACGAGCACCAGTGGCGGCCTCGAGGCCGCGTCGGACGGGTCCGCGGGGCGAGAACGACTTTCCATCGGCGCCCTCGTGACCTACGGCCTTCCGGCCGCCGGCATGGGCTTCATGTACTACCTCGCGGTGCTCTACCTCATGAAGTTCTCGACCGACGTGCTGCTGCTCGCGCCGGCGTCGGTCTCCATCATCCTCGGCATCTCCAGGGTCTTCGACGCGATCACGGATCCGCTCGCGGGCTATCTCTCCGATCGCACGCGCTCGCGCATGGGGCGGCGACGGCCCTGGCTGATCGCGTCTGCCATCCCCATCGCCGTCGTCTTCACCATGATGTGGGCGCCTCCCGCGAGCCTCTCCGGCGCCGCACTGCTTGCCTGGATGGGCTTCGCCATCGTCGGCTTCTACGCGATCATGACGCTGGTCAACGTGCCCCATCAGTCCTGGGGTGCGGAGCTCTCGCCGGACTACCACGAGCGCACGCGGGTCTTCGGCGCGCGTCTGCTGCTGCTCAATCTCGGGGCCTTCACGGCCGTGGGCTGCCTGATCCTCATCGTCCGCTCCGAGGACGTGCGCGGGACCGTGTTCCTGCTCGCGGCTTCCATCGCAGCATGCACGGCGGCCGCCGTGATCTGGTCGGCGCTGCGGCTGCAGGAGCGCGCCGAACTACAGGGGCGGGGACCGCAGGCAGTGCTGGGCGCCTACCGGGACATCCTCGGCAATCCCCATGCGCGTCTCCTGCTGCTCGTCTTCTTCATCGAATCGCTCGGTGGCGCGACCATCGGCGTGCTCACGCCCTACATGGCCGACTACGTGATCGGCGGGATCTCCTTTCCGCTCGTGGTCGGCACCTACATGATCGCGCAGACCCTCTCCGTGCCGGTCTGGACGCCGCTCTCGCGCGTCTTCGGCAAGAAGGCCCTCTGGCTCTTCTCCATGCTGGTCACCGCCTTCGGCTTCGGCGCCTTCTTTCTCGTCGGCGCCGGCGACCACACCATGACCTACGTGCTCGCGGCAGTCGTGGGGGCCGCCGCGGGCTGTGGCAACGTCATCGCCCCGTCGGTGCAGTCGGACATCGTCGACTGGGACGAGTGGAAGACCGGCGAACGCAAGGAAGGTGGTTACTTCGCCGGCTTCAACTTCGTGCAGAAGAGCGCCGCGGGCGTGACGATCATGCTCACGGGCTTCGTACTCCAGCTCGCCGGTTACGTACCGAACGTCGAACAGACGGAGGCGTCCCAGCTGGCCATCCGCAGTCTCTACGCGCTGTTCCCGCTGACCTGCTACCTGATCGGCGCCATCCTGTTCCTGCGCTTCTCCCTCGGCGAGGCGGAGCATGATCTCATCCGCGGGGAGCTGGAGGCGCGTCGCCGGGCGTCGGCAGCGGTCTGAAGCGTCCGCGCGTCAGCGCGTCCCCGTGCAGGCGGTGAGCAGGCGCTCCACGATGCGATCCGCCACGCCGACATCTCCGAGGGCCTCGAGGGTGGCGACGCCGCCCGGATTGATCACGTTCGCTTCGAGGATCCAGGGGCCCGCGACGTCGAGACCGGCGAATTGCACCCCGCGCTCGGCGAGCAGCGCCGCGGCACGCGACGCCAGCGCGTCGCGTGCCGGATCCTCCTTCGCGGGGACGGGCCGGCCGCCTGCGCTCAGGTTCGCCGCATCGGCACCGGCCGCACGCTCGCGGGCGTAGCAGCCGACGACGCTGCCGCCGGCGATCAGCACGCGCGTCTCTTCCTGCAACACCTCCGGACACCAGCGCTGCAGCAGCGCGTAGCGGCCGCCCTCCGTGAGCGCACGTGCCGCTTCGAGCAGGCGATCGGAACCGGCTTCCGCGACGGTGACGCCACGCCCGAAGCTCCCCGCCGGTGGCTTCAGCACCCAGCGGCCGCCGGCGCGCCGTGCAACGGCAGCGAGCGCGTCGGCGTCGTGCGCGGCATGGGTCTCCGGCTGCGGGAAGGCATCGCCGGCGTCTGCGATCGGATACTTGGCATGCAGCGTGAGCAGGGCGCTCACGGCGTTCACGAAGGGGACGCGCGCGGGGAGGGCGGCCAGCAGCTGCATCTTGTCGAGGAAGGTCGCCGCGCGGCCGAAGCCGAGGACCCAGAGCAGATCGACGTCCGCCAGCCGGACGCGGCCACGCGGCGTGTCCACGCGGGTCGTGCCGGCGTCGAGCGCGAGCGTGTCGATGCAGGCCGTTTCGACATGCCAGCCCTGACGGTGGAAAGCCCCTTGCACGCGCGCCGCCGTCTCGTCCGCCTGCGGCCGTTCCTTCGACGTCAGCAGCATGGCGACCGGCATGCTCAGGCGGCCATGGGCACGAAGCCCTCGGTGCCACGCACGCGCTCGATCCAGGCACGCACGGCAGGGTAGGGGGCGAGGTCGTAGCCGCCCTCGTCCGCGACGTGCGTGTAGGCGAAGAGCGCGATGTCGGCGATCGAGTAGTCACCGACGAAGAAGTCCCTCCGTTGCAGGTGCTGTTCCATGACGCGCAGCGCCGCGTGGCCCTTCGGCTCGTTCTCCGCCATGCGCTGCGCATGCGCCTCCGGTTCGCCCGAGAGCAGGCGGAAGTAGCGGTTCGTGGCGATGTAGGGCTCATGGCTGTACTGCTCGAAGAACATCCATTGCAGGACCTGCGCGTGGGCGAGGCGCTCCCGGGGCAGGAGGCCGCTGCCGTCGGCGAGGTAGTGGAGGATGGCATTGGACTCCGGCAGCGGCGTGCCGTCTTCCGTAATCAGCAGCGGCACGCGGCCGTTCGGATTGAGCTCGAGGAATGCCGGCTCGCGCGTCGTGCCGTCGCGGATGTCGAGCTCGCGCATGCTGCAGGCGAGTCCGAGCTGTGCGAGGGCGAGCACGCACTTGTAGCAGTTGCCGGAGGCGGGCATCAGATGCAGTTCCATGGCGTTTCTCTCGTCGTTCCCGTGCCCCGCAAGTGTGCCCGTTTCACCTTGCAATCGACCTCCCTCGTCCCTATTTTCCCGTCTCCCCGCCCGGACCGGACCCCGGCCGAGCAAGGAGTACGCACCATGAGCACGCACCGCCTCCAGCCCCTCGACGTGCCGATCCACGAGGCCGCGGTCCTGCCGGACGCGCGCCGCGCCGCCCTGCGCGAGGAGATCGCGGCCCTGCTGAAGGCCCGCGATGCCGTGCTCGTCGCGCACTACTACACCGACGGCGACATCCAGGAGCTCGCGGAGGAGACCGGCGGCTTCGTCTCCGACTCGCTCGAGATGGCCCGTTTCGGCCACGCGCACGAGGCGTCCACGCTCGTCGTCGCCGGCGTGCGCTTC
The DNA here is from genome assembly GCA_036351675.1 of Pseudomonadales bacterium. Taxonomy (GTDB): domain Bacteria; phylum Pseudomonadota; class Gammaproteobacteria; order Pseudomonadales; family Azotimanducaceae; genus JAZBPO01. The sequence goes on from JAZBPO010000295.1 coordinate 8,827, forward strand.
ATGGGCGAGACCGCGAAGATCCTCGCGCCGGAGAAGACCGTGCTCATGCCGACGCTCGAGGCCGAGTGCTCACTCGATCTCGGCTGTCCGCCCGACGAGTTCGCGGCCTTCTGCGATCAGCATCCGGACCGCACGGTGGTGGTCTACGCGAACACCTCGGCGGCCGTGAAGGCCCGGGCCGACTGGGTCGTCACCTCCTCCATCGCCCTCGACGTCGCGCGCCACCTGCAGGCAAAGGGCGAGAAGATCCTCTGGGCGCCGGATCGGCATCTGGGCCGGTACATCGCGGACGAGACCGGCGCCGACATGCTGCTCTGGGACGGCGCCTGCATCGTCCACGAGGAGTTCAAGGCGCGTGGCGTCCGCGACCTGAAGGCCGTCTACCCCGACGCTGCGGTGCTCGTGCATCCCGAATCGCCGAAGGCCGTGGTCGAACTCGCCGACGTGGTGGGCTCCACCTCCGCCATCCTGAAGGCGGCGCAGGAGCTGCCGAACGAGACCTTCATCGTCGCCACGGATCGCGGCATCTTCTCCACGCTGCGCCGGAAGGCGCCCGGCAAGCGCTTCGTGGAGGCGCCGACGGCGGGCAACGGTGCCACCTGCCGTTCCTGTGCGCACTGTCCCTGGATGGCCATGAACGAGCTGGAGGCCCTGGCGGCTTCGCTGCGCGAAGGGGCCAACGAGGTCCAGGTCGATCCCGAGGTCGCCCGCAGGGCGATGATCCCGCTGAACCGCATGCTGGCGTTCCGGGCAGGCTCGTAGGCGGCGGCAGCGCCGACGGGTCGGAGTCGATTTCCGTGACGAGAGCGCCTCACCGGTCGGGTCGGAGTCGATTTCCGCATACGGAAATCGACTCCGACCCTGCGACCTCGACCTGACTCCGACCCCGCGACCTGCCCGTCACGCTTCGTGCGGAGCGGCGGGCGGCGCTCGAATGCCCCGACTTCTCCGACCGCGTGACCCCTCTAGGAGTTGATCCGCTGCCGCATCTCGCGGATGTCCTGCACGCGCTGGTTCAGGCGCGCGGTCATGGGGAAGTCGTTCTCGACGAGCTGCAGCGCGTAGCGCAGGTGCTGGAGCGCGTTCTGCAGGCTCCCGTGCAGCTGGAAGTACTCG
>JAZBPO010000296.1:0-6681 GCA_036351675.1 Pseudomonadales bacterium
CGGGAAGTACTCCTCGCCCGGCACGTAGCCCTCGGGCCAGTCGTGGGCGTAGCGATAGCCGCTGCCGTGGCCGAAGGACTTCATGAGTTCGGTGGGAGCATTGCGCAGGTGCAGCGGGACTTCCTCCGAACCGCCCTGCTCCACGAGCGCCCGCGCGCCGTTCCAGGCCGCATAGACGGCGTTGCTCTTGGGTGCGCAGGCGAGCCAGACGAGCGCGTGGGCGATGGCGAGCTCGCCTTCCGGCGAACCGAGCCGCTCCTGCACCTGCCACGCCTCCAGGGCGAGCGTGAGGGCCCGGGGATCGGCGTTGCCGATGTCCTCACTGGCCATGCGAACGGCGCGGCGCGCAACATACAGAGGATCCACACCACCGTCGAGCATGCGCGCGAACCAGTACAGGGCGGCGTCGGGCGAGGAGCCGCGCACGGCCTTGTGGAGCGCGGAGATCTGGTCGTAGAACACGTCTCCTCCGGCATCGAAGCGCCTGCGTTCCCCCGTCAGGACTTCCGCGAGGACCGCCTCGTCCACGATGCGCGCATCCCGCTCCTCGCGCGCGAGATCGGCCGCTACCTCGAGCAGATTGAGCAGGCGCCGCGCATCCCCGTCCGCAGCCTCCACGAGGCGCCCTCGCGCCACCTCCGGAACGCGGAGGTCATGGAGTTCGCCGAGGGCGCGCTCGATCAGCGCCTCGAGGTCCTCCGGCGCGAGCGCCTGGAGACGATAGGTCCGGGCGCGCGAGAGCAGGGCCGAACGCACCTCGAAGGACGGATTCTCCGTCGTCGCCCCCACGAGGGTCAGCGTGCCGTCCTCCACGTAGGGCAGGAAAGCGTCCTGCTGGGCCTTGTTGAAGCGGTGGACCTCGTCGACGAACAGCACCGTGGCGACGCCCCGGGCCCGGTCGGCCTTCGCCTGCTCGACAGCGGCGCGCACGTCCTTGACGCCCGCCATCACCGCCGAGAGCACGACCATGCGCGCATCCGCCGCTTCGGCGAGCAGCCGCGCCAGCGTCGTCTTGCCGACACCCGGAGGCCCCCAGAGGATCATGGAATGCAGGCGGCCGCGTTCCGCGGCTACGCGCAGCGGCTTGCCCGGCCCGACGAGATGCGTCTGACCGACGAAGTCATCGAGGCGCACGGGGCGCAGCCGCGCCGCGAGGGGTGCCGGCGCGGGTGCGTCGACGCCAGCCTCGGAGAGCAGATCGGGTTCAGTCACCCGCGGCGTCCTCGGCCTCCTCGCGGAGCACGTCGGCGCCCTCGGGGATCTCGAAGGCGAAGCGTGCCGGGTCCACGACTCCGCCCACGATCACGTCCTCGAAGCGCACCTCGGTCCGCTGACCGAGGCTGTCGTGGATGACGAGCGCTCGGGGCGCGCCGCCCTCGAACACCATCTCGAGGCGTTCGAAGAGGCCGTCGCCGGCGCGCGGTCGCAGCTCGAAGACGTCCCGACCACCATCCGCGCGCAGCATATCCACCTCGAAGCTCTCGACGAGGTCGGCGGCACGGCCCGACAGCAGGCGCGCCGGCGTTCCCCGCAGGCGTTCGTCGTAGGGCCGTACCGTGACCTGCTCGAGATCCGGGTCCCAGAGCCAGAGCGTCTCGCCATCGCCGACGAGGAGCTCCGCGAAGGGCGTGTCGATCTCCCAACGGAAGCGATCCGGCCGTGCTGCCCAGAGCGCACCTGTGGATTCACGCAGGAGCGTGCCCCGACCATCCTGGATCGTCTGCGTGAAGCGCGCCTCGAGCGTGTCGAGGCCGTCGAGGACCGACGAGAGTCGCGCGACGGCGTCGATGGTGGCCACGGGCGGCGGCACCACGGCGGACGCCGGCACGGGCATGGCTGCAGCCGGTCCCGCAGGAGCGCCGGGCGCGACCCGCTCTGCGCCGCTGACGTTTCCGGCGAGTGCCGTGAAGAGCAGCGCCAGGACGTGCAGGAATCGTTCGAACTTCTTCAAGGTCAGTCCTCCCGCGCGGGCGCGAGCACCTCGCGCCCGCCGCTCGCGTCCATGGCGCTGACGACGCCGGCGGCTTCCATGGCCTCGATGAGTCGTGCGGCCCGGTTGTAGCCGATGCGGAGCTTGCGCTGCACCGAGGAGATGGAAGCGCGGCGCGATTCCAGCACGTAGGCGATGGCCTCGTCGTAGAGCGGATCGTCCTGCTCCGTGTCCCCGCCACCGCCATTGCCGCCGGAGAGCGCCGCATCGATGTCGGTCGGCCCGTCGAGCACCTCCTCGAGGTAGTCCGGTGCGCCGCGTTTCTTCCAGTCGGCGACCACGCGATGCACCTCGTCGTCGCCGACGAAGGCGCCGTGGACGCGCACTGGCACGGCCGTTCCGGGTGGCAGGTAGAGCATGTCGCCGTGACCGAGCAGCTGCTCCGCGCCGCCCTGGTCGAGGATGGTGCGCGAATCGACCTTGGAGGAGACCTGAAAACTCATGCGCGTCGGGATGTTCGCCTTGATCAGCCCCGTGATCACGTCAACGGAAGGGCGCTGCGTGGCGAGAATCAGGTGGATGCCGGCCGCCCGTGCCTTCTGTGCGATCCGGGCGATGAGTTCCTCCACCTTCTTGCCGACGATCATCATCATGTCGGCGAACTCGTCGATCACGACGACGATCGCGGGCAGTGGCTCGAGCGGATCCGGCTCCGGCGGCGCGTTCCCCTCGGTGAACACCGTGGGATCGATCTTCGGCGCGAGCGGGTCGGGAATCGGCTCACCGGCCTCCATGGCCGCCCTCACCTTGCGGTTGTAGCCGGCCAGGTTGCGCACGCCGAGCGCTGCCATGAGGCGATAGCGACGCTCCATCTCGCCCACGCACCAGCGCAGCGCCGACGCTGCTTCCTTCATGTCCGTCACCACGGGCGTGAGCAGATGCGGGATGCCCTCGTAGACGGACAGTTCGAGCATCTTCGGGTCGACGAGGATCAGGCGCAGGTCCGCGGGCTGAGCACGGAACAGGAACGAAAGCAGCATGGCGTTCACGCCCACGGACTTGCCCGAGCCCGTGGTTCCCGCGACCAGCAGGTGCGGCATCTTCGCCAGGTCCGCGACCACCGGCTGGCCGGAGATGTCCTTGCCCAGCACGAGCGTGACCGGCGAGGTCGAGTTCTCGAATGCCTTGGACGCGAGGACCTCTCGCAGGCGCACCATCTCCCGGTCCTCGTTGGGGATCTCGATGCCGACCGTGGACTTGCCCGGAATGACCTCGACGACCCGCACGCTGATGACCGCGAGCGAACGCGCCAGATCCTTGGCGAGCCCGGCGATGCGCGCGACCTTCACGCCCGCCGCGGGCTGGATCTCGAAGCGCGTGATCACGGGGCCCGGGTGGACGGCGACGACCTCGGCCTCCACACCGAAGTCCTTCAGCTTCAGTTCGAGCAGACGCGAGAGTGCCTCGAGTGATTCCTTGGACAGCGACGGCCGTTCCTTCGTATCGGCCTCGTCGAGCAGTTGGAGTGGCGGCATCTCCCCGGTGACCGGCAGCTCGAAGAGCCGCTGCTGCTGGTCGCGTGCCTTCTCCCGCTCCGCACGCTTGCCGGGCTCGACCGCGGGCTTGGGCGCCTCGATCCTGGGCGGCGTGCGCGTCTCGCGCCGGGTCACTTCCTGCTCGATCTTCTCGCGGCGCCGGGCCTGCTCCTGCGCCGCGCGCCGGCGCTCGGCGCGCGCCAGCCGGCGCTCGGCGAGCAGCGTCCGGAGCGCCGCGACGGTATCGAGTGCACGCCGCCCGATCATTTCGGTGAGCGCGATCCAGGACAGCCCCGTGGCCAGCGTGATGCCGAGGAGGAACACGGCCAGCGCGAGCAGCGTCACGCCCGGCAGACCTACCGATTCGAGCGTGAAGCCCGAGAGCGCTTCTCCGAGAATCCCGCCGGCGCCTCGACCGGCAGGGAGCGAACCCTCGACGACGACGAAGTGCAGATCGGCGAGCAGACAGCCGGAGGCCATCGCGAGCAGGACGCCGACGATACGCAGGGCGACCAGCACGCGGTCGAAACCCCGCTCCTCCTCCGGCGGCGCACCGGGTCGCCAGCGACGAAGTACGAGCAACAGCACCACGAGTGGCGGCAGCCAGGCGAACCAGCCGAAGAGGGACAGCAGGATGTCGGCGATCCAGGCCCCGCGGGTGCCGGCGAGGTTCTCCGCGACGCGCGTATCGGCAGCATAGCTCCAGCCGGGATCGTCGGTGGAGAAGGAGGCGAGCGCGAGCAGGAACCAGGCCGCGACGGCGACGGCGAGGATCGCGACGGCCTCCCGGACACGATGCGTCGCGGGTGCGACGACAGTGGCCTGGGCTGGCTCTGCCCGGCTGCTCACGGCGGCTTTCCGTGCCACGACGACTCTCTCGGACGGGTGAGGGGCGCAGTCTACTTGCTGTCGGCCCCTCACACCAATTCCCGTATATCGATCAGGCAGTTAGATGGGTTTCTTGAGATGTGTTCCCAAGCTTCCGACAGCCCTCCCGTAAACGGGTATGATGCGCGGCCCGACGACGAGACGGATGCGCCATGGCGAGCCGCCGCGACAAGGCGAAGGTCATCGACGAGGTCTGGGACGACGACCGGATCCGCAGTTTCCTTGCGCGGGAATCGGGCGGTGCCGGCGTCCATCCGGATCACGCCCGCCTCCTCGCGGCCTACCAGGGAATGCGCGACGGCGACTTCCGGCGCTTCCTCGCCATGTTCGTGGCCGCCGGCGGCGACGTCGATGCCCGGGATCCCCGCGGCCGGAGTCTTGCGGACGTGATCGTCCGGCACCGCCACGCAGGGCCCTTCCTGGATGCCCTCGAAGCCCACGGCGCCCGCGCTCCCGCCGCCGAGCGGGACGGCACGAAGCAGGGAACCTGAGCCATGACCGACACGATCCATCGCAAGCTCCTCATCCTCGGCTCCGGCCCGGCGGGCTGGACCGCCGCCGTCTACGCCGCCCGCGCCAACCTGGCGCCCTGCGTGATCACCGGCCTGGAGGCCGGCGGCCAGCTCACGACCACCACCGACGTGGACAACTGGCCCGGCGGTCCCGAGGGCCTGCAGGGCCCCGGGCTCATGGTGGACATGCAGGCGCACGCGGAACGCTTCGACACGGAGGTCATCTTCGATCACGTGCTTGAAGCTGACCTGAACGTCCGGCCCTTCCGCCTCGTCGGCGACAACGCGGTCTACAGCTGCGATGCGCTCATCATCGCAACGGGCGCTTCCGCCAAGTACCTGGGCCTCGACTCCGAGGACGCCTTCAGGGGCAAGGGCGTGTCCGCCTGCGCCACCTGCGACGGCTTCTTCTATCGCGGCAAGCCCGTGGCCGTGATCGGCGGCGGCAACACGGCCGTGGAGGAGGCGCTGTACCTCGCCAACATCGCCAGCAAGGTCTACCTCGTCCATCGCCGTGACGCGCTGCGCGCCGAGAAGATTCTCCAGGGTCGACTCTTCGACCGCGCCGAGGAAGGCACCGTGGAGCTGGTCTGGAACCACACGCTCGACGAGGTGCTGGGCGACGACTCCGGCGTCACGGGCGCGCGCGTGCGCGGCAACGACGGCAGCACGCGCGAACTCGACGTCGACGGCGTTTTCATCGCCATCGGCCACCACCCGAACACGGACATCTTCGCGGGCCAGCTGGAGATGAAGGACGGCTGGATCGTGACGCGCTCCGGCCTCGACGGCTTCGCCACGGAGACGAGCGTCCGCGGCGTGTTCGCTGCGGGCGACGTCGCCGATCACGTCTATCGGCAGGCCATCACCTCCGCGGGCTTCGGCTGCATGGCCGCCCTCGACGCGGAGAAGTTCCTCGACGGCCTCGAGGAAGACGCCGGCGGCACCGCGGCGGCCGCCGGCTGACGCCTCGGACTGTTCGTGCGCGCCCTGCCCTGGCTCGACCCGGACAGGATCGGGTTCCCGCCGGGCGAGGAGGCACTCGAGGACCCGCCGGGCCTCCTCGCAGCAGGCGGTGATCTGTCGCCGGCACGCCTCGAGGCCGCCTATGCGGCCGGCATCTTCCCCTGGTTCGACGACAGCTCACCGATCCTCTGGTGGTGTCCTGAACCGCGTGCCGTGATCCGGCCCGGCGAAGTGCACGTCGGCCGCACGCTGCGTCGGCGCCTCGCCCGCGCGGACTACGAGGTGACGATGGATCGGGCCTTCGAGGCCGTGATCCGCGCCTGCGCGGCACCGCGCCAACCCGGTGGCGGCACCTGGATCACGGAGGACATGCTGGACGCCTATCTGGCGCTCCACGCGCGCGGCAGCGCGCACTCGGTGGAAGTCTGGATCGACGGCCGACTCGCCGGGGGGCTCTACGGTGTCGCCCTAGGCCGGGCCTTCTTCGGCGAGTCCATGTTCACGCGGGTGACCGATGCGTCGAAACTCGCCTTCGTGCATCTGCTCGGACAGCTGGGTGCCTGGGGTTTTCCCCTCGTCGACTGCCAGATGCCGAATCCCCATCTCGACCGTCTCGGCGTGCACGAGATGCCGCGCCGCGCGTTCCTCACGGAGATCGGCGAGCTGGTCCGGCTTGCGCCGGTTCCAGCGCCCTGGGAGATGCGCTGGTGCTGGCGTGGACGCGAGCCGGCACCCGCCTGAAGCGATGCTATGCTGCCCTGCGTCACGGTTCCGGGCCCGAGCGTGCATTGACCGACCTCGCGCAGCTCAAGTTCTTCGCGACGCCTCCACACGACTGCAGCTACCTCGA
>JAZBPO010000297.1:0-41874 GCA_036351675.1 Pseudomonadales bacterium
ATCCGCTGCCCGAGGCCGGCTTCGACGCCGTGATCTCGCGCTTCGGCGTGATGTTCTTCGCCGATCCGCGCGCTGCCTTCACCAATCTGCGGAAGGCGCTCGCGCCCGGCGCGCGCCTCGCCTTCGTCTGCTGGCAGGCGGCGCGGGCCAATCCCTGGATGGCCGTCGCGGGCGCCGCCGTGCAGCCCTATCTGCCGGCGCCGGCGACGCCGCCGGACCCGCACGCCCCCGGGCCCTTCGCCTTCGCCGATGCGGATCACGTCGCGGGCATCCTGACCGACGCAGGCTTCGATGACGTCGCGCTCGAGGATTTCCGGACGACGCTGAAGCTCGCCGACGATCTCGACGAGGCCATGGAGTTCCAGGGCCAGGTCGGTCCCCTCGCGCGGGCCCTCGCGGACCTCGAGGGCGAACGGCAGGCGCGCGCCCTCGCTGCGGCGCGCGAGGCGCTGGCGGCGCACCTCGACGAAGACGGTCTGAAGCTGGGTGCTGCGTGCTGGTTCGTGTCCGCACGCGGCTGACGATCATGGGCCGAGCAGAGCTGGAGGGAAGGTCATGGATTTCCATTTCGCCAACGCCTGGGAGCTGATCGCCGACGCGGTCCCCGACGCGATTGCGCTCAGCTGCGAGGGAGAGGCCCGCGACTGGCGGAGCTTCGATGCGCGGGCCGCGCGCCTGGCGGCGGGGCTCGAGGCCGCCGGCATCGGTGCCGGGGCCAAGGTCGGGCTCTATCTGCACAACTGCAACGAGTACACGGAGGCGCATTTCGCCGCGTTCAAGCTCGGCGCCTGCCCCATCAACGTCAACTATCGCTACAAGGCCGAGGAGCTCGTCTATCTGCTCGACAACGCGGACGCGGAGGCCGTGCTCTTCCACGCCGCCTTCGCGCCACGCATCGAGGAGATCCGCGCGCAGCTGCCGCGCGTGAAGCTCTTCGTGCTGGTCGACGACGGCTCGGCGGAGGCGCGTCCGGAAGGCGCCGTCGCCTACGAGTCGCTGATCGCGGACCACGCGCCGCGGGCACGCGCACCGCGGCCCGCCGACGACGTCTACATGCTCTACACGGGCGGCACCACGGGCATGCCGAAGGGCGTGATGTACGAGAACGGTACCTTCGCCGCCTCCATGTGCGCGGGCTTCGCGATCCGTGGCCTGCCCCTGCCGGAGACCGTGGAGCAGCTGCCGCAGCTCGTGCGGCAGCTTCACGAGCTGGGTGCCTCGCCCGTCGCGCTCCCGGCCTGCCCGCAGATGCACGGCACGGGCATGTGGATCGGAACCATGATCCCGCTCATGCTCGGCGGCACCGTCTTCACGCGCCGCTCGCCGCACTTCGATGCGGATCGGCTGTTCCGTGACGTCGCGGAGCAGCGCGTCACGGACCTGGTGATCGTCGGCGACGCCTTCGCCCGACCCATGCTCGCGGCGCTCGACGCGGCCCGTGACGCGGGCTCTCCGCACGACCTCTCCTCCGTGAACATGATCCTGTCCTCCGGCGTCATGTGGTCTGCGGAGGTGAAGCAGGGTCTGCTCGCGCACAAGGACATGATCCTCTACGACGCCATGGGCTCCTCCGAGGGCTCCATGGGTGCGAGCATCTCGAATCGCGAGGCGCCGGCGCAGACGGCGAAGTTCGCGCTCGGCGAAGGCGTGAAGGTGTTCACCGACGACGATCGCGAGGTGGCCCCCGGTTCCGGCGAGATCGGCAATGTCGCGACCCCCGGCCTCGTCCCGCTCGGCTACTACAAGGACCCGGAGAAGTCGGCGCGCACCTTCCGCACCATCGCCGGCGTGCGCTATTCCTTTCCCGGCGACTTCGCCCAGGTCGAGGCCGACGGCACCATCACGCTCCTCGGACGCGGCTCCCAGTGCATCAACACCGGTGGCGAAAAGGTCTTCACGGAGGAGGTCGAGGAGGCGGCGAAGCGCCATCCCGCCGTGGACGACTGTCTCGTCGTGGGTCTGCCCGACGAGCGCTTCGGCAATCGTGTCGTCGCGGTCCTGTCTGTCGCCGGTGATCGCGAGGCGCCCTCCGACGACGATCTGCGTGACTTCATGCGCGAGCACCTCGCCGGTTACAAGCTGCCCAGGCAGTTCGTGCGCGTTCCCGTCGTGCAGCGCGCACCGAACGGCAAGGCCGACTACAAGTGGGCCCGGGCCACCGCGGAGGCGTCCTGAACAAGGACCTGCATGCGCTCGAGCGCGACAGGCGCACCGATCTCCTGCTCTATCTCGTCGGGACCGGCAGCTGGTTCACGTCGAACGGCATCCAGATGGTGCTATTCGCGTGGCTCGTGACCGTGCGCCTGCACGAGTCGCCCGAGAAGGTGGGCTTCGCACAGTCCATGATGCTGATGCCCATGCTGTTCCTGCTGCTCGTCGGCGGCGCTGCGTCCGATCGCCTCGGCGGCGCCCGCCTCGCGCGCATCGCGCAGGGGCTGGCCCTGCTGCCCGTCGCGGGCCTCGCCTTCCTGCTTGCCGGCGACGTGCTCGCCTATGGGCTGCTCGTGGTCTATGCGCTGCTCATGGGTGCGGTCGGGGCCTTCGTGACGCCCGCCCGCGACGGTCTGCTCTCGCAGATCGCAGGGACGCGGATCCAGCGTGCCGTCGTGCTCGCCTCCCTCGTGCAGTTCGCCGTGCAGATCGTGGGCTTCCAGCTCGCCGGCGCCGCGGAGGTGCTCGGCCCGGTCACCGTCCTCGGCGTGCAGCTGCTCGTGCTGGCGGTCGGCGCGGGCGCCTTCGTTCTGCTCGAGCGGCGCCTGCGCCATCGCGTGGCCCCGGTCGCGCAGCAGCGGATCGGGATGGGCAAGGCCATCGGCGAGGGCCTCGCGACGGTGCTGGCGTCTCCGGCCATGCGCAGCGTCGCGGTTCTCAACGTGCTCGTGGGGCTGTTCTACATGGGGGCCTTTCAGGTCGGGCTGCCGTTGCTGCTGCGCGAGGTGCACGGCGCTGCGCCCACCGAGCTCGCCCAGTTGAACACCGTGCACATGCTCGGGGTGGTCGTCACCACGGTCTGGCTCCTGCGCATGGGCGACGTCGAGCGTCGCGGTCGTGCGCTGATCGTCGGCGTCGTCCTCGGCGGTGTGGGTCTCACGGGGATCGCCCTGGCCGGGAGCTTCCCGGTACTGCTCGTCTTCAACTTCTGCTGGGGGGTCACCGGCGGGATGGTGATGGCCATGGCGCGCACGATCATGCAGGAGGCGGCGCCCGCCGACGCGCGAGGTCGCGTGATGGCCTTCTTCTCGCTGACGCTCATGGGCGCTGGCCCGCTCGGTGCGCTGTTCAGCGGACTGCTGGTCGAGCACTTCGGCGCGCAGCTGGCGCTGCTGTTCCCCGCGCTCGTGATGATGGCCTGCGGGCTGCTGGTGGCGCTCCTGACCCGGCTCTGGGAACTCCGGCCGGCGACGACCTGAGCGGGCCTCAGGGCGCGCGCGACAGTGAGGCGAGCGTGCTGCGCAGCGTGGCGAGCCCGAAGGGCTTGGCAAGCAGCGGGACACCCTGCGGACGTTCGCCGTTCGCGCGGAACAGCGCGTCCGAGTAGCCGGACATCACGATGGCCGGAATCGACGGGGCCTGCTCCCGGATCGCTGCCAGCACTGCGAGGCCGTCCATCGTCCCGCCGAGCACCACGTCGCTGATGACGAGATCGAAGGGGCGCGCGGCGAAGGCGGCGACGGCCTCCTCGCCGCCCGCGGCGGTCTCCACCGAGTAGCCGAGGTGGCCGAGCATGTTCGCGACGAGGCCGCGGACGCCCGGTTCGTCCTCCACCACGAGGGCTCGGCGACCCTGGCCGTCGTGGTCTCCCGTGTCCTCCGGCCGTGGTGCGTCCGCCGCGGCCGCGTCCGCGGCAGCGGGGAGCAGGAGCTCCACGGTCGTACCCTCGCCGGCCGTGCTCTCGAGCCGAACCGTACCGCCGCTCTGGCGCAGGAAGCCGTAGACCATGGACAGACCGAGGCCCGTGCCCCGGCCTGAGGGCTTGGTGGTGAAGAACGGCTCGAAGACGTGGTCGAGCAGTTCGGCATCCATGCCCGTGCCGCTGTCCTTCACGCGGATGGCGACGTAGTCGCCTGCGTCGAGTTCCGCGGCGGCGGCCTCGTCGCCCGTGAGGTGCAGGTTCGTCGCCGAGAGCACCAGCGTACCGCCCTCGGGCATGGCGTCGCGGGCATTGAGGGCGAGGTTCAGCAGCGCGCTCTCGAGCTGGGTGCGATCCACACGGCACGGGGCGACGGCCTCCGCGCCTTCCAGGTGCACCTGGATGTTCTCAGGCAGCGTGCGCGCGAACAGCGCCCGGGCCTCGGCGAGCAGCGCCATGATGTCGAGCCGCTGCGGCCGCAACGCCTGTCGGCTGGAGAAGGCGAGCAGCTTGCTGGTCAGGTCGGCCGCTCGCCGGGCGGCGCCGGCGACCTGATCGAGTTCCTCCTGGTCGATCTCCGACTCCTCCAGGCGCAGACGCAGGAGCTCGAGATTGCCGAGGATCACCGTGAGCAGATTGTTGAAGTCGTGCGCGACTCCGCTCGTGAGCTGACCCACGGCATCCATGCGCGTGGCGTGCTGCAGCGCACGGTCCTTCTCGCGCAGTTGGCGCTCCGCGAGCAGGCGCCGGGTCTCGTCGACGCCGACACCGCGGTAGCCGAGGAAGGTGCCGTCCGCGCCGAAGCTGGGATCGGCGCGGACGAGGACGAACAGTTCGCGCCCGTCGTCCATGTGGAAGTTGACGATCTCGTCGCGCACCGGTTGGCGTTCGGCCAGCTTCTCGGCGACCGGCGCCCAGCCGCTGCGTGTGTAGCCTTCGGCGTTCTCCATGAAGGTGAGTCCGAGCACCGCTTCCTCGGGAATGCCGGTGAGTGCACGCCAGCCGCCGGTCAGGAAGGTGACGCGAAGCTCCGCGTCGAGTTCGAACAGCAGATCCGTACCGATCTCCGTGAAGTCCCGCTGGCGCTCCTCGCTGCGCGCGCGCTCGAGGAGGGCGTCCCTGGCGTGCTCCATGGAGCCGATGCGGAGCGTCTCCCAGGCGGTCGCGAGCAGCAGCGTGAGCACGTAGGCGAGGACGAAGTCCTCGATGGCGCCGGGCAGCGGCCAGCCGGATACGGTCGGATCGGCGAGGAAGAGTCGCGGACGGGTCAGGAGGAGCGTGAAGGCGGCGAGGACGGCCAGTGACCAGGCGACGCCCTCGCGGCGTCCGAAGAAGAAGATGGTGACCAGGGGGATGAGCATCACCCAGACGAGGGAGAACTGGCCGCCGGCGGTCGCCGCCGCCGTCAGTTGCAGCGCGAGAACCGAGAGCAGGGCCGCACGCGCGATGCCGACGGCGGAGTGCCGGCGCACCACGAAGAAGAGGACGGCGACGATCACGCTCGACAGCAGCGCGAGGCCGGAGACGAGCGGCATGCCGAAGGCCAGGCTCGCCCAGGCCAGGTACAGGAGCATCGGAGCGGTGACGAAGCTCGCGATCGCGAGCGCGACGTCGCGGCGTGCGGCCGCGTCTCCCGCGAGCGCCTTCGGCAGCGATGGCAGCAGTCTGGTCAGCAGAGCGGGCCGGTCCGTGTCGGCCTGATCGTTCTGGGGGATCATCTGCAGCAAGGGGGGCCGATGCGTGCGGCCGTCACTATGCGTCCTGCTGCGTGACGGCGGCAAGGTCGGGCGGCGCGCCGCCGGGCGTCGTCGCGGGCCTGCGCAGCGGGAGCGCCGCGAGGCGTTCCTCCAGCTCTGCGAGGCCGAAGGGCTTCGGGAGCAGGCCCACGTCCGCCGGCAGACTGGTCTGACCCCGGAACACGGCCTCCGAGTAGCCCGACATGAACAGGGCCGGTATCTCGGGGTCCATGGTCCGGATCGCGTTCAGGGCGTCGACGCCGGTCATGGCGCCGGCGAGCACCACGTCGGAGAGGACGAGTTCCGGTCGCAGGGAACGGAACAGCTCCACGCCCTCCTCGCCGCTGGCGGCGGCGGTCGGCGCGTAGCCGAGGCGTCGCAGCATGGACACGACGAGGTTGCGGACCGCCGCTTCGTCCTCGATCACCAGAACGGGCCGGTCGTCGCCGTGGCGCGACGGTGCGACTCGCCTGCTCTGGTCGCGCACGCCTGCCAGGGTCGCCCGCGGCAGCACGAACTCCACGGACGTGCCCCGTCCGGGCTCGCTCTGCACACGGATGCCCCCACCGGACTGGCGAACGAAGCCATAGACCATGGAGAGCCCGAGTCCCGTGCCCTGGCCGGTGGGCTTGGTCGAGAAGAAGGGTTCGAAGATGTGCTCCAGCATCGCCGCTTCGATCCCGCAGCCCGTGTCGCGCACGCCGACGCGTACGTAGTCGCCGGCCTCCACGGACCATTGCGCGGCCGACTCGGCGTCCAGCGGTGCGTTGCGGGCATGGATCTCGAGCCTGCCGGTCCCGTTCATGGCGTCACGCGCGTTCAGGGCGAGGTTCAGCAGCGCGCTCTCGAGCTGGCTCCGGTCCACCCGGGCCAGCCAGCAATCGGCGTCGACGTGTGTCGACACGTCGATGGACGCGGGTAGCGTGCGCTTCAGGAGCTTGGTCGTGTCGGCCAGCAGTCCGTGCGTCTGCACCGCTTCTGGCTTGAGGGACTGGCGCCGGGAGAAGGCGAGGAGCTTGCCCGTCAGGTCTGCGGCCCGCTCCGCAGCGGCTCGGGCCTGTTCGAGTTCCTCGCCGTCGAGGCCTGCCTGCTGGAACTCGGTCTCGACGAGCTCCAGGTTGCCGATGATGACCGTGAGCAGATTGTTGAAGTCGTGGGCGACGCCGCTCGTGAGCTGGCCCACGGCCTCCATCTTGCTGGCCTGCTGGAGCGCGCGGCTCGTCTCGCGCAGCTCGCGCCGGGCCTCCTCGGTGGCCGTGACGTCCGTGCCCGTCGCCCGGTAGCCGGCGAAGGCACCATCCTCCTCGAACAACGGGTGGCCGCGCATGCTGAGGTGGCAGGGGCGCCCGTCGGGCGTGCGCAGTTCCAGCCGGGCATCGCGGAACGGTTCGCGGGCGAGCAGGTGTGCGGAGAGGTCCTGCTCGCCGGCGACGATCTCCCAGTCGGGCAGGGCGTTGGCGAAGGGGCGGCCGATGAAGTCGGCCGTCGGCACGCCGGTGATCTCCTCGAAGCGCCCGGAGAGGTGGATGATGCGCAGCTCGCGATCCAGTTCGAAGAGCCAGTCCGAGGCGGTCTCGCTGAAGTCGCGCAGCCGTTGCTCGCTGCGCCGCCGCGCCTCGAGTGCGACCTCGGCCTGGCGGCGGCCCTCGCGGGCGGTGCGCTCGGCCGCGCGGCGCAGGGACTCGTAGCCGATCGTGCATCCGGCGACGAGGACGTAGGCGACGCTGAAGTCGAGGAACTGGTTCCAGTTGGGCCAGGCCGGGGCGGCAGGCACCTGGCCCGTGAGCAGGCCGTGCAGGAGCAGGCCGCCCAAGGTCAGGTAGAGCAGCAGGATCCAGCCGATGCCCTCGCGCAGTCCGAAGAGGAACACGAGGAGGATGGGCAGCGTCGTCGCCCAGTTCAGCGTCAGGCGGTCGTTCGGCGTGTACATGGCGACGCACAGCACGAGAATCACGCATAGGTAGGCGACGCGCGGCCCGGCGCGTTCGTGGCAGATGCGGGCGCGAAAGAAGCTGTAGACGAGGGCGAGACCCGCCGCGAGGGTCACGGCGCCGAACCAGAGCTGCGCCTTCTGGAAGTTCTGCCAGGCATAGAGGCAGAGCAGGGGGCCGCCGATGAGAGCGACGATGACCAGGACGCTGCGCTCCCGCATCTCCCGCGCGCGCACGCCCGGCTCGTACAGGAACGGCATGAGCAGCCTCAGCAGGCGTTCCGGGAGGTTCACGAGCGCCCCCCTGGGGGCGCCGGCCAGCGTGCCGGATCGGCGCACTCGAGCCCGGGGTCCCGGGCCCAGGCCTCGAGGATGGCTTCGATGGTGGCGAGGGCGGGGCTCGGCGCGGTGGAACCCAGGTGCTGCTTGAGGCGGTTCGCCGAGGCCCGCGGCCAGCCGGCGAGCAGGGCGCGGACCTCGGCGAGGTCGCCGGCCGTGCGGAGCCGGTTTCCGGGGGGCACGGGGAAGCGGGCGCCGTCCGCGAAGCACAGCGCCGTCACCCGGGTGAGCCCGGCCATGGCGCTCCGCTCTTCCTCGACCGCGTGCACTTCGCGGCCGAGCAGCGCCAGGAACTCCTGCCGATCGCGCGTTTCCAGAAGCCTCTCCGCGTGCGTGGCACGACCCTTTCCTGCGACGATAGTCGGCTCGGAGGTCTTGTCCAGTGGGAGTCGGCAGATGGAACTCGGACTTGACGGGCGAAACGTGCTCGTCGCCGGTGCGAGCCGTGGCATCGGCCGTGGTATCGCCGAGACGTTCCTCGCCGAAGGCGCATGCGTGCTGCTCACCGGCCGCGACGAGGTCGCTCTCGCTGCGACCGAGACGGTGCTCGCTGCCGCGCATCCCGGATGCGTCGCTGCCTGGAGCGGGGACATGACGGCCACGGACGGGATCGTCACCGCCTTCGCCGCGCTCGAGAAGCGCTTCGGTGCGGCCGACGTGCTGGTCGCGAACGTCGGCGGCGGCTATCTCGTTCCGGGTTGGGACGTCGGCGATGCGGAGCTCGAGCAGGCGCTCGAGCACAATCTCACCGGCACGGTGCGTCTGGTCCGCGAGGGTGTGCGCCGCATGCAGCGTGAGCAGGCGGTCGAGCCCGGCGCCTTCGCGCCGAACATCGTCGTCGTCTCCTCCATCGCCGGCGTGGACGTCATGGGTGCGCCCTTCGCCTACGGCATCGCCAAGTCCGGCCTCAATCACTTCGTCGGTTCCATGGCCCGCGTCGTGGGACCGGGCATGCGCGTCAATGCCGTGGCGCCGGGAAACATCCTCTTCGAAGGCGGTAGCTGGGAACGCAGCCGCGCCGCAGCGCCGGAACGCATCGAGCGCTGGATCCGTCGCGAGGTGGCACTGAAACGCTTCGGTACGGTAGAGGAGATCGCCGACGTGGTGGCCTTCCTCGCGTCGCCGCGGGCGAGTTTCGTCACCGGCGCGACCTGGATCGCCGACGGCGGTCAGGTTCGCAGCAGCGCCTGATGGATCTCGGCCTCGCGGGCAGGCGCGCGCTGGTCACGGGTGCGAGCCGGGGCATCGGCCGCGCCGTCGCCGAGGCGCTCGCGGCCGAGGGCGTGCATCTCGAACTCGCAGCGCGCAGTGCGGCGGGGCTGGAGGCGCTCCGTGACACGCTCCGCGCAGCGCACGGCGTGCGCGTGGGCGTGCACCCGGTCGACCTCGCCGCGTCCGGCGCGGCGGAGACCCTCGCGGCGGCGGTCGACGCGCCGGATCTGCTGGTGAACAACGCCGGCGCCATTCCCGCCGGCACCCTCGATGCCGTGGACGAGGCGCGCTGGCGTGCCGCCTGGGAGCTGAAGGTGTTCGGCTACGTGAACCTCTGCCGTGCCTGCTATGCGCGCATGCGCGCCGCGGGCGGCGGCGTGATCGTGAACGTCATCGGCACCGGCGGTGAACGGCACGATCCCGGCTACGTCGCCGGCGTCACGGCCAATGCCGGACTCATGGCCTTCACCCGCGCCCTCGGCGCGGCGGGGCCCGCCGACGGCATACGCGTCGTCGGGGTGAACCCGGGGATCACGCGTACGGACCGCATGGAGCAGCAGGCGCGGCGGCGCGCCGAGGCCGCGGGCCTGGACCCGGAGAACTGGCGTCAGGCGCTGCCCGCGCTGCCCTTCGACCGGCCGGCGGAGCCCGCGGAGATCGCCGACGTCGTCGCCTTCCTGGCCTCGCCGCGGGCCGGCTACGTCAGCGGCACGGTGGTCACCGTGGACGGCGGTCACAGCGTGGCGCCGGACCGCGGTCGGCCGTGACCGGCGCCGGTCTCGAGCTGCCCCGGGCGCCCGGCATAGCCGCGCTGCAGGCCTTCATGTCCGCGCTCTGCCGGGACGCCTACGCGTGCGACTGGGCCGATCATCTCGAGTACGTCCTCTGGTACGCGCTCGCGCAGGGGCCCATGACCTTCGGCCGCAGCGAGCTCGATGCGCGCCGCCTCGCGGAGCTGCGCCGCCTCGCGGATGCCTGCGGCGCCTGGGTTACGCGCGAGGCCGACGGGTCCTTCCGAGCGATGCCGTTCGCGGCCTGGCAGGACCGCTTCGCGTCGAACTTCGAGCTGCTGCGCATGGACGCCCCGGTCCCGCCCTCCGGCGGTCTGCCCTGAGCGGGTGTTCGAACGGGGTTCCCTTGCTCTCCGGAGTCTCCCTCACCAGAATCCGGCGCCGTCCCCCTCTCAGTGATCCCCCCGGGAGCGATCATGCAGCTCGCCCAGACCCTCCGCCGTTCCGCCCGCCTCCACGGCGAACGCACGGCCCTCGTCGATGGTGACGTGCGCTACAGCTGGCGCGCCTTCGAGGAACGCGTCGCGCGCATCGCCGGGGGCCTGCGTGCGCTCGGGATCGGTGACGGCGACCGGGTCGCGATGCTCGCGCACAACTCGCACCGCTACGTCGAGTTCTTCTTCGCGACCTTCTGGGCCGGCGGCATCGCCGTGCCGGTCAACACGCGCTGGGCGGCGCCGGAAGTGCGGCACGCCCTCGACGATTCCGGCGCGCGTGTACTCGTCGTCGATCCGGCGCATCTGGAGGCGGGCCGCGCCCAGATCGCCGAGGGCGCAGCCGTCGAGCATCTCGTGTTCGCGGCCGACGCCGAGGAGGTGGCGGAAGGCACGACGCACTGGGAAGCGCTCGCGCGCGGCGAGACGGTGGCCGACGCGAACCGCGGCTACGAGGACGTCGCCTGCCTGTTCTACACCGGCGGCACCACCGGCCGTTCCAAGGGTGTGATGCTCACGCATGCGAACCTGGTCACCAACTCCATGACCGCCATGCTCAACATGGACATCCGCTCGGACACGGTGCATCTGCACACTTCGCCCATGTTCCACGTCGCGGGCGGCGCGCGTCTGTTCTCCGTGACTCTGGCCGGCGGCACGCACGTCGTGATCCCGCGCTTCGACGTCGATCTCTTCCTCGACGTGGTCGAGCGCGAGCGGATCACGATCACGATCATCGTGCCGACGATGCTCACGCGCCTGGTGCGCCACCCACAGCTCGAGGCGCGCGATCTCTCGAGCCTGAAGCTCCTCTCCTACGGGGCCTCACCCATGCCCGAGGCGGTACTCCGGGAGGCGCTCGCGCGCATGCCCGGGATCCGCCTGCTGCAGTCCTACGGCATGACGGAACTCTCGCCCGTGGCGACGGTGCTGGGGCCGGAGCATCACGTCTTCGAGGGGCCCGCGGCGGGGCGCACGGCATCCGCGGGGCGGCCGGTCTACAACGCCGACGTCATGATCGCCGACCCGGAGGACCGGCCTCTGCCGCCCGGCGAGATCGGTGAGGTGTGCGTCCGTGGTCCCATGGTCATGAAGGGCTACTGGAACCTGCCCGAGCTGTCCGCCGAGACGCTCCGCGGCGGCTGGATGCACACGGGCGACGCCGGTTATCTCGACGACGAGGGCTTCCTCTTCGTGGTCGACCGCATCAAGGACATGATCGTCTCCGGTGGCGAGAACGTGTACTCGGCCGAGGTCGAGGACGCGATCCATCTGCATCCGGCCGTGGCCGAATGCGCGGTCATCGGCATCCCCGACGAGCAATGGGGCGAGGCCGTGCATGCGGTGGTGGTGCCGAAGCCGGGTGCCGCGCTCACGGCCGACGCGGTGATCGAGCACTGCCGCCGCCGCATCGCCGGCTACAAGTGCCCGCGCAGCGTCGAGATCCGTGACGGCGAACTCCCGAAGAGCGGGCCGGGCAAGATCCTCAAGACCGATCTGCGGCGTCCGTTCTGGGACAGCCGCGATCGCGCCGTGAACTGAATCCCTCGTGTCGCGCCTTCTTCCCCGGCGCCGCGCGCGTCGCTCGCCGGCGCTGCGCCCCGTCCTGGCGACGCTGCTGCTGATGGCCGGCCCGCTCACTGCGGCCGCGCCGGCGGACGCGCCCTTCCTGTGGCGCAACAGTGCCGCCTTCACGGCGCCGGCGGGGCTGCCTCGGGCGCGCAGCGCCCGGCTGCCGGCGCAGGGCACGACGTCGCTCGCGCTGGCCACGGAGGTCGCCAGTCAGTTCTCGCAGGACGCCGAGGCCGACGCCGCGGCCGTCATCGACGTCGAGACCACGACCTTCCTGCTGTCCCTCGACCACGGCTTCACCGAGCGGTGGTCCGCCGGCCTCGAGCTGCCTCTTCTGCACCACGACGGCGGCTTCCTCGACAGCATCATCGACGACTACCACGATCTCCTCGGGCTGCCGGACGGAGGGCGCCCGAGTCGTCCGAACAACGAGGTGTTCGTGGCCTGGCGCGACGGCGCGCTCCTGCGACGTTCGCTGATCTCCTCGGCGTCCGGGGTCGGCGATGTGCGGGTGCACGTCGCACGGGCGCTGACGACCGCGCCGGAGCGTACGACGGCCCTGCGCCTCGGGGTCGAACTGCCCACCGGGCGCGTGCGGGACCTGACCGGCAACGACGGGGTCGATCTCTCGGTCGCGCTCCACGTCACGGACCGTCGGCTGCTCCGTAGCTCCGCCTGGACCGTGCACGGCGCCGCCGGTGTGCTGGTGCAGCTCGACCGGGACGAGGTCTACGGTCGTGACGGTGAGTCCTTCGCCGCCTTCGGCAATCTGAGCCTCGCCTGGCGCCTTTCCGAGCGCTGGACCCTCAAGGGCCAGCTCGACGGGCACTCGCGCACGGCCGATACGCGCCTGCGCCAGGTCGGTGGCTGGAGCGTCCAGGCCCTGCTCGGGGCCTCCCTGCGACTGTCGGACCGATTCCGCTTCGAGGGCGGCTTCGCGGAGGACCTGCCGCCCGGCAGCGCGCCGGACGTCGCCTTCCTGTTCGCGCTCCGCGGCGAGCTGTGAGCGCCCTCGACGCCAGGCAGCGGCCGGCGCTGCTGCGCGAGCTCGCCCGGGAGCGCTTCGATCTCGTCGTCGTCGGCGGCGGCATCACCGGCGCAGGGATCGCCCGGGACGCCGCACTCCGGGGGATGTCGGTGGCGCTGCTGGAAGCGGAGGATTTCGCGGCCGGCACGTCGAACCGGTCCACCAAGCTCATCCACGGCGGCCTGCGCTATCTCGCCATGGGCGATTTCGCGCTGGTGCGCGAGGCCGCGCTCGAGCGCAAGGCCGTGCATGCCATGGCGCCGCACCTGGCCGAGCCACGCTGGATGGTCCTCCCGGCACGCTCGCGGCTGGAGTTCCTGAAGTACAGCATCGGCGTTTCGCTCTACGAGACGCTCGGTGCCGTGGGCCGCGAGGATCGCCGCGCGAGCTGGGACGCGGCGATGCTCGCGGAGTCGGAGCCGCTCCTCGACCGCACGCGCTTTCGCCGCGCCTGCGTCTACCGCGAGTACCTGACCGACGACGCCCGGCTCGTGATCGCCACGCTCCGCGCGGCCGCCGGCGCCGGCGCGTGCGTGGCCTCCCGCCTGCGCGTGGACGGCATGTTGCGCGAACGTGACCGGGTGATCGGAGCGCGTGCCCGCTGCGGCCTGACCGGAGAAGTCGTCGAAGTGCGGGCCCGGAGCGTGGTCAACGCTGCCGGGCCCTGGGCCGAGCGCGTGGCGGCGCTCGAGGACGAACCCGGCGACGGTCCGCGTCTGCATCTCTCGAAGGGCGTGCACATCGTCCTGCCGCGTGCGCGCCTGCCCATCGAGAACCTGCTCTACCTGCCCATGCCCGACGGGCGCGCGGTGTTCGCGATCCCGCGGGGATCGACCGTCTACGTGGGGACGACGGACACGTCCTGGGACGGCGATCGGCGGCTCTGGCCGGAGGTCGAGGCGGCCGACGTGGACTATCTGCTGGAGCCCGTCGCGCGCTGCTTCGACGTCCCCGCGCCGGGCCGCGACGACGTGATCGCGACCTGGGCGGGCCTGCGGCCGCTCATCGCCCGGCCCGGGAAGGCCGCTCGCGAACTCTCGCGCCGCGACGAGATCTGGACCGGATCCGGGGGCATGCTGACCATCGCCGGCGGCAAGCTCACCGGGTTCCGCCACATGGCGGAAGACGTCCTCGCGGCGGTCGAGCGTTCGAGCGGCGTCACGCTGCCGCCGCCCCCCGGGCCGACGACGCTGCCCGGCGGCGACTTCGAGGGCTCGCCGGAGACGCTCGCGCGTTCACTTCCGGGTACGGACAATCTCGCGCCCGGCTGCGCCGAGCGTCTCGCGCGTCTCTACGGCACGGAGGCCCGCGCGGTGCTCGAGTCCGGCGCGGAGCCGCTGGTGCCGGGCGGAGAGCTGGTCCGCGGAGAGATCGACTGGGCGGTCACCCGGGAGGCGGCGCACGACCTCGAGGACGTGATCTACCGACGCACCCGCGCGGCCTGGTACAGCCCGGCGGAGCGTGAGGCCGTGCTGCTCCCGGTCGCGGCGCGCATGGCGACGCTGCTCGGCTGGACCGATCTCGAGCGCAGCTCGCAGATCGAGGCCACGCGTGCGCGCCTCGCGGACGAGTTCGCCTTCCGCGGGTGATGGCCGATAATCCCCCGCGAGCCGACGCGGCGGACCGGAGAGCCGGCTGTGGAGCAGATCCTGAACGTGCTCGCGGAAGCGCTCGGTGACGGCGTGCGCGTCGACGAGTTCGCCCGCATGCGCTACGGGCGCGACGCGTGGGCCCGCAGCGAGCTGAGCGGATTCGTCGGCGACAGCGGACCCTTGCCCATGGCGATCGTGTTCCCGGCCGACACGGCCCGCATGGCCAGGGCCGTGCGCATCTGCCGCGACGCGGGCGTCCGCATGGTCCCTCGGGGTGCCGGCTCGGGCCTCAGCGGCGGCGTGCTCGCCGACGCGCGCAGCATCGTGCTGGCGACGGATCGACTCGTCGGCATGCGGGCCTGTGATCCCCTGGACCGCGTCGCGAGCTTCGGTGCGGGGACCCTGGGGTCGGATGCCGAGGCAGCGGTTGCGGAACGGGGTTTCTCGCTCCCGCACCGGCCCCTCGCCATGGGCCGATCGAGCGTCGGCGGCTGGGTCGCGACGCGCTCTTCCGGCGTGCTCTCGACCGGCTACGGCAACATCGAGGACCTCGTCGTCGGTCTCGAAGCGGTGCTTCCCGACGGGACCGTGTTCCGATCGCGACCGACTCCGCGTGCCTCGACGGGCCCCGATCTCCGGCAACTGCTCATCGGCAGCGAGGGGACGCTCGGCATCGTCACGGAGGTGAGTGTGTCCCTCCGATCCCCGCCGGAGCAGTCGCTGCGGCGTGCCTATCACTTCGAGCACTTCGCCGCCGGCGTCGATGCGCTGCGCGCCGTCATGGAGCCGGGCTGGCGGCCCCACCTCGTGCGCCTGCTGGACGCGCGGGAGAGCCGTCGTCGCTTCCGGGACACCTGCCCCTCGGGGCGCTGCGCCCTGCTCCTGCTTCACGAGGGACCAGCGCCGCGGGCGGAGGTCGAGGCCGCGGCGGTGCACAGGCTGGCTCTGGCGCACGGCGGCCAGCCGTTGCCCGCCGAATTCGTCGACGCATGGTTCGAGCTGGAGGAACCGTGGCGGGGCCGACGCCAGCTCCACGAGGAAGGCCTGGTGGCGGACACGATCGAACTCGCGGCCGGCTGGAGTCGCCTCGTCCGACTCCACGAGGCCGTCGGGGCGGCCCTGCAGACCGAGCCCTCCTTCCTGTCCGCGAGCGCCGAGATCGCCCACGCCTATCCTTCCGGCGCGAGCCTGTCCGTGAGCTTCCTGGCGTCGCCCGAGCGAAGCTCGGAGATGCTGGAGGTCCACGATCGTTGCTGGGCGCTGGTCATGCGGGCGACGCGCGACGTCGGCGCATGCATCGCCCATCACCAGGGTATCGGTCGGGCCCGCCGGGACTGGTTGCCGAACGAGCTCGGCCCCGGTGGCGTGCGCATGCTGCGCAGCATCAAGCGCGTACTCGACCCGGACGATCTCATGAATCCCGGCGTTCTCATCCCGACGGGATGAGGACGCCGGGTGTCTGCAGTCAGCTGCCGAGCACCAGCTCCGCTACCGTGGCGAGTTCGCTGCGCGTGCGCGGCGAGACGAGCAGCGAGGTGATCGGCGTCTCGCGCCAGGCCTGGAGCCGGTCGCGGATGCGGTCGGGCGGACCGACGAGGGAGATCTCGTCCGCGAGCTGGTCGGGTACGGCCATGAGCGCCTCGTCCTTGCGGCCGGCGAGATAGAGTTCCTGGATCTTCTCCGCGGCCTCCTCGAAGCCGAAGCGAGCGATCAGCTCCTTGTGGAAGTTCCGGTCCTTCGCGCCCATGCCGCCGACGTAGAGCGCGAGCATGCCCTTCACGGGCAGCAGCCCCTGCTCGACGTCGTCGGTGATGTTCACGACCACCCCCTGGGAGATCTCGAAGTCCGCGCCGCGCGCCTTCAGCGAATCGGCGTAGACCTCGTTGCGATAGGGGGAGTAGTAGAGCGGCAGCCAGCCGTCGCCGATCTCCACGGTCTGGGCGATGTTCTTCGGACCCTCGGCACCCATGAAGATGGGAATCCGCTCGCGGAGCGGATGGACGATGGACTTGAGCGGCTTGCCGAGTCCCCAGGACCCCTCGCCCGTGTACGGCAGCGGGTAGTGCGGGCCATCGTTGGTCACCGGCTCCTCGCGAGCGAGCACCTTGCGGATGATGGAGACGTATTCGCGGGTGCGCGCGAGTGGCTTCGCGAAGGGGCCGCCGTACCAGCCCTCCACGACCTGCGGCCCGGACACGCCGAGGCCGAGGATGAAGCGGCCCTGGGACAGGTGGTCGAGGGTCATGGCGGCCATGGCCATGGCAGTCGGCGTCCGCGCCGAGAGCTGGCACACGCCGGTCCCCAGACGGATCCTTTCCGTCTGCGCCGCGAGGTAGGCCAGGGGGGTGGTCGCGTCGGAGCCGTAGGCCTCGGCGGTCCAGACCGAGTCGAAGCCGAGGCGTTCCGCCTCCTGGACCATCTCGACGAAGCCCTCCGGAGGGCGTGCGCTCCAGTAGCCGAGCTGGAGGCCGAGCTTCAGATCCTTCATGGCGATCCCCGATCCGTGCGTCGATGCGGCCGACGATTATGGCAGTCGCAGTGGAAACCGTCCTATGGTCCGCTACATCACCCCGATCCGTCCGAGGCGACTTTCATGTCCACAGGCCCCGCGAAGCGTAGCGCCATCCTGCTTCTCCTCGCGCTGCTCGCGCAGGGTGCCGCCGCCGAGCTTCCGCGCGTGCGCCTGGACACGGCGCTCGGCGACATCTTCGTCGAGGTCGACACGGAGGCCGCGCCGATCACCGCGGGCCACTTCCTCGCACTCGTGGAGGCCGGCGCCTACGACGACGGCGCGTTCTTCTATCGCGCAGTGACCCCCGAGAACCAGCCGACCTCGCCGGTACGGATCCAGGTGATCCAGGGCGGTCGCGGGCGTGACCGGAGTGATGCCGTGCCGAGGGTCGCCCACGAGACCACGGAGGACACGGGGCTGCGCCACCTCGACGGGGTGATCTCCATGGCGCGCCTGGCGCCCGGCACCGCGAGCTCGGAGTTCTTCTTCTGCATCGAGGATCAGCCCGAACTCGACTTCGGCGGACGCCGCAATCCGGACGGCCAGGGCTTCGCGGCCTTCGGACGCGTGGTCAGCGGCATGGACGTCGTGCGGGCGATCCAGGCCCTGCCCACGCGGCCGCGCCCCGCGGACGGCGAGGATTTCGACGGTCAGCAGCTCCTCGAGCCCGTGCGGATAGAGCGCGTCGCCCTGGACCCTGGCCCCTGAGCAGGCGTCGCGGTGGTGCGAGCGCGGACTCCGCGCGACCCATGCTGGTGCGAAGCGCGTGCCTGTGCGGGGCGCAGAGGGCCGGCAAGTCGTTGACGCGCCTCCACCGACCCGGGTCGCAGACTGCGGCCCCGATCTTGCTTGCTGCCGATGCCGCTGCGCGTTCCCGGCGCATTGCTGGAGGTCGTCGTACGTGAAGACTCGCAGGAGCGCTCCGGATCCGCTCCATGTCCTGCTCGGACTCTTCGCCGTCGTGCTGACCGCCTCCGCGCTCCTCGGAAGCAGGGGCGTCGCGGCCGGCAGCCTCGCTGCTGACGGCTGGGAGCTGCCCGGCGAACTGCGCGGGCGCCTGGCGAGCCTCGACCGCAGCGCCCGGGCCTTCGTCACCAGCGGCGCCGCCCTGGACTATCTGCCGGCGCGCCAGCTCGAACACGAGATCGCGACGCGCGACGCCGATGCGCTCGCGGCCTTCGTCGGTGATCTCATGGCCGTCGCGGAGCAGATGGGCTACGACCCCTCGCGCGACATGGGTGCCATCCCGCTGAACACCGAGGGCATGAGCAACCGCACCGTGCCGCGCATGATCCTCGACGGCGTCGATCGGGAGCCGGGCCCCTTCAGCCCGCATCGCTACCTGTTCCCGGAGTCCGGCGTGCCCACCTTCGCGGGCGCGCCGGTGGCGATCTATCCGGAGGATCTGATCGCGGGCCGGGTCGATGTCGCCATCGTCGGCATTCCGAACGACAACGGCAGCGGCCGCCGCAACGCGGAGGGCGGTCCGCGCGTCATGCGCGTGATGAACACGCTCGACGAGCCCGACGTGCACACGCTCGTGGACCCGATGGAGGTACTTTCCGTCGTCGACTACGGCGACTTCCGCGTCGACAACATGTCGACGGAACTCTCCGTCGCCCACGTCACGGCCATGGTCGCGGAGACGGCGGGCACCGGCGCCGTGCCGATGATGGTGGGCGGTGACACCTCGATGCTCTATCCGGGCGTGAAGGGTGTCGCCCGCGTCCATGGCGTGCGCAGCTTCGGCCTCGTGCACTTCAGCGCCCATCCCGACGCGCACCGCACCGCCGCACACACGATCTCGGACACCCAGGCCGTGTTCAGGCTTCTCGACGAGGGGATCGTCGACGGCAACGACCTGATCCAGGTCGGCCTGCGGGGCAAGGCGGTGACGCCGGCGTCGCTCGAGTGGCTCCGGGACGAGGGCGTGCGCTACCACACCATGGCCGAGGTCGAGCTCAGCGGCTTCGACGCCGTGCTCGAGCGCGTCGTCGCGGAGGCGCTGGCCGGGCCGGAGAAGACCTTCGTCTCCATCGACGTCTCCGTCATCGAACCGACCGAGATGGTCTCCTCCGGCCGCATCGCCTCGAAGGGCCTGCGTGTGCAGCAGGCCGCGGCGGCGATCCGTCACCTCTGTGCCGCCAGGGAGATCGTCGGCTTCGAGATCACCGACATGTCGCCGATGCTCGACTACTCGCGGCTCTCCGCCGTCAACGCGAACACGCTCCTGAACGCATGTCTCGTCGGCGTGGCGGCCCGGAAGGCCGGCTTCGGCCCCACGGACGTGCATCCGCTCGCACTCGATCACGGCCAGGACTGAGGGAGACAGCAGGATGCACGGCACGCTCCGTCTACCCCTCCGTCGCGCCGCTCTGCTGCTCGCCCTCGCGACGGGACTGGCCGGCCCTCCGATCGTGGCCGGCGCCGCCTCCGTGCTGCCGCCGGAGAGCAATCCGGAGGCCGGCGCGCCGGATTATCCGGAGCACGTCACCGGCACCGACCCCTATCCCTTCGCCCTGAAGGACTACCGCTACGACGATCGTGAGCGACCCGCCATCGAGCTGCCCGATTCGGTCCTGCCGAAACTCGCGCTGCTGTCCGAGGATGAGATCGCCTTCCTGAAGAGTGGCGACGCGCGGCGCTGGGCCGGGAATGCCGAGGAGACCGTCGAGGCGCTCGAGGCGCGTACGCCGGAAGAGGTGCGCGCCTGGGTCCTGGCCATGATCGAGGTGTCCGAGGAAGCCGAGTTCGACCCGGAGCGCGATCGCCCGAACATTCCGCTGGCGACGGACTCGCCCCAGTTCAACGCCTGGAAGGCACGGCGACCGCGTTCCATGGACCCCCGACGCGAGGCCGGCCCCATCGAACTCGGGCGCTACGGCGGGCGCGGTGGCCCACCGACCTTCGGCGGCCTGCCGCTCGCGCTCACGCAGGAGGACCTGATCGCCGGCGAGGTGGACGTCGCGATCCTCGGCGCGCCGCTCAACATGGGGTCCGGCTGGCGCGATTCCGGCAGTCAGGCGACGGCGGAGCTGCGCAGCCTCGGGCGCGCCATGACGGGCCAGAGCCAGCACGTGCAGATCACGCCGAGTCGCGTTCTCAACATTGTCGACTACGGCGACGTCGCCATCGACAACGCCAGCACCGAGCGCTCCATGCAGCACGTGCGCGAGGTGGTGCGGGAGATCGCGGAGACCGGCGCCATTCCCTTCATCGTCGGCGGTGATCATTCGCTGGAGTATCCGAACGTCGCCGCCCTTGCCGACGTCTACGGCAAGAAGCAGATCTCGGTCATCCACTTCGATTCGCACTACGACGCCTGGTGGGGGCGCACGCACCTGATCAGCCATGGTGCGCCGGTCTACCGCCTCATCAACGAGGGGCACGTGCGCGCCGCGGACTATCAGCAGATGGGCCTGCGCTCCGGCGGCCCGGATCGGAAGGCCTTCCAGTGGATGCGCGAGGCGGGCATGCGCTACCACACGATGGCGGAGATCGAGCGTCGCGGCTGGGACGCGGTGCTCGAACGGGTTGTGAAGGAGGCGAGCGAGGACGGCCGCAAGCTGCACATCTCCTTCGACATCGACGTGCTCGACCCGGCCTACATGGTCGCCACCGGGACGCCGGTCTCGGGCGGTCTGACCATGCGCGAGTCCATGAGCATCGTCCGGCGCCTGTGCAGCGAGGCGAACGTGGTCGGCTTCGACCTCGTGGAACTGCATCCGGCCCTCGACCCGACCTACCAGACCGTCATGAACAGCGCCCACATCATCAAGTCCTGTCTCGTCGGCATCGCCATGCGCAGGGAGGGGCTCACGGACTCTCATTACCTCTCGCCCGTGTCCTCCGAGCACGCCATCGACGATTACTACGGTGATCAGAAGTTCTTCCTCGACGCCACGCGCGTGGAGGATCTGCCAGACGACGACGAGGAAGAGGCGGGCGAGGGCGACGGTTGAGGCTGCCGCGACGGCGCCGGCGCGGTGCTACGCGCTTCGGAAAGGCATCAGATCGCGCGACCGGCGTCCTGCCAGTAGCGATCCCGCAGCAGGCGTTTGTAGAGTTTCCCCGTAGGGTGCCTCGGCAGCGCTGCCTCGAAGTCCACGGACTTCGGCGCCTTGTAGCCGGCGAGATGTGCGCGGACGTGGGCGACGAGCTCCGCGGCGAGCGCCGCCGAGCCCACCTGCCCGGGGACGAGTTCGACGGCCGCCTTCACCTCCTCGCCGAACTCCTCGTTCGGAATGCCGAAGACGGCCGCGTCGGCCACGGCCGGATGGCTCGTGAGTACGCCCTCGATCTCCGCCGGATAGATGTTCACGCCGCCGGAGATGATCATGTCGATCTTCCGGTCGGACATGAACAGATCTCCGTCCTCGTCGAGATAGCCGACGTCGCCGAAGGTGAAGACGCCCGGCTCGAGGTGCGCTGACGCCGTCTTCTCCGGCTCCTTGTGGTACTCGAAGTCCGAGCCCATCAGGTGCTTGACGTAGATCTGGCCGGACTCGCCCGGCCCCGCGGGGCTGCCGTCCTCCTTGACGATGCGGACCTCGACGATCGGTACGGGCCTGCCGAGGGAGCCGGGCTTCGCGAGCCACTGCTCGGCCGGACAGACGCTGACGATCGAGCCCTCCGTGGAGCCGTAGTACTCGTGCACGACGGGGCCCCACCATTCGAGCATGCGTCGCTTCGCATCCGGCGGGCAGGGCGCCGCACCGTGCCAGACGGCGACGAGGGAGCTGCCGTCGAAGGCCTCGCGGGTCTCCGGGTCGAGCTTCAGCAGCCGATGGAACTGCGTCGGGACGAGGTGGACGTTGGTGACCCGATGCGCGTCGATGGCGCGCAGCACCTCGGCGGCGTCGAAGCGGTGATGCATGACCACTGCCGAGCCGTTCATGAGCGGCAGGAAGGAGAAGGCCCACTGCGCCGAGTGGTAGACGGGCCCGCACAGGAGCGTCGTGCCGCCCTCGGGCAGCTGCAGCATGCCGGGCATGCCGGCGCTCATCATCTCGAGGACCTCGATGGGCCCACCCGGTGGCTGGCTCTTCGAGCGGACGCCCTTCGGGCGGCCGGTCGTCCCCGAGGTGTAGAACATGGGCCCGCCCATGCACTGATCCGCGGGCTCCGCGTCGCTGCCCGTGGCCAGGAAGGCTTCGTAGTCCGTGAAGCCGTCGTGCGCTGCGTCCGCGCCGATCAGCACCGGCTCCGGCAGGGCCGGGAAGTCCTCGCGCGCGACCGCCTCGCGCACCACCGCCTCGAAGCGTGCGTCGGCGAACAGCAGCTTCGAGTCGGAATTGTCGACGACGTAGGCGAGCTCCTCGGCCGTGAAGTGCCAGTTCACGGGTACGAACAGCCAGCCGCCATGGGCTGCCGCGGTCATGATCTCGAAGAACTCGCGGCGATTGCCGCAGAAGGTGGCGAAGACGTCGCCGGGCGCGAGCCCCGCACCCCGCAGGGCATGGACGAGCCGGTTCACCCGGGCATCGAATTCGCCCCAGCTCGTGGTGCCGTGCTCGTCGACGAGCGCCGCGGCCTGCGCGTGGCTGGCGGCATGCTTCGCGGTCATCCGTGCCATGGTCACTCCTCCCTCCGTTCGCTCCGGAGTGCATCGCGGCGCAGAGGTACGGTCAAGTCGTGCTCCCGGTGGCGGAGGGGCGAGCCTCGGGTGCCCTGGGGGCGATGGCCGCCCGGGAGAGCCGTGCAGGCGTTCGCGGACAGCACACGCCGCGGAGAACGCGACGCACCTCTCGTCGTGCGGTGCGCCGGGCGAGTAAGCTCTCTTCTTCGGATTCTTCCCGGGAGAGACCTCATGATGCGCTGCGCCACCGTTCGGCCCCTCGCCGCCTTCGCCCTCCTGCTCACGCTCGCGGGCTGCGCCGTCGATCCGGTCACGGGACAGTCCCGCCCGACCCGGGCGGGCCAGGGCGCGGCCGTCGGCGCGGCGCTCGGAGCCGTGATCGGGGCCCTCACGGAGGACGATTCGTCGCGCGAGCGGCGCAAGCGCGCGCTCATCGGCGCCGGCGTCGGCGCCCTCGCGGGGGCCGGCGTCGGCAGCTACATGGACCGGGAAGAGCGCCGGCTGCGCGACGAACTGGCCGGGACCGGCGTCAGCGTCGAGCGCGTCGGCGATCGCATCGTCCTCAACATGCCCGGGAACATCACCTTCGCCACGGACAGCTCCGACGTGTCCGCGGACTTCTATCCCGTGCTGAACAGCGTCGCGCGGGTTCTCGACGAGTACGAGAGCACACTCATCGACGTCGCCGGGCACACGGATTCCACCGGTTCTTCGGACTACAACGCGGCACTCTCGCAGCGCCGCGCCGACAGCGTCGCGCGCTATCTCACGGCGCAGGGAGTCGATGGTCGCCGCGTCTTCACCCGCGGTTTCGGCGAGGACTATCCCACCGCGGACAACGGGACGGCGGAAGGACGTCGCCTGAACCGCCGCGTCGAGCTGGTGCTCGAACCGATCGTCGCGGGCTGATCGGGATGATCGACTTCCAGGGCGAATCCGTCGTCTTCAAGCTGAAGCCCATCGATGCGGACGACGTGCGCGAGGACTTCCGCCGCTTCCTCGTCGACGGGGAGGAGATCGTCGCGGCCTTCAAGACCGTGCGCGATCAGCTCGTGTTCACGAACAAGCGTTTCATCGCCGCGAACGTGCAGGGCCTCACCGGTTCGAAGGTCGACTACACCTCGATCCCCTACAACAAGATCCAGGCCTTCTCCGTCGAGAGTTCCGGCACCTTCGACCGTGACACGGAGTTCCAGTGCCACGTATCGACACTCGGGCGCCTGTCCTTCGAGATCAACGGCAGCTTCGACATCATCGAATTCAACCGGATCGTGAGTCAGCACGTCCTCTGATCGCGCGCGGCTCGTGCGATGATCGGCGCCGTCCTCACCGACGGAGTCCGAGCGTGCGTCATCTCCCGATCCTTCTCGTCCTGCTGTGTCTCGCGCCGGCCGCGCGGCCGGCGGAGCCGATCTTTCCGGCCTCCATGGTCGCGCGCTACCACGTGCCGGTGCCCATGCGCGACGGCGTCCGCCTCGCGACGGACGTCTATCTGCCCGCCGGCGAGGGCGAGTTCCCGACGCTGCTCGTGCGTGACATCTATACCAACGGTTCCACGGAGGCGCGGCAGCGCTATGCGCGCTGGGCCACGGCGAACGGCTACGCCTTCGTGCTCCAGAATGCGCGCGGCCGCTACGATTCGGAGGGGGACTGGTATCCCTACTTCCAGGAGATCGACGACGGCGACGACACGCTGAGCTGGATCGCCGAGCAGCCCTGGTCGAACGGCCGGGTCGGCATGTTCGGAACCTCCTACCTCGCCTCCGTGCAGTGGCTCGCGGCGCTGAGCCGCAACCCGGCCCTCGTCGCCATCGCGCCGGCCATGAGCCCTGGCGACTACTATCGCGACGTGGCCTATCCCGGCGGCGCCTTCTCGCTCCTGTCGCGGGCGAGCTGGGGCATCGGCACGGTCGGCAGCCGCACGAATCAGAGCTTTCCCATCGACTGGATCGACGGCATCGCGAAGCTGCCGATCGCGGAGCTGGACCGCTCCCTCGGCTTCGACGTGAAGCACTTCCGCGACTGGGTCGCGCATCCGGACTACGACGACTACTGGAAGCCCCTGAATCTCGAGGCGCGGGCGCCGGAGATGGCGGTGCCGGCACTCAACATCGGTGGCTGGTACGACGTGTTCCTGCGCTCGACCATCGGCAGCTTCACCACCATGCAGCAGTCCGCCGCGACGGAGAAGGCGCGCCGTGGCCAGCGCCTGGTGATCGGCCCCTGGGTGCACGGCTGGAACGCTCGCCGCGTCGGCGAGATGGACTTCGGGCCCGATGCGGTCATCGACGCCGAGGCGCTGCAGCTCGAGTGGTTCGATCACTGGCTGAAGGACGGGCCATCGCCGGCGGCGGCGCCGGTGCGGATCTTCGTCATGGGCGAGAACGCCTGGCGCGACGAGCAGGAGTGGCCGCTGGCGCGGACAGAGTACACGCCGGTCTATCTCACGGCCGACGGCGGCCTGGCGCGCCAAGCGCCGGACGCGGCGGCCGAGCTCGGCTATCGCTACGATCCCGAGGACCCGGTCCCGACGCTCGGCGGCAACATCATGCGACCCGAGCTGCGCGGTCCCTTCGACCAGCGCCCTCTCGACGAGCGCGAGGACGTGCTGCGTTTCGAGACAGCTCCGCTCGAGGAACCGATGGAGATCACGGGGCCGGTGCGAGCCGTGCTCTGGGCTGCGTCCAGTGCGCCGGACACGGACTTCATGGCCAAGCTCGTGGTGGTGAAGGCCGACGGCTCGGCCTGGAATCTCGTCGACGGCGTCATCCGGGCGCGCTACCGGAACGGCTTCGAGACCCCCGAACTCATGGCGCCCGGTTCGCCGCAGCGCTTCGACCTCGACCTCTGGGCGACGAGCTATCTGCTCCAGCCCGGTGATCGCCTGCGCGTCGACGTGACCAGCAGCAACTACCCGCGTCTCGCGCGCAATCCGAACACCGGCGCGCCCTTCGGCACCACCACGGAACTGCGGCCGGCAGACCAGACGATCTTCGTCGGCGGCGAGCGGGCCTCGCACCTGGTGCTGCCCGTCATACCGCGGTGAAGGGGCTCGCCGGACGGCGCGCCGTGCTCGCAACGCGCCACGGCAAGGAGTCGGTGATCGTGCCGGCCCTCGCGCCGCTCGGCCTCCTCGTCGAGGTCGCCGACGTGGACACGGACGCCTTCGGCACCTTCACCGGGGAGACGCCCCGCCCCGGCGACATGCTGGAGACGGCCGTGGCGAAGGCACGCGCGGGCATGGCGGCCTCGGGCGCCGATCTCGGCGTCGCGAGCGAGGGTGCCTTCGGCGGCGCCCTTGGTGGCTTCGCGACCGATGCCAGGGAGCTGATCGTGCTCGTCGACGATCATGCCCGGCGCGTCTCGCACGTCGTGCGCGCCGGTCTCGCCACCAACCAGGCGGCGCTCGTCGTCGAGCAGGCGGCCGACGAGGCCCTCGCGGACTTCCTGCAGCGGGTCGGCTTTCCCGCGCATGGTCTGGTCGTGTTCGCGGAGGCGCCTCGGGCGGAGGGTCCGGAGGTCGAGGAGAAGGGCATCGTCGAGGCAGCGCGCCTCGAAGCGGCGCTGGAACAGGCCCTCGCGCGTTCCAGCGTCGGCCGGGCCCGGATCGAGACGGACATGCGCGCGCACCTCAATCCGACCCGCATGGGGCGTATCGCCGAGCTGGCGGAGGCCTTCGCCGCGCGCCTCGCGACGCCCTGCCCGCGCTGTGGCGCCTGGGGCTACGGCCCTGTCGATGCGCTTCGCGGCCTGCCCTGCGGCGACTGCGGCGCCGTCACCTCGCTGGTCCGCCCGGTGGTCCACGGCTGCGAGGTCTGCGGACACCGCGAGGAACGGCCGCGGGACGACGGCCTCGCCGCCGCCGATCCGCAGTGGTGTCCACTCTGCAATCCGTGAGCGAGAAGCTTGGTAGGCGGGCGGAGCAGCGCTAGCCTCCGATCGATCGGACCGCGCAGGAGGCGCGCCATGTTCGAGCGGATCGCGGTGCTCGTACTCGCCTGGCTCTGGTATGCCGAGGCCGCTGCGTGGGAACGGGTCGAGATGGAAGCGGCCGAGCATGATCGGGTGCTGCGGGCTGCGATCGAGGCGTCCGGTTCGCCGCCGGCGGAACTCTGGCATCGCCTCTCGGTCGGAGACTCGCCCCGCTGGCGCAGCGACTGGTGGATGCGCTGGCCCGTGGAAGACCTCGGCGGGGGCTGGCGCCGCGTGCGTCGTGCCGTCTGCAGCGAGCGGGTCGCGCTCCGCTGCCACCATACGCTCCACACGGCGCCGCCGGGCACCCACGAACTCGTCGAACATCGCGTCGAGCTCGATCGGTCCGTGCTGGCGCCGCTGTTCGCGGGCGTGCGGATCGCCTTTCCGGGTCACGACATCCACGAAGTCGTGCACGTCACCGTCGAGGACGGTTCGGCCTGGTCGGCGCAGCGACACGGCTTCCACGTGAGGCTCGCCGCGCCGCCGGATTTCGCCGGGGGGCCCATCGTGCGCTTCCTGCGCGGCAGCGCCGGCTCCTGGGCGCCGCGTCCGTACACGGGGCGCGGGCGCTGGAGCGCAGGCACGGCCGGGGCAGCCGTCGCGGCGCGGGCGCGCGCATCGGGCCTGCCTCCGCTCGAGGTGATGGTGCTTCTCGAACCCGAGCAGGACTCGAGCCCTTGAGTGGCGCTCGTCTGCGCCTCTGCCTGCTGTTCCTGCTCGGCGCGCCCGCGCCCGCTTCGTCGAACGACGAGGCCTGCGAGCCGCTCGCAGCAGGCCCCCTGCGCAGCGAGGTGCTCGGCTGGCTGTCGAGGGAGCACGCGCGGCCACCGGATCGCCTCCAGCGTTGCGGCCGCACCCTGTTCAGCGGCTTCGTGCGCGCGGACTGGGATCCCTGGCGCCAGGGCGAGCGCTTCGAGCGCAGTGCCACGGGGAAGTGCTGGCTTCAGCGTCGCAGCGGCGTGCTCGAACCCTACTCCTGCAGGGTCGCGGAAGTGGTGCGCGACCTGCGGGGGCCGGCGACCTTCGAGATCCGCGCCGCCATGGACGACGGGACGCTCGCCAGTGTCCTCGATGCCGTCGAGCAGGCGCCCGAACTGTCGACCACGGACCTGGTCAGGGTCCGCTACGGCCCGGTGGAGAACGGTGGCGTCTGGGACGTGACCCGCGATGGCTGGCTCCTCGAGTTCGCCGGCGCCTCGGAGGTGCGAATCGTCGGTGCTCCGGGCTGGCGTCCGGATCCCGTAGCGCGTCTCCGAGTCGTTCCGGGCCCGCAGGAAGCCCCGCCCCGCTGAGTGATCGCGGCCCGTGCCCTCGCTCTCGCCGACGCCTCAGCCTGCCGCGGGCCCCTCGACGTGGAACAGCTTGTCGTGGATGCGCCAGCGCCCGTCCGTGCGCAGGAAGGTGAGGGTGTCCAGGAAGCGCTGGCCCAGATAGTCGTCCCGTACGCGCGCCACGGCCGTGTCGCCTGCGATCTCCAGGGAGACGACCTCGAGGTGTTCGGGCAGACCCCGGGCACTCGGCGAGGGCTGCTGGTCCGCGACGAAGTCCGCGAACTGGGCGGCGGTCATGTTCATGAGATCGCCGCCGAGGTAGCCGGTGACCCGGGCGGCAGGGTGGAAGGCGCGCTCGGCTTTCTCGGCGCTCGACTCGTGCATGCACTCGAAGTAGGTGCGGATGATGCTGCGGATCTCGTCCTCGTCCTGCATGGTCCGGGGCTCCCGGTCGCTGCGCCTGCCGCGGAGCATGCCACGAGGCGGGCGCTTCAGGCGGGCAGCAGGCGCACGGGAAGGCTCAGGGGCCCGCGTGCCGTGAGGCTCGGACGCATGGCCACGGTGCCGCCGGTGCGTTCGATGTCCCGCGTGCGCGCGAGCAGGCGCGTGAACACGATCTCCGCGTCGAGGCGCGAGAGGTGGTTGCCGAGGCAGAGATGGGCGCCGCGACCGAAGGCGAGGTGCCGATTCGGCTGGCGGCCGACGTCGAAGCGGTCCGGGTCGGGAAAGGCGCCCGGGTCCCGGTTCGCGGCGCCGTAGAGCAGGCCGAAGCGGGTGCCGGCCTCGAAGCGCCGGCCTGCGACGACGACGGCCTCGGCGGCGTGGCGATGGAAGTAGGGCAGGGGCGTAGCGAAGCGCAGCATCTCCTGCGCCGCCGTCGGCGCGAGCGTCGGCGCCGCGCGCAGCCGCGCGAGCTCCTCCGGATGATCGGTCAGGGCCAGCAGCCCCAGACCGAGCAGATCCGTGGTGGAACCGTGGCCCGCCATGAGCAGGAGCATCGCCGTGGCGACGAGTTCCGTCGCGTCGAGGTCGCCGGCGCGCTCGGCGGCGACCAGTTCGGAGACGAGGTCCTCGCGCGGTACCTGTCGGCGCGCTGCGACGAGGTCCTCGAGATAGCGCCGGAACTCGGAAGCCGCCTGCTCCGCGCGTGCGGCATCGGTCGCCGACCGGTCGGCGTCGTAGAACTGGACGACGTCCGCCGACCAGGCGCGCAGCAGTGGACGATCCGCTTCGGGCACGCCGAGCAGGGCGCCGATCACGTGGCCCGGGATCACCTCCGCGAGCGTGGTCACGAAGTCGACCTCGCCGGCGCCCAGCAGCGGGTCGAGGCACAGGTCGACGAAGCGCTCGATCCCCGCGCGCAGGGCTTGCACGCGTCGACGCGTGAGCGCGCGCATGACGATCCGGCGCAGACGATCGTGCTCGGTCCCGTCGAGTTCGAGGAGGTTGCTGCGGACGAAGCGGTCGAAGACCGGCATGGCGAAGGGCCGCGCCTCCGAGTCCCGCGCCTCCGGTGGCGGGCTGCGCAGGAACCGTGGATCGCGCGCTACCGCGTCGACGTCGGCGTAGCGCGCGAGCAGCCAGGCAGCGAGGCCGTCATGGTGCACCGGACCGGGTGTCGCTCGCAGCGCGGCGTAGACGGGGTAGGGGTCCTGTGCGAAGGCCGCCGATGCAGGATCGAAGGCCGTGCTCACGTCAGCAGGAAGTGGCCGTGCCCGCTCGCGATGGGGCGGCCGCGCTCCTCCTGCCAGGCTTCCACGCGGACGTTGGCGACGCGGCGGCCGTGCTTGCTGATGCTCGCCCGCGCGTAGGTCTCGAGAGGCCTGCCGGAACGCAGGTAGTCGATGGAGAAATCGACGGTCTTCGGCAGCGAGGTGCTGTCCGTCTCCGCCAGCAGCTGAATGACGGCGGTGAATTCCAGCAGGGCGCCGATGGCGCCGCCGTGGATCGCGGGCAGCAGCACGTTGCCGACCAGGTCGTCCTTGAAGGGCATGACCAGGGTGATCTCGTTGCCCTTCTGATCGACCGTCATGCCGAGCAGGCGCGCGTAGGGGATGCGTTCGACCACGCCGGGCAGATCGAGGCGACCGTTCGCGTCGCGCATCTCCGTCAGCAGCTTCATGCGCCTGCTCCGTCGCCAGAGTTCGAGAAGCCGGGTGGGGCGGCCCGGTTCGCGCCGAGCATGAAGGTGGCCACGGAGCTCGCGATCGTCCGGTCGTCGGACGCGTGGAAGGCGCGTGCCCGAACGAAGGCGATGGAGCGCGTGAGCTGGTAGCACTCCGCGTCCACGAGCACGTCTTCCCCGGGCTTCGCGGGGCGCATGTAGTCGATGCGCAGATCGAGGGTGGCGATGGCCTTCTGCTCGTCGGGCAGATCTGCCCGCGGTACGGCCATGCCGGAGGCGTTGTCGAGCACCGCCGTCAGCACGCCGCCGTGGATGACCCCCGTGTCGGGGTCACCGACGAGGTGCTCCGCGTAGGGCACGCGGACCCGGCAGGCGCCGTCCTCGTAGTGCACCAGGCGCATACCGATGGCTGCGGCGTGCGGCACCTGGGAGAGATGGTCGGCGATGTCGTGATCGCTTCGGCCCTGTCCCTCGGGCCGGCCCTAGCCGTCGTTCATGCGCGTTCCCCCTGTGTCGGTCGGCGATTCTAGCCTTCGCTGCGACGGTGTGCCGGTGCCCTGCGGGTCACGCTATGATCCCGGCCGCCGGTGATCGGCGGGGAGAGACCATGCTCAAGCGAAAGTACGACCGGTCGCGCTATTTCGAGGACTTCGAGATCGGCGAGACCTTCTACATCCCGTCGCGGACCATCGGCGACGCGGAGGTCGCGGCGTTCCGGACGGCCAGCGGCGAGCGTCATCCTCTCCACTACGACGAGCACTATGCGAAGGAGCGTGGCCAGCCGAGCATTCTCGCCCACCCGTTCCAGATCCTGCTCTACACCACGCCCGGTGCTTCGGACTTCTCGTTCATGATCGAGGACACCTTCGTCGGTTTCGTCGGCCAGTCCTCGACCTTCATGAAGCCCGTCTACCGCGGCGAGAGCCTGTATCCCGAGCTCAAGGTGGCGCGCAAGGAGCCGGACGAGACCTTCGGGCGTCTGACGCTCGAGAGCGTCGTGCTCAATCAGCGGGCCGAAGTGGTGCTGGAGGGCGAGATGACCTTCCTCGTGCAGCGTCGCCCGCCGGGCGCCTGACGCACCTCGAACATCCAGAAACCAGCCAACCGGGAGGACCTGCTCCGATGACGATGCAAACCACGCCGCTTCTCATGTCCCGCCTCATGGACCGGGGCGCAGCCATGCAGCCCGACGTGGAGGTGGTGACGGCGACGGCCGACGGCGTGCGTCGGCAGACCAACCTCGAGACGCGCAATCGTGCGCACCAGCTCGCCCACGCCCTGGCCGAGGCCGGCGTCGAGGTGGGCGACCGGGTCTGCACCTTCATGTGGAACGGGGCTCGACATCTCGAGTGCTACCACGCCATCGCGTGCATGGGTGCGGTGGTGCACACCCTCAACATCCGGCTTTCCGAGGCGGACCTCGAGTACATCGTCAATCACGCCGAGGACAAGGTGATCATCGCCGACGCCGA
The DNA here is from genome assembly GCA_036351675.1 of Pseudomonadales bacterium. Taxonomy (GTDB): domain Bacteria; phylum Pseudomonadota; class Gammaproteobacteria; order Pseudomonadales; family Azotimanducaceae; genus JAZBPO01. The sequence goes on from JAZBPO010000297.1 coordinate 31,417, forward strand.
CGTGCTGCCGAAGCTCGAGGCACTGGTCGGCAGGATCCCGACGGTCAGGAAGGTCATCGTCGCGACGGAGCCCGGCTGCGAGGGCTGGAGCACGGAACTGCCCGATGCCGTCGACTACGAGGACTTCATCGCTGGCAAGCCCACGGACTACGCCTGGCCCGAGATCGACGAGAACTCCCCCATGGGGCTCTGCTACACGTCCGGGACCACGGGCAAGCCCAAGGGGGTGATGTACACGCATCGCTCCAACTACATGCACACGATGGCCATCTCGATGACCGACGTGATGGGGCTGTCGGCGGTCGATACGCTGCTCGGCATCGTGCCCATGTTCCACGCCAACGCCTGGGGCCTGCCCTGGGTGGCGACCATGCTCGGCATGAAGCAGGTCTATCCGCATCGCTTCATGACCCCGGACCGACTGGCGCAGCTCATGTCCGACGAGCAGGTGACCATCTCCGCCGGCGTGCCGACGATCTGGCAGGGCATCAAGGGCATGATCGAAGCCGACGCCTCGCGCTTCGATTTCTCGTCCCTGCAGCGCGTCACCTGCGGCGGCAGTGCGCCGCCGCCGTCGCTCATCCAGTGGTACTGGGATGCCCTCGACGTGGAGATGGTGCAGGGCTGGGGCATGACGGAGACGTCGCCGCTCGCGACGATCAGCCGCCGTATCGGCAAGCGCGCCCATCTCGACGCGACGGACGCCGAGCGAGCCGAGAACCAGGCCAAGGCCGGCCTGCTCATGCCCGGCCTCGAGCTCGAGATCTTCGACGACGAGTGGAAGCCGCTGCCGCACGACGGCGAGTCCTTCGGTGAGCTGCTGATCCGTGGGCCCTGGATCTGCTCCGAGTACTTCAACAATCCGCAGCCGGAGAAGTTCCACGACGGCTGGCTCGTCACCGGCGACGTCGCGAAGATCGATCCCGAGGGCTATCTGATCATCACGGATCGTTCCAAGGATCTGATCAAGACCGGCGGTGAGTGGATCTCCTCCGTGGACCTCGAGAATCACATCGTCGGCTTCGAGGGCGTCGCCCAGGCCTGCGTCGTGGCGCAGCCGCATCCGAAGTGGGACGAGCGCCCCGTCGCGCTCATCGTTCCGAAGCCCGGCGCGGAAATCGACACGGCGGCGGTCATGGCGCACTGCGCGGAGAAGTTCGCGAAGTGGCAGCTCCCGGACGATGTGCTGATCGTGGAGAGCATCCCGCTGACGGCGACCGGCAAGATGGACAAGAAGGTGGTCCGGGCCCAGCTCGAGGACGACGGCTACCGCCTGCCGGAGCTGCGCGCGCAGGCGGGCTGAGCGCCGGGCCGCGGTCACGAGGGGCGGCGAACCGAGCGGCGGGGCGCAGCGTGGTCCGGGTCGTGCTGGTGGGCGGGGCTTCCCTCACCGGGAAGTCCACCTTCGCGCGTGGCCTCGCCGCGCGGCTCGGCGCCGAGGTCGTCGCCACCGACGGCCTCGGGCGCCATCCCGGCCGGCCCTGGCCCGCGCCGCGTGCGCACGTCGCCGAGTTCTACCGGCGCCTGTCGGCCGAGGCGATCGACGCCTTCCTGCTCGACCATCACGGCAATCTCTGGCCGCACATCGAGAGGCTGATACAGGGTCACCTCGACGTCGGGGGATCACCACTGGTGCTGGAGGGCTCGGCGCTGCGACCGGAGCTCGCCGCCGCACGCCTCGCCGACGGGCGTGTCCGAGGCGTCTGGCTGACCGCGAGCCGCGACGCGATCAGCGCTCGCATCGCGCGGCTCAGCGGCCGCGCGCAGGCACCGCCGGCGCTCGCCGAGATCATCGACGTCTTCATGGCGCGCACACTCCGTGACGCCGACCGGGTGCGGGAAGCGATCGATCGGCACGGCCTCGAAGCGCTCGACGCCGCCGACGACGAGGCGCTTGCACGAGTGCTCGACGAGTTCTCGGGAGCGACGGATCCGGACTGACCCCCGCTGCCGGCGCGTGCGCCTCCGCAGGAGGCGTTCCTCCCTGACCGGGCGACCGTCGCAGGACCTCGTGGAGGCCTCAGCGTCCCGCGTCGATCGCCTGACCGACGTCCGTGAACAGCCCGCGCAGTGGCGGCGGCACGTGCATCGGAGAAGTGCCGAAGCGGTCGAGATCCGCGAGGGAGGTGCGTTCGAGCACGCGCAGCACGATGGTGTTGACGCCGGGCCAGCGGTCGGCGAGTTCGCAGTGGCCGAGCAGGTCGCAGTCGGGCTCCTCGGCGCAGCAGGCCGTGAGCGCCGGCGCCCCGTCGACGGCGGCGATCGCCTCCGCGAGGCTGATCGCGGATGGTGCGCGGGCGATCTGGTAGCCGCCGTTCGGCCCGCGCTTGGAGATCACGAGCCCTGCGTCGGACAGGAAGCGCATGACCTTGCGCACCGTGGGCAGCGGCACGCGCGTCAGTTCCGCCAGCGACTCCACCGACAGACGCGCGGGGCGCACGCGTCCGAGGTGGTGCAGCACGAGCACCCCGTAGTCCGCCAGACGTCCGACCTTCAGCATCGATGTCCCTCCTCGTCCGCCGGGATTGTATACCGCTGCGGTATTGAATGCCTCCGGGGCCTGACGCAGAATGCCCGGGCCGGGCTTCCGGCGCGCCCGCACTGCGCGGGACAACTCAACGGACATCGCAGGTTCCAGGCATGAGCGAGCAGGTCACCGACGAGCGCCAGCAGATCGATCAGATGGTCCGCCGCGAGTACGAGGCGGGATTCGTCACCGATATCGAGTCCGAGACGCTGCCTCCGGGCCTCGACGAGGACACGGTCCGCTTCATCTCCGCGAAGAAGAACGAGCCGGCGTGGATGACCGAGTGGCGCCTCGAGGCCTTCCGTCACTGGCAGAAGATGGAGCATCCGGAGTGGGCCCACGTCCACTATCCCGAGATCGACTACCAGGCGATCTCCTACTTCTCCGCGCCGAAGTCGAAGGACGACGCCCCGAAGTCGCTCGACGAGGTGGACCCGGAGCTGCTGCGTACCTACGAGAAGCTCGGCATCCCCCTCCTCGAGCAGCAGATGCTCGCTGGCGTCGCCGTCGATGCCGTGTTCGATTCCGTCTCGGTCGTGACCACCTTCAAGGAGAAGCTCGCCGAGGCCGGCGTGATCTTCTGCTCCATCTCCGAGGCGCTGCAGGAGCACCCGGAGCTGGTGCGCAAGTACCTCGGTTCCGTGGTGCCGATGCGCGACAACTTCTTCGCCGGCCTGAACTCGGCCGTGTTCTCCGACGGCTCCTTCGTCTACATACCGCCGGGCGTGCGCTGTCCGATGGAACTGTCCACCTATTTCCGCATCAACGAGCAGAACACGGGCCAGTTCGAACGCACGCTCATCATCGCCGACGAGGGCAGTCACGTGAGCTATCTCGAGGGCTGCACGGCGCCGCAGCGCGACGAGAACCAGCTCCACGCGGCCGTCGTCGAACTGGTCGCGCTGAAGGACGCGGAGATCAAGTATTCCACGGTGCAGAACTGGTATCCGGGTGACGACGAGGGCCGCGGTGGCATCTACAACTTCGTCACCAAGCGTGGCGTCGCCCACGAGAACGCGAAGATCTCCTGGACGCAGGTCGAGACCGGTTCCGCCATCACCTGGAAGTATCCTTCCGTGGTACTCCGCGGTGACAACTCGGTCGGTGAGTTCTATTCCGTCGCCCTCACCCGCGGCCGCCAGCAGGCGGACACGGGCACGAAGATGATCCACCTCGGCCGCAACACGAAGTCGACGATCGTCTCCAAGGGCATCAGCGCCGTGAATGCCGAGCAGGCCTACCGCGGTCTCGTGCGCATCGCGCCGACGGCCGAAGGCGCACGCAACTTCACGCAGTGCGACTCGCTGCTCATCGGCGACAAGTGCGGCGCGCACACCTTTCCGTACATCGAGTCGCGCAATCCGTCGGCCATCGTCGAGCACGAGGCGACCACGTCGAAGGTCTCCGACGATCAGATGTTCCTGTGCCGGCAGCGGGGGCTCGATCCGGAGAAGGCCGTGTCCATGATCGTCAACGGCTTCTGCAAGGAGGTCTTCCGCGAACTGCCCATGGAGTTCGCCGTGGAGGCCGGCAAGTTGCTCGAGATCAGCCTGGAGGGTTCCGTCGGATGAGCATGCTCGAGATCGAGGGGCTGCACGCCAGCGTCGACGGCAAGCCGATCCTCAAGGGCCTCGACCTCGTGGTCGAGGCGGGCGAGGTGCACGCCATCATGGGGCCGAACGGCTCCGGGAAGAGCACGCTCGCCGCGATCCTCTCGGGTCGCGACGGCTACGAGGTCACGGCTGGCTCCATACGCTACGAGGGGCGGGATCTGCTCGAACTCGAGGCGGAGGAGCGTGCGCGCGAGGGGCTGTTCCTCGCCTTCCAGTATCCGGTGGAGATTCCGGGCGTCTCGAACATGGAGTTCCTGAAGGCATCCGCGGAAGCCATCGCGGAGCATCGCGGCGAGGATCCGCCTTCGGCCGTGGACTTCATGAAGGCCGCGCGGGCCGCCTGCAAGCAGGTGAACCTCGACGCCGCCTTCCTCAAGCGCGGCGTCAACGAAGGCTTCTCCGGCGGCGAGAAGAAGCGCAACGAGATCATGCAGATGCTGCTGCTCGAACCGAGGCTCGCGATCCTCGACGAGACGGACTCGGGCCTTGACATCGACGCCCTGCAGGTCGTCGCGGACGGCGTAAACGCGCTGCGCGATCCGGGTCGCGCCATCATCATGGTCACGCACTACCAGCGACTGCTGAACCACGTGGTGCCGGACAGGGTCCACGTGCTCGCGCACGGCCGCATGGTCCGCTCCGGAGGCCGCGAGCTCGCCCTCGAACTCGAGGAGAAGGGCTACGGCTGGATCGAGGGCGTGGCGGGGAACGCGGCCTGATGGCGCGCCTCGCACCGGAAGACTGGCTCGAGGCCGCGCGCGAGCGCGGAGGCCAGGCACTCGCGGCGCTGCAATTGCCGGGTCGCAAGTCCGAGTCCTGGAAGTACTCGCGGGTCGGCCCGCTGCTCGAGGAGGGGCTTCTCGACGCGCCTGCTGCCGCTGCGCCCTTCGCGGCGCCGGCGCCGCTCGATGCGGCGGCCCTGCAGTTCGTGTTCGTCGATGGCCTGCTGCGCGAGGCGCCGGCACTGCCCGAGGGCTGCACGCTCGAACGCTGCACCACGACCGCGGCGGGCGACGAGCGTCCCTTCGTCGTCCTTGCCGCCGCGCTCGCGGCGGAGACCGTGGTACTCCGCATTGCCGCCGGCACGCGCGTCGAGCGGCCCATCGAGATCGTCCTGCTGCAGAACGATGCCGGTCGCCCCTGCGGTGCCAACCTCCATCTGCGCCTGGAGTTCGGCGAGGGCGCCGAGGCGTCCCTGGTCGAGCGTCAGCTCGGCACGTCCATGGTCTTCACGAACAGCGTGATCGAGGCGCGACTCGGCGCGAACGCACGACTGCATCACCATCGCGTGGCCCTCGATGCGGGCGACGGGCGCTGGCTCACGGCCCTCGACGTGCATCTCGAGCGCGACGCGCACTACGGTCTGCATCAGGCGCTCGCCGGGTCGGTCTTCCGTCGCAGCGAGATCCGCATCTTCCTGGACGGCCCCGGCGCGCACGCGGAGGTCGGTGCTGCGACGCTGACGCGCGATCGAGGCCACCTCGACACGCAGATGTGCCTCGAGCACGTCGCTCCGCACTGCACCTCGAACCAGACCTTCCGCGCCATCGCCGGCGAGAGGTCGCGCACGATCCTGAACGGTCGCATCCACATCCATCGTGATGCGCAGAAGACGGCCGCGGAGCTCTCGACGAAGAATCTGCTGCTTTCCGCCGAGGCGGAGATCGACGCCAAGCCGGAACTCGAGATCTACGCGGACGACGTCACCTGCGCGCACGGCGCCACGGTCGGCCAGCTCGATGCGACCTCGCTGTTCTATCTGCGCTCGCGGGGAATCGATGCGGCCAGCGCACGCACCATGCTGAGCTTCGCTTTTCTCGCCGGTGTGGTCGGCGAGTTTCCGCTCGCCGCCGTGCGCGACGCGGTGCGTGGGGACCTCGAGACCGCTTTCTCGGCGCGGGCGCAGGAGTCGAATCCATGAACGCCCCCGCCTTCGATCTCGACGCGATCCGCGCCCAGTTCCCGATCCTCGAACAGCAGGTCAACGGCAAGCCGCTGGTCTACCTGGACAACGCCGCCTCGACGCAGAAGCCCGAGTCCGTCATCGAGGCGATCGCCGGCTATTACCGCCATGATCATTCCAACGTGCATCGCGGCGCCCACACGCTCGCCGATCGCGCCACGGCGGCCTTCGAGGCCGCACGCGGCAAGGTAGCGGCCTTCCTGTCCGGTCCCGGCGGTGATGTTCGCGCGGACGAGATCGTCTGGACGCGCGGTACCACGGAAGCGATCAATCTGGTCGCGCAGAGCTGGGGCCGTGCGCATCTCGCCGAAGGTGACGAGATCGTGCTCACGGAGCTGGAGCACCACGCCAACATCGTGCCCTGGCAGATGCTCACCGAGACGACAGGCGCCGTGATCCGTGTGATTCCCGTGACCGACGCGGGCGAAGTCGACCTGGACGCGGCGCGCGAGCTGATCGGTGAACGTACGAAGCTCGTCACCTTCGCCCACGTGTCGAATTCGCTCGGCACCGTGCTGCCGGCCGAAGAGCTGGTCGCGCTCGCACGCGCGGTCGGTGCGACGGTGCTCGTGGACGGCGCCCAGGCCGTGAACCACTTCCGCGTCGACGTGAAGGCACTGGACTGCGACTTCTACGTGTTCTCCGGTCACAAGCTCTTCGGGCCCACCGGGATCGGCGTGCTGTACGGCCGCGGCGAGCTGCTCGAGGCCATGCCGCCCTGGCAGGGCGGCGGCGAGATGATCGATCGCGTGTCCTTCGAGGGCACCACCTTCAACCGAGCGCCGTTCCGGTTCGAGGCGGGGACGCCGCACATCGCCGGCGCCATCGGCCTCGGTGCGGCCATCGACTGGCTCGGAGCCGTCGACGTCGACGCCGCGGCGCGCCACGAGCATGCGCTGCTGGAGCGCCTCGACGGCGCGCTGGCGGGCATGAACGACGTCAGGCGTATCGGGACGGCGCCGGGCAAGGCGGCCGTCGTCTCCTTCCTGCTCGACGGCGCGCATCCGTCCGACGTGGGCATGCTGCTCGACCAGCAGGGCGTCGCGGTCCGCACCGGGCACCACTGCACCATGCCGCTGATGACGCGCTTCGGCGTCCCGGGTACGGTGCGGGCCTCGTTTTCCCTCTACAACACGCTCGACGAGGTGGACCGCTTCGTCGATGCGCTGCACAAGGTCCGGTCCTTCCTCTGAGGAGATGGAGGCACTCATGTCCGTCGATACCTTCGACCCAACCGCCGTCGCCGAGGGTGACGGTGTCCGCATGACCGAAGCGGCCGCTGCGCATGCGCGCAAGCAGCTCGCCCGTGCCGGTGCATCCGCCGTGCGGCTCGGCGTGAAGAAGGCTGGGTGCTCCGGCTTCATGTACGAGATCGGCTACGTCGAAGCACCCGGTGCGAACGACACGGAGTACGCTGTCGCCGAGGACCTCTCGGTATTCGTCGATCCGGAGGCATTGCCGCTCGTGCAGGGCACGGAGATCGATCTCGTCATCGAGGGCCTTAACTCGGTGCTGAAGTTCCGCAATCCGAATGCGCAGGTCGAGTGTGGCTGCGGCGAGAGCTTCGGGGTCTGACCCTCGCTACGCAGTCTCTTTCTCTTCCGGAGTCCCTTCCCATGGAACGCAGGATGCTCGTGGTGCAGCGCGACTGTCCGGCACGTCTCGTGCCGGCCGGTACGCGCATCACGATTCCGAAGGACACCTTCGTCACGCTCACGCAGGACCTCGGCGGCAACTTCACGGTCAACGTCGGCGGCAATCTCGCGCGCGTCGACGGTACGGACGCCGATGCGCTCGGCCTGGAGGCGGTCGAACTCGACTTCGGCGCTGACGGAACCGGCGCGGGTGGTGTCTCGGAAGCGAACGTCGAGCAAGCGCTGCGTTCCGTCTACGACCCGGAGATCCCGGTCAATCTCCTCGATCTCGGTCTCGTCTACGACGTCCGCATCGACGGCAGCGTCGTGCACATCACCATGACGCTCACGGCCCCGGGCTGCGGTATGGGCCCGGTGCTGGTCGATGACGTGAAGTACCGCATCGGCAAGGTCCCGGGCGTGAGTGAGGTGGAAGTCGAACTCGTCTTCGATCCGCCCTGGAGCCGGGAGATGATGTCCGAGGAGGCCCAGCTGGAACTGGGCATGTTCGGATGAGTGCCGCCGCCGACGGCGCAACGGCACCCTTCGATGCGGTGCGCTTCGGGCGCGACGTCGACGCCGACGAGATCGCCGAGTCGCTGGAGTTCTTCGACGACTGGGAAGACCGCTACCGCTACATCATCGACCTCGGCAAGGAACTCCCGGGCCTGCCCGACGAGCTGAAGACCGAGGACCGCTACGTGCACGGTTGTCAGAGCCAGGTGTGGATCGATCATCGCGTCGATCCGGCCTCGGGGCATCTGCAGTTCGTGGTCGACTCGGACGCGCTCATCGTCCGCGGCCTCGCCGGCATCGTGCTCGCCGCGCTCAACGACCGCGCGCCGGCCGAGATCGCGGCCTACGACATCGACGCCTACTTCGAGCGTCTCGATCTCCTGCGTCACATCTCGCCCACGCGCGGCAACGGTCTCCGTTCCATGGTCGAGAAGATGCGCGCCTTCGCGCGCGCCGAGGTCTGATCGGCGGGGCAGCGGCCCTCATCCCCTAGTCCGCCGCCATGTCGTCCTCGTAGCGCGCGATCACGGCACGCGCGTCCGTGAAGTCGTCCTCCGCCACGAGCAGCCGCACGAGGCCGCGTGCGGGCAGATCTCCCATGGCTCCGAGCAGGTACTCGCCGCTGATGTGCGTCGCGACGCCGGCCTGTTCCAGGAGGCCGCGCAGCAGGTGCGCCTCGATGGCGTTCTCGGCTTCGTAGACGACGACCATGGGCGGGCTCCTCGATTCCCGTCCCGATTCTACTTCCTGTTCGGTGCTTCCTTGTGGCGTCGGAGAGCCTCGGTTAGCTTCCGCTGGCGTCCCGATCACGACCGGAGGTTCCATGCGATCGACCCTCGCCCATCTCGCTCCCCTGCTGTGTCTCTCCTGCCTGTTCGTCACGGCGCCGAGCCGTGCGACGGAGATCGAGGTCCGCATCGAGGACCCGGAGGGGCGGGAGGTGCTCGACGGCCGGGTGATCCTCGCCATCTCGCGCACGCAGCGCTTCGACGTCTCGAGCGTCACGGACGCCTCGCAGCTCTTCGGCGTGAGTGTCGACGAACTCGGCAGCGGCGAGTCCGTGCGCGTCGACGCCCGGTCGCTCGGCTACCCGCTCCGCAGCCTCGCCGACGTACCTGCCGGCGAGTACTGGGTGAAGGCCTGGCTCAACGTCTATCGCACCTTCGAACGTGCCGACGGTCACGTCGTGAAGCTCCCCATGGACTACGGCGACGGGCAGACCTGGTACGAGAAGCCCGGCAACCTGGTCTCCGAGCCCGTGCGCCTGCGCATCGATCCCGACGACGACAGCATCGTGCGCGTCACGCTCAACGAGGTGCTGCCGCCGATCGAGCCGCCAGCGGAGACCGAGTGGGTGAAGAACTTCGAGATCGTCAGCGAGGGCGTCTCCGAGTTCTGGGGCACGGAGATGCGCATCGGCGCGCGCGTGCTGGTGCCACGGGGCTGGGCCGTGGACCGCGACCGTCGCTACCCGGTGGTGATCCAGCACGGGCATTTCTCGACGGCGCCGCCCGGCGGCTTCCTGACGCCGGAGGAGGTCGCTGATCCGGACGATCCCACGAGCCGGGAACGGGACGGTCTCGCACTCTTCGATGCCTGGACCTCCGACGACTTCCCGCGCTTCCTGCTGGTCACGATCCAGCACCCCACGCCCTACTACGACGACTCCTACGCGGTGAATTCCGCGAACCAGGGGCCCTACGGTGACGCGATCACCTACGAGCTGCTGCCGGCGCTGGAGGCAGCGTTCCGCGGCATCGGCGAGCCGTGGGCGCGCATCCTCACGGGCGGATCCACGGGCGGCTGGGAATCCATCGCCCAGCAGGTGCTCTATCCCGACGACTTCGGTGGGGCGTGGATCTTCTATCCGGACCAGGTGGACTTCCACTACTACCAGCTCGTCGATCTCTACGAGGGGAAGAATGCCTACTTCCGCGAGTACGAGTGGCTGCGTACGCCGATCCCCGGCGCCCGCGACACGGATGGCCGCATCCGCTACACGATGGAGCACGAGAACATCTACGAAGAGGTGATCGGTACGCGCTACCGTTCCGGCGGTCAGTGGGCCGCATGGAACGCGACCTACGGTCCGGTCGCCGACGACGGCTATCCAGCGCCGATCTGGGATCCGCTGACGGGCGAGATCGACCGCGAGGTCGCGCGCTGGGCCATCGAGCACTGGGACCTGCGCAGGCACATGGAAGA
>JAZBPO010000298.1:0-7143 GCA_036351675.1 Pseudomonadales bacterium
ACATGTCTGCTGGGGCGAGCCCGTCGAGGAGATCCTGATCTTCGCGGACGAGCTCGGCAGCGCCATGGTCGTCATGGGCCGGGGCGGTGGCCGCGATCTCCAGCACTTCCTCGTGGGCTCGGTCTCCGACGGCGTCCTGCGTCGGGGCTCGATGCCCGTGACGCTCGTCCACTAGGGAACCACCTTCGGGCCTCGCGCCTCCACGCCGCGTCGGAACGACCAGCGCCCGCTGCGCAGCACCCGTGAAAACGACCGCTCGTCGGCCGAAGCGACACGCTCGTCGGGCCTGGGCTAGCCTCGACGTTCGCGCGTGGCGGGGGCCATCAGCGCCGTCGGGGGCCGAGCTCTCAACGAGAACCGACGACCGCTGGTCGCATCGGCGGGGTACCGATGCCGCTTCCGGACCCATGTGCGGCCCGCACATCCAAGGGACCAAGGAGGCAGTCGACCCGTGTCGAGATCCAGATTCCTGAAGCGCTTCATCCTGGCGTCGACGCTCGCAACGTGCGCGAGCGGAACGCTCCATGCCGCGACCGACCGCTACGAAGCTCGCGGTCCGTCCAGCTTCGTCGCGACCGCAGCGTTGCGCCTGGAGAACCCCATCTCCACGACGGCCGCGGATCCCCGAGGGGGCCTCGATGCGAGCCTCCTCGACGCGGAGGGCGAGCGGGAGGTCATCATCCGCCTCGCCGGCGAGCCCACGACGCAGATCGCCGACGATCGCGCCTCGGCGCGCCTCAATCGCAGGACCCAGCTCCTGTCCGAGCAGGCGGCGCTCATCGACCGGATCCGGGGCATGGCGCCCGGCATGCGTGTCATCGCTCAGGTGCAGCACGTGCTCAACGCCGTGTTCGTCGCCGTGCCCGCCGACGTCCTGCCGGCGATCGCACAGGACGAAGCCGTCGTGCGCGTCGTTCCGGTCGGTCACTATGAACTCGACCTGTCGGAGACCGTGCCGAAGATCGGCGCCAGCGTACTGCAGGCCGCGGGCCTCGACGGCACGGGCGTGTCCGTCGCGGTCCTCGACAGTGGCGTGGACTACACGCACGCGGATCTCGGCGGCTCCGGCGACCCCGACGACTATCTGGGGAACGATGGCACCGTGATCGAGCCAGGCACATTCCCGACGGCGAAGGTCGTGGGCGGCTTCGACTTCCTGGGCAACGTCTGGCAGGGGGGAGCCGACCCGATCCTGCCGGACCCCGATCCCCTCGATGATCTCGGACAGGTCGAGGGCGCCTTCGCCGGCCACGGTACACACGTGGCAGACATCATCGGGGGCGTGAACGGCGTTGCGCCGGGCGTGGACCTCTACGCCGTGAAGGTCTGCGCGTCCCTGTCGCCGGCCTGCAACGGCATCGCGCTGATCCAGGGCATGGAATTCGTGGTCGATCCGAACGGCGACGGGGACACGTCGGACCACCTCGACATCGCCAACCTCTCGCTCGGCGCCAGCTACGGTCAGCCCTTCGACGACGATCTCTCGACCGCCATCGACAACGCCACGGCGCTGGGCGTCCTCACCGTGTCCTCGGCGGGCAACTGTGGTGATCAGCCCTACTGCACGGGCACGCCTTCGGCCGCACCGACGGCCCTGTCCGTCGCCCAGACCGAGGTGCCTTCGGCGACCCGGAACCTCATGGCGATCGTCGAACCCGCCGCCGGCCGCTTCGACGCGCCCCGCTACACCTGGACGCCGGCGCCGACCGAGCTCGTCGAGGGGCCGGTGCTCTACGGCGTGGAAGGCAACGTGCTCGGCTGCGATCCCTTCACGGAAGGGAGCCTCGACGGCGCCATCGTGCTCGTCGATCGCGGCATCTGTAACTTCAGCCAGAAGATCCGCAACATCCAGCAGGCAGGCGGCACCCTCGGCATCATCGGCCTGGTGGAACCGGGCGCGCCCTTCGCGGGCGCTTTCGGCGGTGGCGACCCGATCACCATCCCCGGCTACAACATCGGCGTGGAGGCGGCGGACATCCTGCGCCAGGGCGGGGCCACGGTGCAGTTCGGCCCCGAGCTGATCGTGTCCCTCGACAACACCACGGCCAGCACCACCGCGCGCGGTCCCGACATGTCCTTCAACGCGCTCAAGCCCGAGATCGCTGCGCCCGGCGCCTCTGTCTCGGCGGATGTCGCCACCGGCACGGGGCGCGCGCCCTTCGGCGGCACCTCGGGCGCCAGCCCCATGGTGGCCGGCGCCGCGGCGCTGCTGCAGCAGTCCTACCGACAGGACAATGCGGCGAAGCCCCGCTGGCTGCGCAGCCTGCGTGAGCGGCTCGGCGCCGACGAAGGCTGCAAACCGCTGCAGCTCAAGGCGCTGCTCATGAACAACGCCTTCCCCGACGTCGTCAGCGACACGACCGGCCGCCTCGCGGAGATCACACGGGTCGGCGCCGGTGAAGTGCGCGTCGACGCCGCGAGGAACGCCGATTTCTGGGCCTACGTGCCCGGCGAAGGCCAGCCCTCCATCAGCCTCGGCTTCATGGACGTCGCGGAGCACAGGTCGATGACGCGCTGGGTGCGCGTCGTCAATCGCACGAAGCGCTGGCAACGTGTGGAGGTCGTGCCGAGCTTCCGCTTCCCAGAGGACGCGGCAGCCGATGCCGTGCGCATCTCGGTCAGTCGCGACCGCCTGCTGCTGCCGCCGCGCCTGTCGCGCTGGGTCCGCGTCAAGTTCGAGATCGATCCCGTGGCGCTCGGCGGTAACTTCATGAACTCGGGCAACGAAGGCAACGTGCCCGCCAACCTCACCGCCATGGAGTTCGACGGCCATCTCGTGCTGCGTGGTTCGCGTGGAACGGAGGTCTCCATCCCCTGGCACGTGCTGCCGCGCAAGGCGGCGGCCGTGGCGGCCGAACGCAAGACCCTCCTGCCCGGCGGCGACAGCATCGCGCTCGAGAACCTCGGCGCAGGCACGGCGCAGAACAGCGCCTTCACGCTCGTCGGTCTCTCGGACGAGATGCCGAGAGGCGAGCGCGGCGCGCAGATGCCGATGCCCGACCTGCGGGCCGTCGGCGTGAACACCATCCCGGTCCCGCCAGGCGTCTGCACGCCTCCGGAAGCGAACCAGCCCTCCTTCGTCTGGCAGTTCGCCCTGAACTCCTGGGATCGCCAGACGCATCTGATGCCCGTGAGCTACTTCGTGGTACTGGACACCGATCAGGACGGCATCCCGGATTTCATCGTTCTCAATCGTGACGAGACCTTCAACAACGTCACGGCAGGGCGCCAGCTGACCTGGTCCTTCGATCTGAGCACGGGCGCTGCGGCTGCGCAGTTCTTCGCGGAGCACGCGACGAACACGAACAACACCGTGCTCACCATCTGCGCCGAACAGGTCGGACTGTCCGCAGCCGACCTCCTCACGACCAACGTCGACGTGATCGTCGAGGCGACGGACTTCTACAACGGCGGCCCGGGCGACGCGATCGGCGGCATCACGATCACGCCATTCGGTGAGGGCCTCGTCGGTCTGCCTCCGCAGCAGATCCTCGGCGGCGAAAGCGGAACGCTCGACGTACTCGAGTTCGCGCCGTTCCCGGGCAACTCCCCGGAACTCGGCGTGCTGCTCAACACGAACGCGGACTTCGGCGTGGGCAACCGCGGCGGGGCCACGGAGGAGACGGAAGCGCTGCTGTTCCTCGCCGAGGGCGTCACGGCGCCGGTCGCGCTGCCGCAACCGGAACAGGAAGCCAAGAAGGCGAAGCGCCGCAAGTACGCCTTCGATGACGAGGACGACGAGTACGAGGACGGCGACGACTGATCGCTGCCGTTCTTCCTGCACCATCGCGACGGGGCCTTCGGGCCCCGTCGTCTTTCCGAGCTCCTCTCGATCGCCGCGACGCTCGCTGGAGGCAGCCGTCAGAAACCCTGCGGAAGCCCACCCTCGCAGAGCACGAAGTAGCCACCCTCCGTGATCCGGTAGTCGTAGCGGCGCCCCGCCACCTCGAAGACCACCTGGTACCCGCGGATCCGGGCCTGGGTGTAGACGCGCCCGGGCACGGGGCAGCCCAGGGACCCGTCCGGCCAGTGCACGGCCTCGGCGCGAACGAGTTCCGCGGGCGCTCCACCGGTCCGGACCTCGAGGTCCGCGCGCAGACGCTCGAGGAGCGCCGCCGGCGCCTCTCCCGTGCCCGGCGCATCCACGTCCGGGGCGACGCGCTCAGGCAGCGGGCGCGCGTTCGCCGCGCGACGCCGTTCGAGAACTGCTGGATCCGAGCGATCGGGTGGGGTCACGACCGCAGCCGGCTCTTCGGGGGCGGAGCCACTGCAGCCCGCGGCAAGACTCAGCGCGCACAGCAGCAGCGTCGCCGACCTCATGGCATGCCCACCTTCATCAGCATCAGTCCTCGGCGAGCAGCGCTCGGAGCTCCTGCAGCTTGGCGCGCAGGCGCGCACCGTTCGCCGGGCCCATGCGCAGCAGCTGCTTCTGCGCAGGCGCGAGCGCCTCGAGTTCGGGATCGGCGAATTCGTACATGACGGAGGGCTGCGCGAGCTCGATCGGGCCGCTCACCTCCGGTGTCGCCAGCAGCACGTCGATGGCAGCGACGATGCGGCCGTCGACGTCGGGTTCGCGCACGCCGAGTTCGGCGTAGGCGTCCGCCATGAGCGGTTCGATCAGGCGCAGGAGGGCCACGGCCTGGCTCGCCTCGATCGTCTCAAGCACGCCCGTGATGCGGTCGAAGCGGTCGTAACTCTCGGGGTTCAGATAGGTCCTGCCGCCACGCTGCACGACCGAGAACGCCTCCCGCGGCGCCAGGAAGGCGACCGGGTCGCGGGGCATGCCCCCCTCGGCCATGTTCTCGATCACGACCGTGAACTTGCGCACCAGCTCCTCCGTCGCGAGCAGCCAGGACAGGGAGCCGTCACTCGACAGCACTTCGGCCTGCTCGCGCAGGAACTCGTCCGAATCGTCGAGCGCCGGCAGCACGATCGGCTCCGGCTCCGGTGCCGGCTCGGGGACGACGACGGGTTCCGGTTCCGGCATCGCTTCGGGCTCCGGGTCCGGCTCGGCAGGCGCCGGCGCCAGCTCGATGCGCCGCTCCTCCGGCACCTCGTCAGGATCCGAGAAGAACATGACGCCAGCGACGACGGCGATGATGACGGCGAGGACGACGATCCAGTAGCGGGGGGCCATGGGCACTCCAGAGATAGCGGAACCGCACTCAGTCTAGGACAGCGTTCAGTACCGGATTATCCGGGACGCCGGCATTTCCACTATCATTCCACACTTGCGAGGTCTGTCACCGGCGCGTGCCGAGCCGGGGGACCTCGTGTATGCCCCGTGCCACCTCCGGAGTATCAGATGCGAAGCGTGAGCGTTGCCGAAGCGCTCGGCGGCGGTGTGGCCGTCGATTCCGAAATCCGGGTCCAGGGCTGGGTACGCACCCGGCGGACCTCCAAGGGGGGCTTCAGTTTCGTCGCCCTCAACGATGGCAGCTGCTTCGGCGACCTGCAGGTCGTCGCGCCGGGCGAGATGGAAGGCTACGACGCCGTGACGGAGCTCGGACCCGGCTGCTCCGTCACCTTCGAAGGGGTGCTGGTCGCGTCCCAGGGCAAGGGCCAGAACGTCGAGCTGAAGGCGGACCGGGTGCGGGTCCTCGGTGCCGTGGACGACCCCGAGACCTACCCCATCGCCAAGAAGCGCCACACCTTCGAGTATCTGCGCACGGTGGCGCATCTGCGCCCTCGCACGAACACCTTCGGCGCCGTCGCACGCGTGCGGAACACGCTCAGCCAGGCGATCCATCGCTACTTCCACGATCACGGATTCCTCTGGGTCAACACGCCGATCATCACGGGCTCGGACTGCGAGGGCGCGGGCGAGCTGTTCCGCGTGAGCACCCTCGATGCGGTCAATCCGCCGCGCACGGCCGAGGGCGGCGTCGACTTCGGCGAGGACTTCTTCGGTCGGGAGTCCTATCTCACGGTCTCGGGCCAGCTTCAGATCGAGAGCTACTGCCTCGCGCTGTCGAAGGTCTACACCTTCGGCCCGACCTTTCGCGCCGAGAATTCGCACACGGCACGTCATCTCGCCGAGTTCTGGATGGTCGAGCCGGAGATCGCCTTCGCCGACCTCGCCGCGAACGCGGAACTGGCCGAGGACCTGCTGAAGTCCGTGCTGCGCACGCTCCTCGAAGAGCGGGGTGACGACATGGCCTTCTTCGCGGAGCGCGTGGACAAGGGCGTCATAGATCGCCTCGAACACGTGATCGCCTCACCCTTCGAGCGCATGAGCTACACGGAAGCGGTGAAGATCCTCGAGGCCTCGGGCCGCGACTTCGAGTTCCCGGTCGAGTGGGGCCGCGATCTGCAGTCCGAGCACGAGCGCTACCTGACCGAGGAACACGTCGGCCGGCCCGTGGTCGTCGTCGACTACCCCGCGGAGATCAAGGCCTTCTACATGCGCCTGAACGACGACGAGAAGACCGTTGCGGCCATGGACGTGCTCGTGCCCGGCGTCGGTGAGATCGTCGGCGGCAGCCAGCGCGAGGAACGCCTCGACGTGCTGGACGCGCGCATGGGCGAGAACGCCGCCCTCGCCGAGGAACTCTGGTGGTACCGGGACCTGCGCCGCTACGGCACGGTGCCGCACGCGGGATTCGGCCTGGGTCTGGAGCGCCTGATCCTCTATGTCACGGGCATGGAGAACATCCGTGACGCGATCCCCTTCCCGCGGGTCCCGAACAACGCCTCCTTCTGATATGGCAGTCAGCGAGCACATCCCGGGGCGGGTCGGTCTCGGCGTCCTCCGCCGCCTCGCGCCCTGGCTGGCCCGACAGAGCGGCTGGCTCGGCGCGTCGCTGCTGCTGTTCCTGATCGCACGCCTGCTGGAGGCGGCCGTGCCGCTGTTCCTTCGCGATGGCATCGACCGGATCGATGCCATCCTCGGCGCGGCGCCCGCTGCGACCGGCACCCTCGATCTGAGCGGCCCCGTCATAGGCATCGTCGCCTGCGTACTGGCGCGTCTCGTGATCGTCTCGACGGCACGCATCACCATCCGGCGTGCCGGCCTCAATGTCGCCTTCGACCTGCGCCAGGCCCTCTTCGACCGCCTGCAACGCCAGGGCGTCGCCTTCTACGGTCGTCACAGCGTCGGCGACATGATGACGCGCGCAGTATCCGACGTGGGTCTGATCCGCC
>JAZBPO010000299.1:0-15686 GCA_036351675.1 Pseudomonadales bacterium
AGACTGTCGATGTCGCGCGTATCGTGAGGACTCCAGTGCCTCGCGATGTCTCGACGCTGCTCCTCGGAAGGTCTCGCCCACTCTTCGAAGTCCGTGGTGGCGATCACCTTCGGTGCGTTCGGAGGCAATAGGAGCAGAGGGCTGGGCAGAGTGCTCTGGTGTGGCGTCTACGCGAAGGTTGTTCGGCTGCGCGAAGCGGCATCCGAACGAAGCGCTTGTCACACGCCTCGTGAAACAAGCGGGAAGCGCTCAGGGTCGCGGATGATGTCGCGGGAGAGGTCCACGTCCGGATCGGGCCAATAGAAGTGTCCGGGCGACGGCTCTACCACATTGAGAATCTGCTCGACCGGCAGTCCCTTGAACCAAGGGAACTCGTCGAAAGGGACGAACAGCTCCTCCCCATCGGTCAGGAGCCAGAAGCCGTGCGCGGAGATGTTGGTGACTTCAGCCGGGGAAGTGGCGCCGCCAGGCTGCGATGAGCTCGTCATAGTGGGCCTCGATGATCGATTCGATTTCACGGAGACGCGGCCTGCTGTAGCGATGATTGCGCGCCAGTTCGATCTCGGGGTCAAGCCAGAACTTGGCCTCGCCGTCGCCCGAAATGACATGAACGTGGGGACGAAGCTCCTCCCGCGAGAAGAAGAAGAACCGATACCCCTTCTCCCGGAAGACCGTCGGGCTCATGGGAAAGGCGTGCAACGCCTAGCCTGAGCGGCGGGTGCAGCGCGAAGCGCTGCGACCGTCCGGCGCCCAAAGGGCGCGAACTCAAGGCGCTTGTTGAACATCATGGGCCTTCCTTTGGCGCGAGTACCGGATAGGAGAACTTGGCTAGTACGCCGAGCTTGCAGACCGGGTCACTTGCAGCGTTCTCCTTCGCGCACCACGGACGGACCACCTGCATCACCATGCTGGTGACATCGGCAGCACAAAGCTCAGAAGGACCGTAGTAGGAGTAGTACACGGCAGGCACCGGGGGCTCGTGACGCACATACACGACTTCTCCCGGTTCCAGGGCTTCCGTCGAACCGTGCGCGAAGCTCGCTGATTTGTGCACGTCAACGACCACAAGTGGCAGGTCACCGTAGAACCCACGCTCTCCTTCCCAGCACTGCGTGAACGACACCTCGACCAGATCGATCGGGGCATCTACTGCCGAGACATGAGCGCAAAGCACCAGCGGGACCGAAAGCAACAGGGCAGGTATTGGTTTTGTCCGCAGCACGGGAATGATGTTCAACAGTTATTCATCAGACGTCTCGTGAGCACGATTTCGGTTCGTTTCAGTATCCAGATATCGGAGCGTCTGTTGAGTGCGCGGGCGTCGAATCGAAGAGCCCTACGGCGACAGGAGCGACCGATGCGCAGGGGCCCGATGCTGATCTGGCGCCGGCGGGGCCGATCGACCTGAAGCGATGTCGGCTCGAAGTTTCGGTACTGCGGCAGAGGCATCTGCTGAATCCCTTCAGCGAAACGCGACTTTTCGAACGTAGCCCGGGCTGCTGTGTCTGGCCGGGGCGGAGCGTTTCAGTCGCATGACGCAACGGTTGTCCTTCGGCGCCATCAGGCAGAGAATGCGCCTCTCGAAACCCGGAGTCGCCCGTCATGACGACGCTCTACGGCAACCGAGAATCGGGTTCCACGCATCGCGTGCGCCTCTTCCTGCACCTGCTGAACCTCCCGCATCGCTACGTCGAGATCGATCTCGCTGCCGGCGAGCATCGCGAGCGCTCGTTCCTCGCGCTCAATCCCTTCGGTCAGGTGCCCGTGCTGCAGGACGCGGGGCGGACGCTGCGTGACTCGCACGCCATCCTCGTCTATCTCGCGCGGGTGCACGGACCGGGCTGGTTGCCCGCCGATCCGGGACTGGAGGCCGAAGTACAGGCCTGGCTCTCCTTCTCGGCCGGCGAGGTACAGCAGTCTCTCGGGCGCCTGCACCTCGCGCGTCTGCATCCGGAGCAGTCGGCTCCGGAGGACGCGGAGCTGAGGGCCCGCGGCGTGCTGCGCCTCGTCGATCACCACCTCGATCGGGCTCGGCAGTCGGTGCTGGTGGGGAAGGAGCCGACCATCGCCGACGTGGCGCTCTATCCCTACCTTTCGCTCGGACTCTGTCAGCGTGACGATCTCGAGCTGCCGCAGCTGGATGCCTGGATCGAACGGCTCGAGCAGCGCCACGGCTTCGTGCCGCTGCGCATGCCCACCGACGCGGCGGCCTGAGCCGCCCGCGTCCGTGCGGGCTTCCGCCCCGCTTTACCCCCGACGCCCTGCTCCCTAGGCTCGCGATTCCCCTCCGGCGGAGTGCCCCGTGCATCTCGACCCCCTGATCGTCCTCTCGGCGATCCTCTTCGGCGGCATCGCCGCCCAGTGGCTCGCCTGGCGCACGCGCCTGCCGGCGATCCTGTTCCTGCTCGCCCTCGGCATCGTCGCCGGGCCGGTGACGGGTGTGCTCGATCCGGATGCGCTCTTCGGAGAGCTGCTGTTCCCCGGCGTGTCCCTCGCCGTCGCGGTGATTCTCTTCGAGGGCGCGCTCACGCTGCGCTTCAAGGACATCCGCGGCCTCGCGGACGTCGTCACCAAGCTCGTCACGATCGGGGCCCTCATCACCTGGGCGGTGGTGAGTGCGGCGGCGCACTTCATCGTCGGCCTCGAGACCGGACTCGCGCTGCTGTTCGGCGCGCTCGTGGTGGTCACGGGCCCGACGGTGATCGTGCCCATGCTGCGGACCGTGCGGCCGACGGAGGCGGTGGCGAGTACGCTGCGCTGGGAAGGCATCGTCATCGATCCGCTCGGTGCGCTGCTCGCGGTGCTGGTCTTCCAGGCCGTCGCCGCGGGCTACGCGGAAGGCGCGGGCGGCTCGGTGCCGATCACCTTCCTGACGACGGTCGCGGCGGGCACTGCGATCGGCTGGGTCGCCGGTCGCGGCCTCGCGGTCGCCCTGCGTCGCCACGCGCTCCCCGAGTACCTCCACAACGCGGTCACGCTCGCCGTGGTCGCGGCGGTCTTCACACTCTCGGACACGCTGCGCCACGAATCCGGTCTGCTCGCCGTCACGGTCATGGGCATGACCATGGCGAACACGCGCGACGCGCCGATCGACGACATCCTCGACTTCAAGGAGAGCCTCTCGCTGCTGCTCATATCAGTGCTCTTCGTCACGCTCGCTGCGCGCCTCGACCCGGATCGCTTGCAGGCGCTCGGGCCTTCGGCCTTCCTGCTGTTGCTCGTCGTGATGTTCGTGGCGCGACCGCTGGCGGTCTTCGTCTCCGCCTTCCGCAGCAAGCTGTCGCTGTCGGAACGCGCGCTGGTCGCCTGGATCGGCCCGCGCGGCATCGTCGCCGCGGCCGTCTCGGCGGCCTTCGCGTTGCGTCTGGAGGAACTCGGCGTCGAGGAGGGGACCGTGCTCGTGCCCCTCACCTTCGTCGTGATCATGGGTACCGTGATCGTGCAGGGTCTCACTGCGCGGCCGCTTGCGAGCCTGCTCGGGATCACCGAGCCCGAGCCCCGCGGTCTGCTCGTGGTCGGCGCCCATCCGCTCGCGCGACGCATCGCCAGGGCGTTGCAGGACTCCGGCTATCGCGTGGTCATGGCGGACGCGAACTGGGAGTCGGTCTCGGAGGCGCGCATGGCGGGCCTGTCCACCTTCTACGGCTCGCCCGTCTCCGAGGCGGCGGACCGCCATCTGGACCTGGTCGGGATCGGCCGCCTGCTGGCGCTGTCGCCGAGTCCGCAGCTCAATGCGCTCGCCTGCCATCGCTACGCGCCGGAGTTCGGAGGCGGGCGTGTCTACTGGATGGAGGTCGGCGGCGACAACGCCCAGCGGTCCTCGCGCGCGATCTCGCGCCATCCGGGTACGCGCCTGTTCGGCGAGGGGGTGAACTGGCAGAAGCTCGCGGCCATGGCGGCTTCCGACGCCGAGATCCGCCGCACGAAGCTGACGGACGCCTTCGATTTCGAGGCCTGGCTCTCGAAGCACCAGGAGGCGATCCCGCTGTTCGCGCTCACGCCGGAGGGCCGCCTGCGCTTCTTCCAGAAGGAACTGCCCTTCGAGCCCGGCCCGGGCTGGACCATCGTCTCGCTCGCGCCGCCGCGGGCTGAGCAGGAGGCGGCGGCCGAGGCGGAGGCCGCCCCGGCCTGAGGGCGCCTCAGTAGCCGGCCTTGCCGGCCATGATCGCGTCGTGGAACTCGGCGTCCAGGGGCTCGTAGACGTCCTTGCCCGGCTTCATCACGTAGATCGCGTCGTCGCCGACGCGATCGAGATGGAAGGCCTCCTCGCGCAGCTCCTTCTTCAGCAGCTTGAAGGTGCTGGTGGTGTCCTGGTCGTGGGCGCTCACCCGCACGAACACGGGGCGGGCGTAGCTCGCGAGCTTGTCGCGGACGTGGGCGGAGAGACCCGCCCAGTCCACGTCCTCGGCCGACTTCACCTGATCCGGGTCGAAGGTGATGGCGGCCATGCCGGCGCGGCCGTCCGCGCCGGGGACCTGCACGCCGTAGACGTTGGTGGTGTGAACCTGCGGGAAGGCGTTGATGATCTCACCGACCTCGTTGGTCGAGCAGTTCTCTCCCTTCCAGCGGAAGGTGTCGCCGGTACGATCGACGAACTGGTAGTGCTTCTGGCCGAAGGCGAAGCCGACGTCCACCTGCCGCACCAGATCGCCGGTGTTGAACCAGGCATCCCCCTTCTTCAGCACGTCACGGACGATCTTCTTCTCGCTCGCGTTCTTGTCGGTGTAGCCGTCGAAGCGCGCATCGGCGGCGATCTCGATGAGCAGCAGGCCGGGCTCGCCCTTCGGCACCTCCTCGCAGAGGCCGTCCGCCCCGCGCACCAGTGCATCCTCGTCCGTGTCGTAGCGCAGCAGGGCGACGGTCGCGATGCTGAAGCCGATGGTGCGGTCCTTGTTGAACGCGTTGACGAAGCCCGAGTTCCCTTCCGAGGCGCCGTAGATCTCGAACACCTTGTCGATGCCGAAGCGGTACTTGAAGTCGTCCCAGATGTCCGGGCGCAGGCCGTTGCCGATCACCTTGAAGAGCGGATTGCGCGCGGCGTCCGGCGCCTGCTCCGCATGCAGCAGGTAGCGGCAGATCTCGCCGATGTAGACGAAGACGTTGGTCTGCTCTTCGCGCACCTCGCGCAGGAAGTTCGAGGCGGAGAACTTGCGCCGCATGTACATGCTGCCGCCGGCCCAGAGGATCGAGCCGAAGCCGACGATGAGGGCGGTGGAGTGATAGAGCGGCAGGCAGTTGTAGAGCCGGTCGCTCGGCTGCGCGTCCAGCGTCACGGCGCCGAAGCCCTGCATGCCGCGGAACACGCGCTCGTTGGAGACGATGGCGGCCTTCGGCAGACCCGTGGTGCCGGACGTGAAGATGAAGAAGCAGGGGTCGTCGAGGGTGACCTCCGCCGTTTCGGGTCGCTCCGCGTCGGAGAGCGTCGTGTCCCGGTCGTCGAGGGCGACGGCCCAGGCCGGGCGCGCTGCGTCCGGAAGTGCAGGATCCGCCACCCAGACGTAGTCGCGGCCGGCTTCCAGGGCGAGTTCGCCGCGCACCTCGTCGACGGCGTCCGTCAGCTCTGCGCCGACGACGAACAGCTTCGCGTCGATGGTCTTCGCGCTGTGCACCAGCACGTCGCGGCGCTGGTTCGTGTTGAGCAGCCCCGCGACCGCCCCGAGCTTGCAGATGCCGAAGAGCACCGTGAGGAAGGCGAGGCGGTTCTCCATCATGAGGGCCACCGCATCGCCGTGGCGGACGCCGTGGCGCGTGGCGAGGGCGTCGGCGACGCGGTTGGCGCGGCGCTCGAATTCCGCCCAGCTGATGGTCTCACCATCGGCCGTGAGTGCCGGCCGGTCGCCCCGGATGCGTGCATTGCGGGTGAGCAGGGCGCCGATGGAGCGCCGGTCCTGCGGCTTGAACTTCTCCTGGCGCGCGGCGCGCACGAGGGTCCGGGTCATGTCCAGCAGCTCGCGGGGTCGGGTCACTTCGGGTCTCTCCGTGGTTCGGACGCGCGAATTCTAAGCGCCTCGCCGCCCCAGTCCATTCGGCGGCGCGGAACAGAGGCTTCGTGGTGGTGGTCAGCGACGATCCGGAGCGAAGGCGCTCGTGTAGACGCCGAGCGCTGCGGCGCCGCCGGTGTGCACGAAGACCACGTCGTCGTCCTCGGCGAAGGCGCCGCGGCGGATCATGGCGAGCAGGCCGGCCATGGCCTTGCCCGAATAGACGGGGTCGAGAAGCACGCCCTCCGTGCGCGCGACGAGGCGCACGGCTTCGGCCATGGCCTCCGTCGGGATGCCGTAGCCCTCGCCGAGATGACCGTCCTCGATCTCGACGGCGCCGGGCTCCAGGCCCAGCCCCGGCGCGATGCGCCCGAGGACCTCGCCGGCGAGGCTCGCGACGGTGCCCCGGAGCCGTGCGACGTCCTTCGTGTAGGTGTTGATGCCCACGACCCGGGTGGCGAGACCCTCGAGGGCGAAGCCCGCGACGAGGCCCGCCTGGGTGCCGCCGGAGGAGGTGGCGTGCACCACCGCCTGCGGATAGAGGCCCCGGCCGCGCATGTCGCGCGCGATCTCGCGGGCGCAGCGGACGTAGCCGAGCGCGCCGACGGCGTTGCTGCCGCCGATCGGCACGATGGCGCAGCGCCGGCCCGCCGCGCCGTGCTCGGCCATGAGCGCGCGCGCGATTTCCTTCGCCTCGCCGCCCTCCGGTACCCGGTGCACCCGCGCGCCGAGCAGATCGTCGAGGAGCAGATTCCCCGAGCGCTCGTAGTCGTCGATGCTGCGCGGCACGCTCGGCGTCAGGATCAGTTCGCAGGCGATCCCACGGCGAGCACAGGCGGCCGCGGTCTGCCGGGCGTGATTGGACTGCAGGGCGCCGAAGGTGAGCACCACGTCGGCGCCGTCCGCCTCGGCCTCGGCGAGCAGATACTCCAGCTTGCGCGCCTTGTTGCCCCCCGTGGCGAGGCCCGTGCAGTCGTCGCGCTTGATCCAGATGCGCGGCCCACCCACCACCTCGCGCAGGCGCCCGAGGGGCTCGAGGGGTGTGTCGGCGTGAACGAGGGGGACGCGAGCGATGTCCTCGAAGCTCATTTCGCCAGGTCCTCCACGAAGTAGAGCTCGAAGGTCACGGGGTCCTCGAGCAGGCCGTTTCGGATCTCGAAGCTCGCGATCAGGTCCGGCCCCTCGCGGCGCCAGGCCTCCAGAACGCGCGTTCCGCGCGCCGAGTTCCGTTCGATCCAGAGCACGCCGTCCTCCCAGGCACCGAGTCGCACGTCGGGGTTGTCGGCGTCGACGACGCTCGGGCGCCCGTCGGTCCAGATACGCTCCGTCGGCTGATCGTCGCGGCGGAAGTCGACGGCGTCACCGGCCACGGCGAGCTCGAGTCTGCGCGCCGGCAGGCGTACGGGGCCGAACAGTTCGCGGCCCAGCGATGCATTCGGTACCGGTCTTCGCAGGCGCGCGGGGTCGGGCCGCCGGGATCGAGGCGGCCGCAGGTCGCCGGCCACGTCGGAGGTCGCGTCCTCGAGGGTCTCGCGCGCATCGTCGCTGCGGTCCTCGTCGAGCTGCCAGCGGCCCGCCAGCAGTGGTTGCTCGGCGCCCGCGTTCGCTTCGGCCGGAGCCACGCCGCTGGTCAGGAGCATGCAGGCGAGCAGCAGGGCAGGCCGGAGCGTGCGTTCGGGACTCATGCGCAGACCTCCCGAGTGCCCCGGGCCGCTTGCTCGAGCCAGGCGTCGAGGCCGGTGCCGACGAGGTCGAGGCGGCGCGTGCGCCGCTCCGTCGCATCGAGCGAGGCCATGGCCGCCCGCAGATGGCCCGCGAGCCGTGGGTGTCGTGCGAGCGCCGTCACCGGATGCAGATGGATGCGGATCGTGAACACGAGCCAGCCTGTCTCCGGCAGGCGCCGCAGCGTCTGACGCTCCATGCGCAGCCAGAGCTTCTGCGCCACGGACGCTGAGGCGCCGAGCGCCGGCGGGATGGAACCGAGCGCCTCGGCGTTCGACCGGTCCCAGGCGCCGTCGTCGTAGAGGAACCAGTTGCTGCGCTCGAAGATGCGTCCGGGCGGCAGGCGCAGGAGGAAGGCGCGCATGCGTTCGTCGAGGCGGGCGTTCAGCCCGGGAACGGGTTCGTGGATCGTCGTGAGGTCCTGGCCGAGCTTGTCGCGCAGGCGCCAGCTCGAGGCGGCGGTGAGCACGGCCGCGCGCAGACGCGGCGGGTCCTCCGGTGACAGCAGGCAGAGATCGTCCGGGACCCGTTCGGCGGCCGCGCGCAGGGGGTCGGGCGATGCGTCGGCGTCGGCGCGGGTCGTCCCGCCGGGGAGCATGCGCAGCAGTTCGAGGGCGGCAGCCCGGGCTTCGGGCGGGCAGGCGATGTGTGCGTCCGGGTCGCGCGCGAGGCGCGCGGCGCGGTCGGCAGCGCGTGCCCGGGCGTCGTCCGCGGGCGGTAGCCAGTCAGCCTCGGGGATCGGCCTGAGGCCCATGCGCAGGGCGCCGAGGACCGGTGCGGCGCCGGTGCTGTAGCCCCCGTGCCAGGGGGGGGTGCCCGCCTCAGCCACGCAGGCGGGCGGTGACGCGGATCTCGAGACGGGCACCCGGCACCGCGAGCTCGCTGACGCCGATGGCGGTCCAGGCAGGCCAGGGCTCCGCGAGTACCTCGTCGCGAGCCTTCATGAAGTCCGGGAGCGAGGCCTGCAGGCCCACGTGATAGCTCGTGTACTCCACGATGTCCTCGAAGCCGAGGCCGGCCGCGGCCAGGACGCGACCGACGGCGGCCCAGGCGTTGCGGGCTTCGTCGACGAACTCCGGCGGTACGCTGAGGTCCGTGGCCGTGCCGAGCTGGCCGGCGCAGAGCAGCAGCTCGCCGGTGCGCACCGCCTGGGCGAAGTGCCAGTGCTCGTAGAGCGTGCCATCGGGGTCACGGAAGTGGTTCTCGCTCATCGCTTCAGTCTCCGCTGCGGGCTCCGGGGACGCCGCCGCCGTCCGCGGGCCCCTCGTAGGCGGTCACCGCCTCGTCCTCCAGTGGCTGCGGCAGGTAGGCGATGAACACCTTGGTCAGCAGCAGCGGCAGGAACCAGCCACCCTGGGCCTGGAGGCCCACGGTCGCATCGACGATCACCAGGGAGATGCAGACGGCGCCGAGCCCGTACTTGCGCTGCATCTGCGGGTCGGCCATGAGCACGACCAGGCTGCCGGCGAAGAGCAGCACCAGGACGACGGCCAGGCGCAGGGCTTCCGCGTCGCGGCAGAGCCAGACGAACAGGGCGAACTGCAGCGCCTGGCCAGAGACCCAGAGCAGGTGATGCACATTGGTGCGGCCCGGCGCATGGGCGCGGCGTGCTGCCGGCCCGGACAGATGGGCGACGAGCCCGCCGCAGAGATCGGCGGCGAGCAGTGTCAGCACCGTCAGCGCGAGTGGTCCGCCGTCGAGGGTGAGGGAGCCGAGCAGCATGCCCGCGCAGAGCGCCGTGGAGACGGCGATCTGTTCGTTGTTGCTCGCGCCGGGGCCGATGTAGCGGTCCCAGAGGTTGGGTCGGGGGGCCGGGGTGGCCGGATCGTTCGGGGTCATGGGCAGACTCCGTACGCTGTGGGGGGGCGCAGCATACGCGATCCGGGCGCGGGGCCCGAGTGGGACGGCCCTTTGGGGTGATCTCCGTATTGCGTCCGCGGCGCCTGGCATGATCACTTCGCAGACCCGCGGCGCTGCGGGTGCTCCGAGGTCTCCACGCCGGTCGGGAACGCAGGGACGCATGCTCGAGGCTCTGATCGAAACCGCCCGCTCCGGCCGCGTCGACGCCGCGTATCTGCTGCTGGGCCTGCTGCTCGCCATCGCGAGCGCGACCTCTGCCCAGGGCCTCGCCGATCGCATCTACGCGACGCGCCAGGCGCCCTTCGCCTACGGCCGCGTGATCTCCGTGCTGGTCAGCGCGATCGGCATCCTCTGCGCGCAGCTGATCATGCTCGCGGCGATCGAGGACGCGCGTCTCTTCGAGCCGGACTTCGGCGCCCGCGCGGGCGCCTGGATCGTCGTCGGCCTCACGGTGCTGCTCGCGAGCGTGCTGCGCGCGGACGAGGATGCGGTCGACGACGCGCGCCCGCGCCTGCAGCTCCTCGTGTTCGCCGCCGCCTGCACGCTGCTGCATCAGATCGGAGTGCTCGAGCGCGTCGCGGAAGGCTGGAGCGGCCTGCGCGTCGCGACGGCACTGGGGACGCTGCTCGCGTCCGTGCTCATGGTGCTGCCCTTCCTGCACCTGTTCGTGGCCCGTAGCCACGCCCGGCGCTCCGCCCTGCCCGTCGGCGTGATCATGGGGCTCGCGGGCACCGTTCCCTTCGCCGTCGGCGATCTGCTGATGTTCGCCCTGCGATCCGAACCGGCTCCGCCGCTCACCGCCGCGCAGCTCGCGGCGCGCGAGTCCGGCGTGCTCGTCGGTCTGCTCTTCGTCGCGGTGGTCCACGGTACGGGTTGGGTGCTCGCCTGGCGCGCCTCCGCCCGTCAGGCGCTCGCCCGGCGCGAGGTCCGCCTCCTCGAGGTCTCGCTGGACGCGCTTCTCGACGACACGCCCGATTGGCTGGCCGTGCTGAGCGAGGACGGGCGCGTCCTCGCCACCGGAGGCCGCTGGGAGCGAGGGCCCCTGGCGCGGAGCCCCGAGCCCGGCGAGCCGCTCCTGGAGGCGCTCGAGGGGACGCTGCGGGACGACCTCGGCAGGCTGCTGGACGATGCCCGGCGAACGCCGGGGACGGCGGTCCGGGGCGAGGTCGGATTCCTCAGCGCCGAGGAAGGCCGGCCCGAGACCGCAGAACTCCGCATCGTCGACCGCAGCGCGGATCCGCAGGTGCGGGGCGTGATCGTCGTCGCCCGGTCGCGCACGGAGCAGCTCGCCCGGCAGGAGGAGTTCGAGAACCAGCGGCGCCTGTATCTCGAGATCTTCGCGCGCGCCCCGGTCCCGATGTTCGTCATCGACGCCGGCTCGCATCGGATCATCGACGTCAACCCGGCGGTGGTCGATCTCTACGGCTGGAGCCGGGAAGAACTCGTGGGGCGCGACGCGGAACAGATCGTGGTGCCCGACGAGCACGAGTCGATCCGGGACTTCCGCGAAGCGGTGCATCGTGGTGCGGAAGGACACAGCGAGAGGCTGTCGACGCACCGCCGCAAGGACGGCAGTCGCTTCGGCGTCCGTGTCGTCGGCTCCCAGTTCCGTGAATCCGGCGTGCTCCGGCGCCTGGTCATGGTGCAGGACGTGGACAGTTTCGTACGCGAGGGGGCCCTGCAGTCCGGCGAGATCCAGCTCCTGCAGACGCTCGCGCGGAGCGAGGACGTCGGCGCCTGGCTCGGCGCCATGGTGGACTGGCTCGGCGAGTATCCGGTCGGGGAGCAGCAGGTCGCGGTGCTCTGGCTCGATGGCGACAACACGCTCGTCGCCGGCCGCGGGATCCGGCCCGAGAGCGAGCGCTGGCTCGGCAAGCAGCGTCCGCGGGATCTCGAGTCGGCGCTCCTGACGGAGCATCCGGTCTGTCTCGCCCTCGGCGAAGGCTGCGAGGAGGGTATCTGGGCCCTGCCGGTGCGGGATGCCACCGGGGCGGTGCTCGGGGCGGTCGGCGCGGGCCCCTGTACGGCCCCGGAGCCCCCCGAGGAGTGGCGCAGTCTGCTCGAGATCGCCGCGCGCCTCGCCGCCCTCGCGGCGGAACGCGAACTCAGCACACGGGTGCTGCGCCACGCGCAGCGCATGGAGACGCTCGGCCGCGTCGCGGGCGGCGTGGCGCACGATTTCAACAACCTGCTGACGGTGATCCTCGGCGAGGCGGACCTGCTTCGTGAGGCACCGGTGCTCGACGACGAGGCGCGGGGCAACGTCGACAACATCCTCGAGTCCGCGCATCGAGCATCACGGATCGCCCGGCGGCTGCTGGCCATGTCGCGACGACAGCCGCAGCACCAGCAGGAAGTGGACGTCCGGGCCCTGCTCGGCGAAGCCGATCAGTGGCTCGGCGGCGTGCTCGGCGAGGGCGTGGAGGTGTCGGTGACGCTGCCGGAGACCGCGCTCGCCGTCGCCTGCGACCGCGATCTGCTCGAATCCTCCCTGCTCAATCTGGCCATGAACGCCCGTGACGCCATGAACGGGACGGGGGCCCTCGGCCTCGCTTCGTCGCAGATCGAGGTCACGGAACCGCTGCCGCTGCGCAGCGGAACGCTCGGTCCGGGTCGCTATGCGGTGATCTCGGTCCGCGACGAGGGCCCGGGCATGGCCGAGGACGTGCTCGGGCGAGCGCTCGACCCCTTCTTCACGACCAAGGCGGGTGCGGGCACGGGACTCGGGTTGCCCATGGTCGCGAACTTCGCCATGGACAATGGCGGCGCCCTGTCGCTGGACAGCGACGGCGCCGGCACGCTGGCGCGCATCTGGCTGCCGCTGTCCGGGCCGACCGCGAAACCGGTTCAGGAGCTGGCCCCGGACGATGGCGGCGGCAGCACGCGGGTGCTCGTCGTCGAGGACGAGCCGCTCGTGGGCCGCTTCGTGACCCGCTCGCTCGGTCGCGCCGGCTACGACGTGGAGCTGCTCGGTACGGCCGACGAGGCCTGCGCGGTGCTCGCCGCCGGGGAGGGCTACGATCTCGTGCTCAGCGACATCGGCCTGCCCGGGCGCATGGACGGCATCGACCTCGCGCGCTGGATCGCGCGGGAGCGGCCCGACGTCCGCGTGCTGCTGTCGAGCGGCTACGCGAGCGAGGGGCTGCCCGAGGACGTGACCGCGGCGATGCTGCCGAAGCCCTATGACGCGCGAACGCTCGCGCGCACCGTCGAAGCGCTGCTCGCCGGCGACGCGGACCCGGCTCGGCTCAGGGGGCGCTGAAGGGCGAGGGGTCCATGTACTCCTCTATGCGGCGGATCCGGTCGCCCTCGAGACCGACGATGAGACAGGCGGGTACGGCGTGGCGCTCACCGTCCGCCGTCGCGAGATGCAGGACGTGCTGCTGCAGCACGCCGCCGTCGATGGGCTCGCGCCGGAGAACCTCGTAGCGCCGCTCCGGGAAGGTGCGGCACATCCAGGCGAGCACGGCGAGATTCTCCTCGCGCGTCTGGTCCGCGTCGTCGAAGTTGTGCCAGATGCGGGCGTCCTCCGTGTAGCACGCCGCCACGGCGTCCGTATCGCCGCGCTCGATCGCCTCGATGAGGCGCGCGACGGTCGCGAGGCCCTGTTCCGCAGTCGCGTTCATGCGTTTCGATGCTCCTTCTGCCGCAGGCGTCTGCGCGCTTCTGACATAATCCCGCGCCCGCCGCCAGCGTGTGAGAGATCGGCTTGTCGCAGCTCGAACCCGAGGAGCTCCGGGCGCTCGCCGCCTTCGCCCGCGAGACGCTGACCGCCGCCGCCGCGCCGGCCCTCGAGCACTTCCGCCGCCTTCCCGAGACGGAAGACAAGGGGGGCGGGGGCGATTTCGATCCGGTCACGGTGGCCGACCGGGCCTCCGAAGAGGCGATTCGCGCCGTGATCGCCCGCCGCCGTCCCCACGATTCCATCCTCGGAGAGGAGTTTGCCGCGACACGGGGGACGAGCGGCCTCACCTGGGTCATCGATCCGATCGACGGGACCCGCGCCTACCTGAGCGGGACACCGACCTGGGGCGTGCTCGTCGCGGTGTCGGACGCGAAGGGACCGGTCTTCGGGGTGATCGATCAACCCTATATCGGCGAACGGTTCCGGGGCGGCTTCGGGCGGGCCGAGTGCGAGGGCCCGCGCGGGCTGTCCGCGCTGAGGACGCGGCCGCCGCGGCCCATCGGCGAGGCGTTTCTCTTCACCACCTTCCCCGAGGTCGGCACCGAGGCGGAGCGGGCGGCCTTCCGCCGCGTGGCCGACCGGGTGCGGCTGACCCGCTACGGGATGGACTGCTACGCCTATGCGCTCGTGGCGGCCGGCCAGATCGACCTTGTCGTGGAGGCGGGGCTGCATCCTTACGACGTCCATGCCCCGATCGCCGTGATCGAGGCGGCGGGGGGTATCGTGACGGACTGGAGCGGCGGTCCGGCCCATGGCGGCGGACAGGTGCTCGCGGCGGCGAACGCCTCCGTCCATGCCGAGGCGCTGGCGCTGCTGGGCGGCGCGGCGTGACGCCGCTCCTGCTACGCAACGCCGTCACGGTGGTGACCATGGACGCCGCGCGCCGCGAGATCGCGCAGGGCTGCGTGCGGATCGAGGGCGGCGTGATCACAGCGGTCGGGCAGGGGCTTTCGCCGGAGGGAGCGGAGGTGGTCGACGTCTCGGGCTGCGTCGTGACGCCGGGGCTCGTCAATACGCACCACCACCTGTTCCAGACCCTGACCCGCGCGGTGCCGGGCGGGCAGGACGCGCTCCTGTTCGGCTGGCTGCGCAGGCTCTACCCGATCTGGGCCCGGATGCGCCCCGAGGACATACGCGTCTCCACCCGGCTCGGGCTGGCCGAGCTTGCCCTGTCGGGCTGCACCACAAGTTCCGACCACCTGTATCTCTTTCCCAATGGCACCCGGCTCGACGACACGATCGAAGCCGCGGCCGAGGTGGGGCTGCGGTTCCATCCGACCCGGGGCGCGATGTCGATCGGGGAATCGCGGGGCGGGCTGCCGCCCGACGCGCTCGTCGAGGACGAGGCGACGATCCTGAGGGACTGCCAGCGCGTGATCGAGGCCTTCCACGACCCCGCACCGGGAGCGATGGTCCGCGTCGGCGTGGCGCCCTGTTCGCCCTTCTCGGTCAGCCGGGAACTGATGCGCGACGCGGCGATCCTCGCGCGCGAGGCCGGCGTCCGGCTTCACACCCACCTGGCCGAGAACGACGAGGACCTGCGCTATTCGCTTGCCACCTTCGGCTGCCGGCCGGGCCAGTATGCCGAGGAGCTGGGCTGGACCGGGCCGGATGTCTGGCACGCCCATTGCGTGAAGCTCGATGGCGGGGAGATCGGTCTCTTCGCGCGCAGCCTGACCGGCGTCGCGCATTGCCCCTGTTCCAACTGCCGGCTGGGTTCGGGCATCGCGCCGGTCCGGGCGTTGCGGGACGCGGGCGTGCCCGTCGGGCTCGGCGTCGACGGATCGGCCTCGAACGACACCGGCAGCCTGGTCGAGGAGGCGCGGCAGGCGCTGCTCCTCCAGCGCGTCGCGCGGGGGGCGGATGCGATGAGCGCGCGGGAGGCGCTGGAGATTGCCACGCTCGGCGGCGCGGCGGTGCTCGGGCGCGACGACATCGGGCGGATCGCGGCGGGGATGCGGGCCGACCTCGCCGTCTGGGATGTCTCGGGCATCGACGGCGCGGGCAGCTGGGACCCCGCCGCGCTTGTCCTTGCGGGGCCGCGGCGGGTCAGGGAGCTCTATGTCGAGGGGCGGCCGATCGTGCGGGAGGGCCGGCTCGCGACGCTGGACGCGGCGCGGATCACCGAGGAGGCGCGGCGCTGCGTCGGGCGGCTCGCGGACGGATAGGGGGCAGGGGGCGCTGCCCCCTCTTGGCCTGCGGCCAATTCACCCCCGGCATATTTTCAGGACGAAGAAACCTCGTGGGGTATCCCGGGCACAGGGCGTCCTGCGACATAGACCGTGCGGATCGCGCGGTCGTCGCCCATCATGATCGTCGGGAAGACCGCCTCCCAGATGTCCGTCGCGCGCGCGCTGCGCTGCGCGATGGCCGGGGTCGAGCCGAGGTCGAGGACAACGAGATCGGCCTCCATCCCCAGCGCGAGGCGGCCGATCCGG
>JAZBPO010000300.1:0-2839 GCA_036351675.1 Pseudomonadales bacterium
CATGAGCGAAACTTCCATCCACGGACACTGCGCGCCCGGCTTCGAGGGCGTTCGCGAGGCCTTCTCCGCGAACTTCGCCGAGGGGCTCGACGACGGGGCATCCGTCTGTGTGACGGTGAACGGGGAGCCCGTCGTCGACCTCTGGGGCGGCACCCGCGACGCGGATGGCAAGCAGCCCTGGGAAGAGGACACGATCGTCAACGTGTACTCCACCACCAAGACCATGGCCGCGCTCACCACGCTGCTCCTCGCCGACGGCGGCGCCTTCGATCTCCACGATCCGGTGGCGAAGCTATGGCCCGAGTTCCGCGCGGCGGGCAAGGGCCGGGTCACCATCGCGCATCTGCTCGGCCACGCGGCGGGCCTGTCGGGCATCGACGAGCCTCTCGAGGCGGAAGACCTCTACGACCACGACAAGGTCGTCGACCTGCTCGCACGCCAGGCCCCCTGGTGGGAGCCCGGGACGGCGAGTGGCTATCACGCCATCACCCAGGGCTATCTCCTCGGTGAGGTCGTGCGCCGCGCCACCGGCGAGACGCTCGGCACCGTGTTCAGGAAGGAGATCGCCGAACCCCTCGGCGCGGACTTCCACATCGGCACGGGGGCCGAACATGACGCACGCATCGGCGATCTCATCCCGCCGGAGGAGAACCTCGGCCAGGCGACCGGCGCGGAGGCAGACTCCATCGCCGCCCGCACCTTCGCCAATCCCGCCACCAGCGCCCTGCAGTCACGCGAGGCCGGCTGGCGCCGCGCCGAGATCCCCGCGGCGAACGGGCACGGCAACGCCCGTTCCGTCGCCCTCGTGCAGGCCCTGATCGCGAACGGCGGCAGCGTCGGCGGCAAGCGCATCCTCAGCGAGGAAGGCGCGCGGCGAGCGCTCGAGCTCGTGGTGGAGGGCAGGGACCTCGTCCTCGGCATGCCCGCGAAGTTCGGCATGGGCTACGGCCTGTCGACGCCGGAAATGCCCCTCGGACCCAATCCGAACACCATCTTCTGGGGAGGCTGGGGCGGCTCGCTGATCGTCGTCGACCTAGATGCGCGGACCACCTACGCCTTCGTCATGAACCGCATGGTGAGCACGCTGATGGGCGATCCGCGCACGCTGCGCCTCGGCATGGCCGTCGCCGGCGCCCTCGCCGCCTGACCCCCGGGTGGCTCCGGACCCCCAGCAGGCAGACGCCGGACGCGGTCTCGGTACCGGCATGTGGGTACTGTTCTGGCTCGGCGTGCTCGGTCTCGGCACCTGGGTCTTCGCCGACCTGCTCGGCCTGCGCGACAACCCGAACGGCGCGGTCACCGGGACGCTCGAGGGCGGCATCGCGGAGGTGCGCCTGCGCGCGAACCCGCAGGGCCACTACCTGGCCGATGGTCTGGTGAACGGCCGCGAGGCCACCATGATGGTCGATACGGGGGCGACCACGGTGGCCATTCCCGGCGCCTGGGCCGACCGTCTGGGCCTCGGCCGCGGCCCGAGCGTGACCGTGCGCACCGCGAACGGCGAGGCCGAGGCCTGGCTCACGCGCATCGACGAGTTGCAGCTCGGGTCCATGGTGTTCCGCGACGTGCGCGCGAACATCGTCCCGGGTCTGGACGGCGCCATCCTGCTCGGCATGAGCGCGCTCTCGAGCGTCGAGTTCAGCCAGCGCGACGGCGAACTGGTGCTGCGTCAGCAGCGGTAGCGACGGGGAATCGACGTTGGAAGAAGCAGTCAGGATCTCGGGGGCGCCAGGCTCCCCCTACACGCGCAAGATGCTCGCGGTGCTGCGCTACCGCCGCATCCCGCACCACACGGTGACGCGCGGCGCGCCCGAGGACGCGGTGACGCCGGAACCGAAGGTCCCGATCATCCCGGTGCTGGTGTTCCCGGGCGAGACCGAGGCCCGCGTCGACTCGACGCCGCTGATCGCCGCGCTCGAGGAAGGCTGGCCGCAGCGTCGGGTCGTACCGGAGGATCCCGCGACGGCCTTCCTCGATGCGCTGATCGAGGACTTCGGCGACGAGTGGCTCACCAAGGCCATGTTCCACTACCGCTGGTACTACCGGGCCGACATCGACCGCGCCGCCGCCGTGCTGCCGCGCTGGCGCGGCACGACGCTGCCCGAGGAGACGCTCGCGCAGATGGGCCGGCAGTTCGCCGAGCGCCAGATCAGCCGCCTCTGGGTCGTCGGCTCGAACGACGTCACCGCACCGATCATTGAGGCGAGCTACGAGCGCACGCTGCGCATCCTCGACCGCTGCCTCACCGGGCGCCGCTTCCTGCTCGGCGCGCGCCCGGGCGCCGGTGACTTCGGCGTCTTCGGCCAGCTGACGCAGCTGTGCCTGTTCGATCCGACGCCCTCGGCCGTCGCCGAGCGGGTGGCACCGCGCATCGTCGCCTGGACCCAGCTCGTGGACGATCTCTCCGGCATCGAGGTCGACGACGCCGGCTTCGATGCACCCGAGGCCATGCCGGACGCCGTGCGCGAACTGTTCGGCGAGATCGGCCGCGTCTACGCGCCCTTCCTGCTCGCGAACGCAGCGGCACTCGAGTCCGGCGCCGAGCAGGTGGAGTGCGAGATCGACGGCGCACGGTGGGTGCAGCAGCCCTTCCCCTACCAGGGCAAGTGCCTCGCGATGCTGCGTCAGGGCTTCGCACGCCTGGACCCGGAGGACCGTGGCCGCGTCATGAGCGTGCTCGAAGGGACGGGCTGCGAGGCGCTGTTCGGTTGAGGGGGCTGCGTTCGGAGGGATGGGAGGCCGGGTTCGCTACCCCTTCGTTCGGACAGGTGGGAGCTTCGGAGCGCTGCCGCCACTCCGTACGGGGGACAAGGTGCGGCGGTCTGCGCCGCCAGCACCA
>JAZBPO010000301.1:0-12648 GCA_036351675.1 Pseudomonadales bacterium
GCCGGGGTCAGACGAGCATTGTTGTGGACGTTCACGGGGAACTCCTGGCTGGAAACTAAGTCGGCAAACTCAGCTTCCTTCGAGGACTCCCCGTGGACAACCTATTGAGAGATCACAACTAGGGCATCTTCGAGCAGCGCGTCCAGCCCTCGGCGTCCTTTCACGGAAACGGCGTCTTTGGCGGCAGCCCCGGGTGCCCACCCTCGAGGGTGGGCTGGCAGTGCTCGTGGTCGCACTGCCTTCCCTCGACCTGGCCCGCCACGCCTGTGAGCGCGCGACGCTTCGAGCACCTCGGCAGGAAGCCGGAGGGGTCGGACGAGCGAGTCGGAGTCTTCCCGTGCCCCGGACGAGCGCTGCACGTCGCTCGGAGTCCCGGATCCCGATCCGCAACACGCGACACAGGAGCCCCTCATGTCCATCGCCCTACACCGCCGCGGTCCCGGCCGCGGGCTCGCGATACTCTGCGTGCTGTGCTGCAGCGCTGGTGCCATCGCCGCGAGCGACGCGCGGCGCTTCGGCGCCGACGACGTCTTCGAGCTCGAGTGGGTCCGCGATCCGCAGATCTCGCCCGACGGCGCCAGCGTCGTCTGGGTCCGCACCGGTTACGACCGCATGTCCGACCGGGCGCGCGGCGGCCTGTGGATCACCGACGTCGCGAGCGGCCGCTCGGAGCCGCTGATCACGGGCTCGGGCAGCTACCGCAACGCGCGCTTCTCGCCGGACGGCAGCCGCCTGCTCTACGTCGCGAGCGAGAACGGTGAGACGGAGCTGCGCGTGCGCTGGCTCGCCTCGGGCCGCGAGACGCGCGTCGCGCTGCTCGAGTACGGCCCCCGCCAGATGACCTGGTCGCCGGACGGCGAGCAGATCGCCTTCACCATGTTCACCTCGGGCGAGGGTCTCGATCTGTCCCGGCCGAAGCCGCGCAAGCCCGACGACGCGAGCTGGGCGGACCCGGTGAAGGTGATCGACGATCTGGTGTTCCGCTTCGACGGCCGGGGCTTCCTGGAAGAGGGCGAGGATCAGGTCTACGTCGTGCCCGCGCACGGCGGCACGCCGCGCGCACTCACGGCAGGCGGTGACGGCTACGCCTCGCCGGAGTGGAGCGCCGACGGTGCGACGCTCTACGTCGTCGGCAACGATGCCGAGCGCCCTGAACTCGACCCGATCGAGTCCGAGATCTACGCCGTCGACGTCGCTTCCGGTGAGCGCACCGCGCTGACGGACCGCGACGGCCCGGATCGCAGTCCGACCGCCTCCCCCGACGGCCGCCGCCTCGCCTGGCTCGGCTACGACGACGAGCGCCTGTCCTATCAGCAGACCGAGCTCTACGTGCGCCGCCTGCCCGACGGCGACCCGGTCCTGCTCACCGGCGACTTCGACCACACGCTCTCGGACATCCGCTGGCATCCGGAGGGCACGGCCGTGCACGCGCTCGCCGAGGTGGAGGGTGAGCTGCACGTGGTGGAGATCGACCTCGAGGGCGACGTGCGCACGCTCGTACGCGACGTCGGCGGCACGAGCCTCGGCCGGCCCTACGGCTCCGGCGACTACGTCGTGCACGGTAGCGGCCGGCAGCGGGTCATGGCCTGGACCGCCGGCGATTCCATGCGCCCGGCGGAACTCGCGATCCAGGTCGGCAGCGCGCCACCGCGCGTCGTCACGGACCTCAACTCGGACCTGCTGGGCGCCATCGCGCTGCCACGCATCGAGGAGATCCAGGTCGAATCGCGCCTCGACGGTCTGCCCATCGAGGCGTGGATGGCGATCCCCGCGGGCGTCGAGGCGGACGGCACGGCGCCGATGATCCTCGAGATCCACGGCGGCCCCTTCGCCATGTACGCACCGACCTTCGCGGCCGAGATCCAGCGCTACGCCGCCGAGGGCTACGTCACGGTCTGGGCCAATCCGCGCGGCTCCACGGGCTACGGCGAGGACTTCGCGCACGAGATCGATCTCGCCTATCCGGGCCCCGATCACGAGGACCTGATGACCGTCGTCGACGAGGTGGTCGAGCGTGGCTGGGTCGACCCGGAGCGCCTGTTCATCACCGGTGGCTCCGGCGGCGGTGTGCTCAGCGCCTACGCCACGGGCATGACCGACCGCTTCGCCGCCGCCGCGGTGATCAAGCCCGTCATCAACTGGTTCACCATGGCGCTGGCCGGGGACATAGGCGTGACCGTGACGCGTCACTGGATCCGTGCGGACCCCTGGGAAGAGCCGCAGAAGTACTTCGACCTCTCGCCGATCCGTGTCGTCGGCAACGTCACGACGCCGACGCTCGTCATGGTCGGCGAGGAGGACTGGCGCACGCCGACCTGGGAGGCGGAGCAGTGGTACTCGGCGCTGCACATGCGTGGCGTGCCGAGCGCCTACGTGCGCGTGCCGGGCTCCTCGCACTCCATCGCCTCGCGCCCGAGCCGCCTCGTCGCCAAGACCGACACGATCATGGCCTGGTTCGAGCGCCACGACCCGACGACTGCGGCGGCTCCGCAGGAGGACTGAGTCGGCGGGCGGCGCCCCGCCCGGTGGCGCCGCCTCATGCTCGCGCTCGCGTCCCGCGCACCGCGAGGCCCGCGCGCAGCGCCAGCGCGCTGACGACGATCGAGCCACCGAGCACGGCGCGCCCGTCGATCGTCTCCCCGAGCAGCCACCAGGCGAGGAGCGAGCCGAACACCGTCTCGAGGGTCAGGAGCATGCCCACCTCGCCCGCCGTGATGTGGCGCGGCGCAGACGAGAGCAGGGCCTGGGACAGGGGCATGACCAGCAGGCCGAGGGCGAGCGCGGCGAGCAGACTCACGCCCTCGAGCCTCAGGTCACCGGCCAGCGGCGCGGCGATGCAGGCCGCGAGCAGGCTCGAATCGGCGAGCACGAGATTTGGTCGCTGGACGCGGCCGCTGCGCAATACCGTCAGGTAGGCACCGAAGGTGACGGATACGGCGAGGCCGGCCGCGATACCGACGGGGTCCGTCGGCAGGCCGGCGGGTGTCAGCGCGAGGACGATGCCGCCGGTGCAGGCGAGGCCGGTCAGGAGCGTCAACGGCGTGAGCGGATCGCCCGCGAACAGGCGCCCGAGGACGGCGCTCGACAGCGGGACCGTGGCGACGAGCACCAGGGCCTGGGCCACCGGCAGCCGCACGATGGCCGTGACGAAGGCGAAGCCGGAGCCGGCGTAGAGGAGCGCCGCGAGCAGGGCCGCCGGGTCCGGGCGCGCGACGCGGCGCATGCGCGGCCCGCCGCGCAGGGCCTCGAGGCAGAGGAAGGCCGCGCACATGAGCGCACCGCGCCAGCTCATGACCACGAGCACGGGCGCGTCGACGAGGCGGATCAGCAGGGCATCCGAGCTCAGTATCAGCACACCCGACGCGCCGAGCAGATAGCCCCGGGCGCGGGAGGGCTGCGGGGCGCCGCTCACCGGATCGCGTCGACCGCCGCGCGCGTCAGAGCTCGACGCAGATCTTGCCGAAGTGCTTCTGCGAAGCCTGATGCCGGAAGGCGTCCGCCAGGCCTTCGAGCGGGAAGGTGGAGTCGATCACCGGTTCGATGCCGTTCGCCTCGACCGCGCGGATCATGTCGAGCTGCTGGGCACGGCTGCCCACCGTGATGCCCTTCAGCGTGGCGTTGCGGCTGAACAGGGCCGCCGTCGGCACTTCGCCCGCAAAGCCGGCGAGGACGCCGATGAGGGAGATATGCCCGTCGACGCGGACGGCCGTGATCGACTGCGGCAGCGTTCCGGCGCCGCCGATCTCCACCACGACGTCGACGCCCCGACCGTCCGTGAGTTCGAGGGCGCGCCGGCCCCACTCCGGCGTCTGGCGGTAGTTGATCAGCTCGTCGGCGCCGAGGTGCGCCAGGCGCTCGAGCTTCTCGTCGGAGGAGGACGTCGCGATCACGCGGCAGCCCGCCGCCTTGGCGAACTGCAGAGCGAAGATCGACACGCCGCCCGTGCCCTGGGTGAGCACGACATCGCCCGGCTTGATGCGAGCCTCCGCCATGAGTCCGCGCCAGGCGGTCAGGCCCGCGCAGGTCAGGGTCGCGGCCTGCGCGGGCGTCCAGCCGGTGGGCATGGGCGTGAAGGCCGAGGCCGCCATGGTCACGGTCTGGGCGCCGAAGCCGTCGACGTGGTCACCCGGTACGCCGAGCAGTTCGCGGGGACCGGGCGCGCCGGCCTGCCAGGCCGGGAAGAAGCAGCTCAGGACCCGGTCGCCGATCGCGATGCCGTCCACGCCCTCGCCGACGGCCGTCACGGTGCCGGCGCCGTCGGACATGGGAATGCGTCCGTCGTCCACCGGCAGCATGCCGCTGACCACTGCGTAGTCGTGGAAGTTGAGCGAGCTCGCCTCGACGCGGACCTGGATCTCGCCGGGTCCCGGGGGGCGGGCTTCGATCTCGGCCAGGGTCAGCTGCTCGAGGCCGCCGGGCTTCGCGAGGCGCATGGCGTGCATGGGTGATCTCCGCTGGGGCATCGGGGCGCCGCAGCCTACAGCACCTCGGCCCCCCGGCAGCAAGCTCCGGCGCCGGTCGACAGGCGCCTGCGCATCTGTTGGGCTCGTGCATCCTTCGAAGGCAGCGAGACTTGCGGATGAACGAGGCGAGGGAAGACGCGCCCGCGCCGGAGGTCGCGATCATCGGCCTCGGTGTGATGGGTGCTGCGCTGGCGAGGACGCAGCTCGAGGCCGGCGCGGGCGTGCACGTCTGGAACCGTTCGCCGGAGAAGGCGTCGCCCCTCGTCGCCCTGGGCGCGCGACACTGTGCCGACGCGAGGGCGGCGATCGAGGCGGCGCGCATCGTCGTCGTGTGCCTCGCCGACCACGATGCCTGGCGCGAGCTCTGCGCCGGGCAGGAACTCGACGCCTGTCTGACGGGTCGCATCGTCGTACAGCTCACTACCGGTACGCGTCAGGACGCGCGGGCGGAACTCGCCCGTGGCCGGGCCTCGGGTGCGCTCTGCCTCGATGGTGTGATCCTGGCGTTTCCGCGCCAGATCGGCACCGAGCAGGGCATGATCCTGCTCGCCGGGGACGAAGCCGCCTGGGAGGAGGCCGCGAGCGTGCTCGGCGCCTTCGGCTCGGAGGTCCACTACGTCGGCGAGGACGTCGAGCTGCCCTGCATCCTCGACGCCGCGATCCTCGCCTCGGTGCTCGGGACGCTCGTCGGCACGCTCAACGGTGCAGCGCTCGCGGAGGCGGGCGGCGTGTCGCTCGCGACCTTCGCGCAGCTCCTCGCCGGAGCCGGCCACCTGCAGACGGAGGAGATGGCGCGCATCGCGACGGCGCTGGCCGAGGACCGCACGGAGGAAACGGAGGCCGCGCTCGGCACCTGGGCGAAGATCCCGCGCCACATGCTCGAGATCGGCACCGA
Organism: Pseudomonadales bacterium; assembly: GCA_036351675.1. Taxonomy (GTDB): domain Bacteria; phylum Pseudomonadota; class Gammaproteobacteria; order Pseudomonadales; family Azotimanducaceae; genus JAZBPO01. The sequence continues at coordinate 5,359 of JAZBPO010000301.1, forward strand.
GCTCGGCGTCGACACCGGCTACGCGCGCTGGCTGCAGAGCTGCTTCGAGCGCGCCGAGGCGGCGGGCCTGCAGGAACAGGATCTGTCGGCCATGATCGGCCTGCTGCGCCCTAAACACTGAAGCCGCGGGGGGAGAAGCTCATGGAGATGCGAAGACTCGGCGCGACCGGCCTCAAGGTCTCGCTGGTCGGACTCGGCTGCAACAACTTCGGCATGCGCATCGACGCCGGCAAGAGCGCCGACGTGGTGCGGGCCGCGCTCGATGCGGGCATCAACTTCTTCGACACCGCCGACGTCTACGGCGGCACGGAGAGCGAGGTCTTCCTCGGTCGGGCGCTGAAGGGCGTGGACCGGGGCAGCGTGGTCATCGCCAGCAAGTTCGCCATGGCCCACGAGGGCATGGCCGGCGGCGCGTCGCGGCAATACATCGTCCGCGCCGTGGAGGCGAGCCTCGAGCGCCTCGGCACCGACTACCTCGACCTCTACCAGCAGCACCGGCCCGACCCGGACACGCCCATCGAGGAGACGCTGCGTGCGCTCGACGATCTCGTCCGTGCCGGCAAGGTGCGCTACATCGGCCACTCGAACTTCGCGGGCTGGCAGATGGCGGACGCCGACTGGACGGCGCGCAGCGGGCATCTCGAGCGCTTCGTGACGGCGCAGGACCTCTACAACCTCGTCGACCGGCGCCTCGAACGCGACAAGCTGCCGGCCATGCGCCGCTTCGGTCTCGGCCTGCTGCCCTACTTCCCGCTCGCGAGCGGCCTGCTGACGGGCAAGTACCGGCGCGGCGAGGAGCCCGGCGCCGACACGCGTCTCGCGAACTTCGGTGCGCGCGGCCGTGCAGCCCTGTCCGACGGCAACTTCGATCTCGTCGAGCGGCTCGAGCACTGGGCCGCCGAACACGACCGGACGCTGCTCGAGACCGCCATGGCCTGGCTCGCGAGCGAGCCGCTGGTCTCGAGCATCATCGCCGGGGCGACGCGCCCCGAGCAGGTGGAGGCCAACGTCGCCGCGGTGGCCCGGCCCCTGTCCGCCGAGGAACGCTCGGAGATCGACGCGCTCTCCGCGCGCTGAGGCGCCGCGGCGAGCGGATGGGGCGCGGCTGGCCCGTCAGCGGCCCCGGCGCGCCTTGCGGGCCGCGTAGCGCGCGTCGCGCTTCGCCTTCTGCGCGGCCTCGAGTTCGATGCGTGCCTGCTCGGCCGCGGCGGCCTCCTCGGCCTTGCGCTGTTTCTCGGCCTCTGCCACCGCGCGCCGCTCGGCCTCCTTGCGCGCGCGCTCTTCCGCGCGCTTCGCCTTCTCCTCGCGCTGCCGTTCCCGCTTCGCCTCGGCGGCCGCCTCCCGCTCGGCGGCGGCTTTGGCGCGGGCTTCCTTGCGCGCAGCCGCGTTCGGATCGTCCGTCCGCGCCTTCGCGCGGTCGAGCAGCTTCTTCTTCGCCTCGCTGGAGGCCTGCTGGCGCTCCGAGAAGCTGGGTCCGTGTTTCTTCATGATGCGCTGTCGCGTCCTTCTGCCGTCTCGATGCCGCCGGCCCAGGGCCGGCGCCGCGTGATCTTCTCACGAACGCGACAGGTCCCGTGCGTCCGTCGAGCTGCGCTGTGGTCGCAACGCGTCGATCGCAGGGACCGTCGCCCCCCTGGGGCGACGGTGTAGGCTCTGCCCCTCCACTCGAACGAGGAGACCGCACCGTGTCCACCGCGCAACGCCCCGTCGCCGCCCGGCACCTGCTGTCCGCGCTGCTCGTACTCGCCTCGGCGACAGCCACCGCCGCGGACGTGCCCATCGTCCAGCCCGGCGCACCCGGGGAGGCGTCGCGCGTGCTGAGCGCGGCGGAAGCGATCGAGGTCGCGGACACCAGCTACTCGCAGGACGACGTGCGCTTCATGCAGGACATGATTCCGCATCATGCCCAGGCCGTGGAGATGGCCCGGCTCGTCGCCCAGCGCACCAACAACCCCGACATCATCGACATCGCCGGGCGCATCAACGCAGCGCAGGCGGACGAGATCGCCTTCATGCAGGGCTGGCTACGGGATCGGGGCGAGCGGGCGCCGGAGCCGGGCGGCATGGCCGCGCACGCACAGCACACCCACATGTCACACATGATGATGGGCATGGCGACGCCGGAGCAGATGGCGCAGCTCGCAGCGTCGGAGAGCACGGACTTCGACCGGCTCTTCCTGCAGTTGATGATCCCGCATCACGAGGGCGCGATCACGATGGTGGAGGATCTCCTCGACCAGCCGGGCGCCGCCTACGACCCGGTGCTCTACGAGTTCACCTCGGACATCGTCAACGACCAGACGAGCGAGATCGAGATCATGAACGCGCTGCTCGTCGGGCTCTCCGACGATCCACGCGCCGGCCTCGCGCCGGGCTTCCGCGACGCGGGCGAGGCGATCCTGAACATGGAGCTGCTCGCCTCGCTGCCGAAGCCCGCGGGCTTCTTCGACCCGGAGAATCCGGCGGGTCTGTCACCCTCGCGCCTCGAGGCGATGCAGGCGGAATCCGCCGAGGGCGACGACGCCGGTACGGGCGAGGAGGGTGAGGAAGCGGAGAGCGCGAGCGAGTACGACCGCTCGCCGCTGCTCAGCTTCATGAACACGGACATCGCCTTCGCCGATGACGTCATGGTCGTGGGCAACTACCACGGCTACAACATCTACCGTCTCGACGACGCCGGCGTGCCGGAGCACGTCAGCGCCATCGTCTGCCCCGGCGGCCAGGGCGACGTCTCCGTGGTCGGTGACCTGCTCATCATGTCCGTGGAGCAGACCCGCGGCCGCCTCGACTGTGGCCTCGACGGGGTTTCCGAGGACGTCAGCCCCGAGCGCTTCCGCGGCATCCGCATCTTCGACATCTCCGATCTCACGCGCCCCGTGCAGGTCGGTGCGGTGCAGACCTGCCGTGGTTCGCACACGCACTCGGTGGTCTCCGGTCCGGGCGAGGACGGCGTGATCGTCGTCTACAACTCGGGCACCTCGCGGGTCCGGGACGGCGAGGAGCTCGCGGGCTGCTTCGACGAGTCGCCGGGCGACACGCGCACGGCGCTGTTCCGCATCGACGTCATCGCCATTCCCGTCGACGATCCGGCGTCGGCGCGCATCGTCGACAGCCCCGCCGTGTTCGCCGATCCGGAGACCGGTGTGCTCGCGGGCCTGTGGCGCGGCGGCGATCACGGCGACGAGACGCAGGACACGGAACGGACGGATCAGTGCCACGACATCCCCGTGTTCCCGTCGGCAGGCATCGCGGCGGGCGCCTGTTCCGGCAACGGCATCATCTTCGACATCACCGATCCGCTCGCGCCGCAGCGCATCGACGAGGTCATCGACGAGGGCTTCGCCTACTGGCACTCGGCGACCTTCAACAACGACGGCACCAAGGTGCTGTTCACGGACGAGTGGGGGGGCGGCAGCCGGCCGCGCTGCCGGGCCTACGATCCGCTCACCTGGGGCGCCGACGCGATCTACGACATCGTCGATCGCGAGCTCGTCTATCGCAGCCACTTCAAGATGCCGGCGCCGCAGGTGGAGCAGGAGAACTGCGTCGCGCACAACGGTTCCATCGTCCCGGTGCCCGGGCGCGATCTCTTCGTGCAGGCCTGGTACCAGGGCGGCGTCTCCGTCATCGACTTCACGGACTCCGCCAATCCCGTGGAGATCGCCTTCTTCGATCGCGGCCCCATCGACGCGGAGGAACTGATCCTCGGCGGCTACTGGTCCACCTACTGGTACGGCGGCCGCATCTACGGAACCGAGATCGCGCGCGGCCTCGACGTGTTCGAGCTCCTGCCGAGCGAACACCTCTCCGCCAACGAGATCGCCGCGGCGTCGCTGGCCGATCAGGGCAGGGTCTTCAATCCACAGCAGCAGTTCCCCGTGACCTGGCCCGTGGCTCCGGTCGTGGGCCGCGCCTACGTCGATCAGCTGGTCCGCGCGAAGGCGCTTCCGGCCGATGCGCTCGCGGCCTGCGGCGAGGCACTCGACGACGCGGAACGCGCACTCGACCGCGGCACCCGCGATCGCCGGCTCGCGCGTCGGCTCGAGGCGCTGGCCGACGACGTGGCGGAGCGCGACGTCGCCGCCGCGGCGCGTTCGCGGGCCGGCCTCGAGGAGACGCTGCGCGCGCTGGCATCGCGTCTGCGCGCCTGAATCGGGGCGCGGCGCCGCATGGCGGCCCGCGCCGGTACGAAGCTGGAAACTGTCCTGATCCGGGGAGGGAGCATGGGACGACTCGAGGGAAGGTGCGCGCTGGTCACCGGCGCCGGTGGTGGCATCGGTCAGGCGAGCGCGCTGCGCATGGCGGCAGAGGGAGCGCGCGTGCTGTGCTCGGACGTCGATCTGCAGATGGCCGAGGGGACGGCGGCGCGCATCGCCGAGGCGGGTGGCAGCGCCGAGGCCTGGCGGCTGGACGTGAGCTCCGAGGAGCAGGTCGTGGAGGCCGTGGCGCGGGCGCAGGCCGATCACGGGGGGCTGCAGATCCTGTTCAACAACGCCGGCGTCGCGAATCTCGACTGGGACACCACGGTCGCCGTGAACCTCTCGGGCGTGTTCTACGGTCTCAAGCACGCCGCGCCGCAGATGGCGGCGCAGGGGGGCGGCGCGATCGTCAACACGAGCTCGATCCTGGGTCTCGTCGGCTTCGCGGTGCCGCCCGAGCTCCGCGACCCGGACAACCCGAACCCCGACGGCCCCGCCTACATCGCCTCCAAGCACGGCGTCGCCGGCCTCACGAAGCAGTACGCGCTCGAGTTCGGTCCGCAGGGGGTGCGCGTGAACGCCATCTCGCCGGGTTTCATCGAGACGGCCATGACGGCGGAGTTTCGCGAGACCGACGAGGGGCGCGCCTTCCTGATCGCGCGCCATCCGCTCGGTCGCCTCGGCCAGCCCGAGGAGATCGCCTCCGTCGCCGCGTTCCTCGCGAGCGACGACGCGAGCTTCGTCAACGGCGTGGTGCTGCCCGTCGACGGGGGCTACACGGCCCACTGAGCATCGGCTGAGCTCACTGCAGACGGTGCAGCAGGAACAGCGACAGCGTCAGGTTGTCGTAGTCGACGCCGTCGTCCGCCCAGGCGCGTCGATAGCCGACGCTCGCCTCGACGGTCGTCATCGAGCCGAGCGAACGCACCCAGCCTGCAGAGACGGCTGCCGACTCGCCGTCCAGCCGATAGACGAGCCGGTTGCCGCCGAGCGGTCCCGGGCCAGGTCCAGGTCCAGGTCCGGGTCCGGGTCCGGGACCATCCTGGAGCAACCCTGCTCCGAAGGCCTCGTCGACCTCCAGTGCTTCCGCGATCGGGAACACCCGGTCCGCGGAGGTCGCGACGTTCGCCGTCAGATCCCCCGTCGTCCCGCGGGCCTCGAGCCAGAGGCGATCGCTCCCCGCCAGGGCCAGCTCCGCGCGCGCGACGAGCCGGCCGACTCGCGTGTCGAAGACCTGGCCGTTGGGCGCGGTGCGCTGGGTGAAATCGGCCAGGCCGGAGACGGAGAGCCGGTCCGTCAGGCGTACCGAGCTGCGCAGGAACGCCGTACCGAGCGCGCCGTCGCGGATCCTGCTGTCGCGATGGTTCCTGACCTCCCCGCGCAGTCCGATCTCCAGGGACGGCGCGCCGTAGCCGGTGCCGGGCAGCAACGCGAGGCTCGCGCCGACGGCGAAGTCGACCCGATCGAGATCGTCGAAGTCGCCGAACTTCTCGACGCCCAGCATCGCGTCGATGGACAGCCGGTCGTCAGCGCCGCGACCCGGGGGCCGGAACAGCAGCGCCTCGACGCGATAGACCTCGTCGGCCTCGCGGTCGCGGCTGTCGAGGGAGTTCGAGTGGTTGTCGTCGAAGCGGACGCTCGCGCCGACGTCGAGCGTCGTCGCGACCGGAGCGCCCAGGGCCGCCGAGGCACCGAACAGCGCGACGCCGAGGATGGCGAGGGCGGCGCTGCGGGCGCCGAGCCGTCGTGGAGAGACCCCTTCCATACCTGATACCTCCCGGGCGCGAGTATATTCCAGCGGGGACCGTGGAGGCTGGAGGGAAGGGTCGCGCATGGAAACGAATCTGAGCGACGGGCGCCGCCGTGTGCTGCTGGGCATGCTCGCGACGGGCGTCTTCGCCGTGCCCGGCGTCGCGGTCGTCGGCTGCAGCAGCGTGGTCGGTCGGCGCCCGGAGCGCCTGCCGCCGGACCGCTCCGTGTTGCGCGCCGAGGGCGGCTTCAGCGTCAACGGCAGCGCCGGGAACGACGCGACGCTCGTGCGGCCCGGCGACGAGGTGGAGACGGGCCCCGACGGAGGCCTCGTGTTCGTGGTGGGCGAGACGGCCCTGTTCGCGCGCCCGTCCACGCGCCTCAGGCTCGTCCCCGACGCCGGCGGCACGCGCCTCGAACGTGTGGCTCTCGAGGCGGGTGCCGTGCTCACGGTCTTCCCGGAGCGCGTCCATCGTATCGAGACCCCGCTGGCCGTGGTCGGCATCCGCGGCACCGGCGTCTATGCCGCCGTCGAGACCGGGCGCGACTACATCTGCACCTGCTACGGCACCGTCTACATCGGTGCGCGCAGCGATCCCGCGAGCAGCGAGACCATCGAGTCCGTGCGTCACGACGCACCGCGCTACGTCCTCGCCAGCGGCGCATCCGGAACGCGGCTGCGTGCCGCGCCCTTCCGCGATCACAGTGACGCGGAGCTGCTCATGCTCGAGTCCCTCGTCGGACGCGAGCCTCCCTACGCGGTCCGCGAGGACGCCTACGGCATGCCGCGCCGCCGGGCCTACTGATCCCGTCGCGGGCAGCCGTTCGTCGCCGGGGGACCGTCGTGCGCTTGTTTCAATAATTTCTGTAATAACATAACTAGCAGAAGCGACGGTCGTTCCGTCCAGGGCGCGCCGCCGCAGATCGTCCATCGATCGAGGAGGCACACGCTCCGGGAGCAGGGGCCTCCGGTTGGAGGCTTGCCTCCAGGGAGCTTCATCGTGACCACGACCATCGCTCTCCAGAACTCCGCCGCTGCCGGCGAGGCCGACCCCGAACGCAGACGTTTCCTGATCGGCGCGACCGCCGTCGTCGGCGCCGCCGGGGTCGCCGGCGCCGCGATTCCCTTCGTGGCGTCCTGGCAACCGAGCGCGAAGGCGCGGGCGGCGGGCGGGCCGGTCCGCATCGACGTCGGCAAGCTCGCCCCGGGCGAGATCCTCGGCCCCATCCCCGAGTGGCGGGGCCAGCCGATCTTCGTCGTGCATCGGACCCCGGCGATGCTGGCGGCGCTCGAGGCGAGCGAGGTGCCGCTCGTGGATCCGCTCTCCGAGCGCGCCGAACA
>JAZBPO010000302.1:0-2075 GCA_036351675.1 Pseudomonadales bacterium
AACGTTATGCCGATCAGTGGTCAGCCGCGCGCTAGCCGGCTGTCCGCTGAATCGGCGGGTTATATGGCCACCGCGCCTCTCTACTCACCGACGAACTCGCCGCTCGGCGCGATGATGAAATCACAGGTCAGGGGACACATGACCCGGCCCGATTTGCCATCGTCCACAGCGGCGAGGACCCGGACATTCCCTCTCGGCTGGGCGTCCCAAAACGCCTGAACTTGAACGTTGTACACTGCGCCGGTTGCCCCGAACTTCCTCACCCAAACGGTCTCGTCTACCATCCGCGCCAGGTCGTCATAGCGCATCTGCCGGTACGCTTGGAGCACGGTCTCAGCGATGTCGGTCGCCTCTGCCGCGTTCATCTTCTCGCGACGCGTCACGTCTCTTGCCCATATAACTTTGAATTAGCGGGTTCTGCGTATGGGGCTGGGGCCGCAGATTACCCGAACTTGTGTCATCCCCAACCGAGCACCATTGTGCGCCGGCAAGGTGCTGCGTGTCCACTAGTTCACGCCGTTGGATGGAGGCGGGATCAATTTCGTCTGGCCGATAGGCAGTTCTGTATATCGCGGCTCAGGTCTTGGACAGCACCCAGATGTGAGGCGTAAGTCCGCCGGCGCGGACCTGGATCACGCGGTCTGCGGTGAGTGGGGAGTTGGCGAGAGCCTTCTGCATTGCCTTGACGCGCGGGCTGATTATCGCGACGCGGCTGCACTTAGTCGTTGCCCTGTGGATGCTGTCGAGCATCGTGGTGTAGAAGTCGTCCAGGCGCATGCGGCGGCCGCGGCGGATTCCATAGGGTGGATCCGTGATGACGAAGTCCAGCGTTGGGCCTACTCTCGCGGAGAGATCGGATATCTCGAGCGGTGCGATAGGGATCTGGAGGGCGTGATTCGCGACTGTGCCACGCGCGATCTCCACGGTGTCGTCGTCCCAATCGAAGCCGAGCACGCGCAGCGAGGGATTCGTCTCGCAGGCTTCGACGAGGATCGTTCCAGAGCCACACATGGGATCGCAGAGTGTGCCAGTGCTGGCGTGTGCGCCGACGAGGCGCAGCATCGATGCGGCGATCGAGGCCTTGACCGCGGTGCGTAAGGGCTGGGGGCGTCGAATGCGCTTCGAGAGGTCCTTCGAGGTCCGCTGGACTCCGACGATGAGTCGTGAGCCATAGAGGTCGGCGCGGACGTGGACCTGGAAGTTGTTCAGGTCCACCGGGGTTCCGTGGCGCCGCTGGAGTGCCGCGCCGACTGCTCCGGCGAGGGCGTCGGTGCTGAAGGCGTGTTCTCCTTCTCGGTGCGCGGTCACGCGGAAGGATGACGCGCCAGCGAGTGCGGGGACATCGAGAGTACGAGCAGACTCGCGAACGTCGTCGAGGCTGCTCACGCGATCCTCGTGCAGCACCTCGATGACGTGGTGGATGGTGCGAGCACGCTTGAGGTCGGCGTCGTGGGGCAGCTCGGCCCATGTGCGGCCGCTCATCGGTTCCGGGTCCGGCTCGGCGCCGCTCCGTGGCCAGAGCTCGAGGATCTCGTCGGCGGTGATCGGCTCGAGGCCGGGGTCCGCTGTGATCAGGACGCGCAAGAGGCGCTCTCCTCAGCGCCCATGGCGCGGGCTCTTTAGTCGCGCTTGGGGCAGGGGACGACCAGCACGGGCACCTTCGACTTGCGGATGATGCCCGACGAGATGCTGCCGACGATCAGGTCGTAGGCCGCTCCGTGGCCGTGGGTGCCGACGACGATCATGTCGGCGTCGAGCTTATCGGCTTCCTTGAGAATCACGTCGACGGTGGCGCCCTGGATGAGTAAGGCCGTCACGGTGAGACCCTTGTCGCGCAAGGACTCGGCGTGGCCCTCCAGCTCGCGGTGCTCCCGGTGGAACATGGCGGCCACTTGGTCGCGGACGGTGTCTGGGCCTGCATCCCAGCCGACGAAGTCCGGGTCGGGCTCGGCGGCGTGGACGAGATAGACGTGCGCGTCCTTCGCGAGCGGCAGGCGGACCAGCGCGTCCAGCATGCAGGGCGTGACGCTCGAGAAATCGATCGCGGCGAGGATGTTCATGGGGCCATCTCCGGA
>JAZBPO010000303.1:0-6911 GCA_036351675.1 Pseudomonadales bacterium
CGCGCCTTCGAGATGCGGGCCGCCCGCCTCGGCGCGCAGTACGACGGCTACTGCCCCTTCGAGGACGCCTGCGTGCAGGGCGCGTTCACCATGGGCGAGAACATCGGCGACCTGTCAGGTGTCGCCGTCGCCTATCGCGCATATCGCATCAGTCTCGGTGGCGAGGAAGCACCGGTGATCGATGGCCTGACCGGTGACCAGCGCTTCTTCATGGGCTACGCGCAGATCTGGCGCAATCTCTATCGCGAGGACACGCTGCGCCGGCGTCTGTCGACGGATCCGCATTCGCCGAGCGAGTACCGCACGAACGGCATCGTGCGGAACCTCGACGCCTGGTACGCGGCCTTCGACGTGCAGGAAGGAGACGCCCTGTGGCTGCCGCCGGAGGAGCGGGTCACGATCTGGTGACGCGGCCGGAGCGGTGCGGGCGCCCGGTGCGCCCGCTTCCCCCCGTCAGCGCTGCGCCAGCGCTCCGCGCGACAGCACGTCGATCACGTCGGCCGTGAAGGCGCCGATGTCGAACACGCGCTCGTCGGGCGAGTAGCCGAGGCGCACCACCACCAGCTCCGCGCTCGGCACGATCATCACGCTCTGCCCTTCGAAGCCCGAGGCGCGGTAGGCGTCGCGCGGCAGCCGGGGCCAGGGCCGCCGGGTCGGATCGTCGGCGTCGCCGGCGTTGAGCCACCAGTGCGCGCCGTAGCGGCCCTGCGGCGCGAGCGGCGTCGGTGTCGTGCTGTAGGCGACCCAGCCCTCGGGCAGCAGCCGCTCGCCCTCCCAGACGCCGTCCTGCAGGAACAGCAGCCCGAAACGCGCCCAGTCGCGCCCCGTCCCGTAGCCGAAGGAGGAGCCGACGAAGGTCCCGGAGGCGTCGGGCTCGATCCAGCTGCGCGTCATGCCGATGCGGTGGAACAGACGCTCGGCCGGAAAGGCGAGGTAGTCCTCGTGGCGCTCGAAGCTGCCGCGGAGGATGCGTTGCACGAGGTTCGTGGTGCCGCTCGAGTAGTACCAGCGGCTGTCCGGCGGGCCCGCGAGGGGCCTCGTCGCGGCGAAACCACCCATGTCGTGGCCGCCGGCGCCGAACAGCATGGTCACGACGTCCGACTCGAGGCCGCCGTAGTCCTCGGTGAAGGCGAGACCGCTGGACATGCGCAGGAGCTGATCGAGCGTGATCGCGGCGCGCGGATCGCCGGGCTGCTGCCACTCGGGCACGGCCGCCGGCGCGGCGAGATCGAGTGCCCCATCGAGGACACGCATGCCGACGAGCGCGTTGGTCAGGCTCTTGGTCATGGACCAGCCGATCAGCGGCGTGTCCGCGTCGAACTCGGGACCGTAGCGCTCCGCGACGAGCTGCCCGCGCCAGACCACGAGCAGGGCACGCGTGTTCACGGGGCGCGAGGGATCGGGCTCGGCGAAGGCCGTCGCCACCACTTCCGCGAGCGCTGCCGCGTCGTGCGCCGGCATCAGTGCCGGATCGATCACGTCGCCCGTCGGCCAGGGCACCGCCGTGAGATCGGGCGCTTCGGGCACGACCGCCGCGGGCACCTGAGCACGCAACGCCTCGACGCTGGTGCCGACGGCGCGCGTGCAGCCGAGGCCCGGCCGGTACAGGACCGCTTCCGAGAACCAGAGCACGGAACCCACGACCTCGCCGCGCTCGGCGTCGAGCTCGACGTCCACGAGCTGGAGCTGGTCCGTACCGACTTCTGCGCCCAGCAGTTCTGCGGCATCGCGGCCGGCGCCGAGGACGGCGGAGCACAGCAGCTTCGCCTTGTTGGCGCTGCCGACCACGCCGAGCGGCGCAAGTGCGCCCCGCGCCCACCAGCCCACGCCGGCGAGCAGCAGCATGCCGAGCACCAGCCAGAGCGCGATCTGACCGCGCTGCCGATCGAACACTTCGTTTCTCCTCGTTTCCGGAACGGCGCACATTCGACCAGCACCGCTGCCCGAGGGGAAGTCCGGGCGCGCTCACGCCGGCCTCGACACCTGCGGTTGAGGCAGGAGGGACGCCTGCGCGAGACTCCGCGGCCGGGGAAGGAGGAGAATCGACATGCCCACCGACGTGCGTACACCGCTGAACGACAACTACTCGACGCTCTCGCTGACGCCACTGACGCCGCACATCGGCGCCGAAGTGCACGGCGTCGACCTGAACGACGTGTCCGACGCCCAGTTCGAGGAGATCGAACGGGCCTGGGCCGACTGGATGGTGCTCGTGTTCCGTGATCAGGCCATCGACAAGGCTGCCCACAAGGCCTTCGGGCGCCGCTTCGGCGAGCTCCACGTGCATCCCCTCAACCACGCGCGCTCCGGGGACGACGAGATCCTCGAGGTGAAGACCACGGCGCAGTCGAAGTACACGGCCGGCGACGGCTGGCACACGGACGTCACCTGCGACGCCTTCCCGCCCATGGCCTCCATGCTCTACATGCACGAGGTGCCGGAAGTCGGCGGCGGCGACACGCTCTACGCCGACATGTACCTCGCCTACGAGATGCTCTCGCCGGCCATGCAGACGTTCCTCGAGGACAAGGTCGCCGTGCACGACGGCGCCATTCCCTACGTCGGGGCCTACGGCGTCGCGCCGCCCACGGGCCAGGACTATCCGCGCAACGAGCACCCGGTGATCTGCCGCCATCCGGTGACCGGCCGGCGTCTGCTGTACGTGAACGCGGGCTTCACCTCGCACATCAAGGGCCTGAAACCGAAGGAGTCGCGCGCGATCCTCGACATGCTGTTCGCGCTCATCGCCGGCACGCCGAGCCTCACCTGCAGGGTGCGCTGGGAGCCGCAGACGCTGACGCTCTGGGACAACCGCTGCACGCAGCACCACGCCGTGTGGGACTACTACCCGCACACGCGCTGGGCCCAGCGCGTGTCGATCGTGGCCCCGGAGCGGCCGGCCGCCTGAGGCGAGACGCCGCGGCTGTCGGCAGGGAGCGCTCTGCTAACCTGCGTGGCCGGCCGGGAGTGGAGTGAGGGGGGGGAGACCATGGCCATCGAGCGCGTGCTCGTCGCCAATCGCGGCGAGATCGCGGTGCGCCTCGTGCGCGCCTGCGCGGATGCAGGTATCGAGTCCGTCGCCATCTACTCCATGGACGACGCCGAGGCGCGGCACGTGCGTCTGGCCGACCATGCACGTGCGCTGCCGGCGGCCGGTGCCCGTGCCTATCTCGACATCGAGGCGGTGATCGAGGCTGCCCGCGACGCCCGCGCCGATGCCGTTCATCCGGGCTACGGCTTCCTGTCCGAGAACGCCGACTTCGCGCGCGCCTGCGAGGCTGCCGGCCTCATCTTCATCGGTCCGACACCGTCCATGCTCGAACTCTTCGGCGACAAGGTGCGCGCCCGCGCCCTCGCCCGGGACTGCGGCGTTCCGCTCCTCGAGGGGACCGACGGCCCCACGGATCTCGACGCGGCGCGCGCCTTCATGGAGGCGCACGACGGCGCGCCGGTGATGCTGAAGGCCGTGGCCGGCGGCGGCGGTCGCGGCATGCGCGCCGTGCACGATGTCGAGGAACTCGCCTCGGCCTTCGAGCGCTGCGCCTCCGAGGCCGAAGCTTCCTTCGGCAGTGGCGCGCTCTACGTCGAGCGCTATCTGCCGATCGCGCGGCACGTGGAGGTCCAGATCGTCGGTGACGGTCGCGGTGGCGTCACGCACCTGCACGAGCGCGAATGCACGCTGCAGCGGCGCCACCAGAAACTGGTCGAGATGGCGCCGAGTCCGCGGCTCGACCCCGCACTCCGCCGCCGCATTCTCGATGCGGCCCTGGCCATGGCGCGGTCTGCCGACTATCGGAGTCTCGGCACCTTCGAGTTCCTGGTGGACGGCAGCGCCGGCGAAACGGCGCCGGACACCACCTTCGCCTTCATGGAGGCCAATCCGCGACTGCAGGTCGAGCACACGGTCACGGAGATGGTCACCGGCGTCGATCTGGTGCGGAGCCAGTTCCACATCGCGGCCGGCGCGACGCTCGCCGACCTCGATCTCCATGAGACACCACCGCCGGCGCGCGGCATCGCCATCCAGCTGCGCGTGAACACGGAACAGATGCGGCCGGACGGCATGGCGCTGCCGAAGGGCGGTACGCTCACGGCCTTCGAGGCGCCCACGGGGCCCGGCATGCGCACGGACACGCACGGCTACCAGGGCTACACGCCCTCGCCGGCCTTCGATTCGCTCCTCGCCAAGGTGATCTCGCACGAACCGAGCGCCGACTACCCGCGCGCCGTGGCCCGCGCCGCGCGCGCCCTCGCCGAGTTCCGCATCGAGGGCGTTCCCACCAACCGCGACTTCCTGCGCGCGCTCCTCGCCCACCCGGAGGTGGTCGCCGACCGCGTCCACACGCGCTTCGTCGAGGAGCACGCAGCGGCGCTGATCGAGGCGGCGAAGGCGCTGCCGGCGACCGGCCCGCAGCTGCCGCAGACGAGCGGCGACACGCGCGCCGGCAGCCGCGTCGACACCAGCGACCCGCTCGCCGTACTGGCGCTCGGCAGGCGGCAGGACACGGCCGCGGCGACGCCGGCGCAAGCGCCGTCGCCGGACGGCGCCGTGGCCGTCGCCGCGCCCATGCAGGGCACCATCCTCGCCTTCGACGTCGGCCCCGGCGACGCGGTCTCCACCGGCCAGCAGCTGCTGGTCATGGAAGCCATGAAGATGGAGCACGTCATCAGCGCGCCGAACGCGGGGGTCGTGCACGGCCTCGCGGTGGATGCCGGCGAGACCGTGCTCGAGGGTGCCGCCCTGCTCTGGCTCGAGCCTTCCTCCGCCGACGACAGCACAGAGGTGCAGGCCGAGGAGATCGATCTCGACGCCACGCGCCCGGATCTCGACGAGGTCCTCGAGCGCCACGACATCGGCCTCGACCATCGCCGCCCGCAGGCCGTGGAACGACGCCGGAAGACCGGCCAGCGCACGGCGCGGGAGAACCTCGACGACCTGGTCGACGCCGGCAGTTTCGTCGAGTACGGGCCACTCGTTATCGCGGCCCAGCGCCGTCGACGCCCGGTCGCCGAACTCATCGAACGCACGCCGGCCGACGGCATGATCGCCGGCATCGGCACCGTGAACGGCAAGGACTTCCCCGAGGCGCGCAGCCAGTGCGCGATCATGAGCTACGACTACACGGTGCTCGCCGGGACCCAGGGCACCATGAACCACATCAAGAAGGACCGGCTCATCGAGATCGCGGAGCGCGCGCGGCTGCCGGTCGTGTTCTTCACGGAGGGCGGCGGCGGCCGCCCCGGCGACACGGACGGCACGGGCGTCGCCGGCCTCGACTGCCTGGCGTTCTGGTACTTCGGCAGGCTGTCCGGGCACGTGCCCATGGTCGGCATCGTCTCCGGGCGCTGCTTCGCGGGAAATGCCGCGCTGCTCGGGACCTGCGACGTCATCATCGCGACGGAGAACTCGAACATCGGCATGGGCGGCCCGGCCATGATCGAGGGCGGGGGCCTCGGCGTGTTCCGGCCCGAGGAAGTGGGGCCCATGGCGGCGCAGCGCGCCAATGGCGTCGTCGACATCGCCGTGAAGGACGAGGAGGAGGCGGTCGCCGTCGCGAGACAGTACCTGTCCTACTTCCAGGGCACCGTGGGCGAATGGGACTGCGTGGATCAGCGCACGCTGCGCCATCTGATCCCGGAGAACCGCCTGCGCGTATACGAGATCCGCCGCGTCCTGGAAGCGCTCGCCGACACGGGAACCGTCCTCGAGCTCAGGAAGGACTGGGGCCACGGCATGATCACGGCCCTCGCACGCATCGAGGGGCGGCCGGTCGGCATCATGGCCAACAATCCGGCCCATCTCGGCGGCGCCCTCGACGTCGAGGCCTGCGACAAGGGCGCGCGCTTCATGCAGCTCTGCGACGCCTTCAACCTGCCCATCGTCTCGCTCTGCGACACGCCGGGCTTCATGGTCGGACCGGCCATAGAGGAAGCCGGCATGGTGCGCCACGCCGGGCGCATGTTCGTCGCCGCTGGCGGCCTCACGGTGCCGCTCATGACCATCGTCCTGCGCAAGGGGTACGGGCTCGGCGCCCAGGCCATGGCCGGCGGCAGCTTCCGCGCACCGCTGTTCACGATCGGCTGGCCGACGAGCGAGTTCGGGGGCATGGGACTGGAGGGCGCCGTGAAGCTGGGCTACCGCAAGGAGCTCGAAGCGATCGAGGATCCGGAGGAGCGCCTGAAGACCTATCAGGAAATGGTCGACCGCATGTACGAGCGCGGGAAGGGCGTGAACATGGCGAGCCACTTCGAGATCGACGACGTGATCGACCCCGCCGACACGCGCCGCTGGATCACGCGCGGCCTCGCCGCCACCAACCTCCCCCACTGGCGCGACGCCCCACCCAAGCGCCCGCAGGTAGACACCTTCTGAACGTGAAGACGGGGCCAGGGCCCCTCTTCACGAGCAAGACACATTCCGAGCGTGAAGAAAGGCCCTGGCCCCCTCTTCACGGTCGAAGCTGAACAGGGGCCCTGGCCCTTTCGTTCAGGAACGCGAGGAGACGAGATGAGCGAGGTTCCGCACTGGTTCGAGTTCGGGCTGGCGCACCCGGGTGCGCCGGGGGACGTGGTCGTGGACGGGGCCCGGATCCACTTCGAGACCTGGGGACCCGCAGCGGGCGCAGCGCCGGGGGTGGTGCTGATCCACGGCTCCAACGCGCACCTGTCCTGGTGGCGCTTCGTGGCGCCCTATCTGGCGCGGAAGTACCGCGTGGCGGCCCTGGATCTGTCCGGGAACGGGGACTCGGATCACCGCGAGCGCTACTCGGGGGCGCAGCTCGCGGACGAGGTGTGGGGCGTGTGCGAGGCGGCCGGGCTCGGTCCCCGACCCTTCGCGATCGGCCACAGCTTCGGCGGTTTCGTGGCGCTGGAGACGGCGCACCGGCACGGCGGAAAGCTCGCCGGCGTGA
>JAZBPO010000304.1:0-5621 GCA_036351675.1 Pseudomonadales bacterium
CTTCTCCGTCTCCGGTTCCGACTTCGTGGAGATGTTCGTCGGCATCGGCGCGTCCAGAGTGCGCGACCTGTTCGAGCAGGCCAAAAAGCATGCGCCGTGCATCATATTCATCGACGAGATCGACGCGGTCGGCCGCCATCGGGGTGCCGGCCTCGGCGGTGGCCACGACGAGCGCGAGCAGACGCTGAACCAGCTGCTCGTGGAGATGGACGGCTTCGAGCCGAACGACGGCATCATCGTCATCGCCGCGACCAACCGGCCCGACGTTCTCGACCCGGCGCTGCTCCGTCCCGGCCGCTTCGACCGACAGGTCGTGGTGCCGCTGCCGGACATCCGGGGCCGCGAGCAGATCCTCAAGGTGCACATGCGCAAGGTGCCGGCCGCCGACGATGTCGACCCGGCGGTCATCGCCCGCGGCACGCCGGGTTTCTCCGGCGCCGATCTCGCGAACCTCTGCAACGAGGCGGCGCTGTTCGCCGCTCGCGCGTCCCGGCGTCTCGTCGGCATGGAGGAGTTCGAGAAGGCCAAGGACAAGATCATGATGGGCGCCGAGCGTCGCACCATGGTCATGTCCGATAGCGAGAAGCGGACCACCGCCTACCATGAGGCGGGGCACACGATCGTGGGCCGTCTCATGCCCGAGCACGACCCGGTCTACAAGGTGTCGATCATCCCGCGCGGCCGCGCCCTCGGCGTGACCATGTATCTGCCGGAGCAGGACCGCTACAGTCATTCGAAGCAGCACATCCTGTCGAACATCTGTTCGCTGTTCGGAGGGCGCATCGCGGAGGAGATGATCCTCGGTGAGACCGGCATCACGACCGGTGCGTCCAACGACATCGAGCGGGCGACGTCGCTGGCGCGGAACATGGTCACCAAATGGGGTCTCTCCGATCGCATGGGGCCGCTCAAGTACGCCGAGGACGATGACCAGCCGTTCCTCGGGATGTCGGCCTCCAACAGCCATATGCAGGTGTCCGGTGAAACGGCGCGCATGATCGACGAGGAAGTGCGCTCGATCATCGATGACTGCTATGCGCGCTCTCAGCAGATGCTCTCGGACAACGAGGACAAGCTGCACGCCATGGCCGAGGCGCTCATCGAGTACGAGACCCTCGACGCCAAGCAGATCGACGACATCATGGAAGGCATGCCGCCGCGGCCGCCGAAGCAGCCGAGCGACGGACCCGACGCCGGGGGCGATTCCGCCGCGGGCGAGGATTCCCGCGGTGCCGTCGGTGGTCCTGCGGAAGAGGTCTGACGACCCGCGCCGGGCGGACAGAGTCCGCCCGGCGTTCCTCTGGAACGCACCTTGATCGACCAACTCGCCTGCGGCGACCGGCGGCTGTCTCTCGACCGCGTCGCCGTGATGGGCGTGCTCAACCTCACGCCCGACTCCTTCTCGGACGGCGGCGATCTGCTGGGTGACGGGGGCGTCGTCGACGCCGACGCGTTGCTGCGGCGCGCGGACCTGATGGTGACCGAAGGCGCCGCCATCCTCGACCTCGGCGCGGAGTCCACGCGTCCCGGCGCCGCGCCGGTCCCCGTCGCCATCGAACGAGAACGCATCGTCCTCGCGCTCGAGCTCCTGAAGCCGCGCTTCGATGTCGTGCTGTCCGTCGATTCGAGTGCGCCGGAGGTGTACGAGGCGGCGGTGGCGGCCGGCGCCGGGATGCTCAACGACGTGCGTGCGCTGCGGCGTCCGGGCGCCCTGGAGGCTGCCGCGGCCACGGGCCTTCCCGTGTGCCTCATGCACATGCAGGGCGAGCCTGGAACCATGCAGGATCGCCCTGCCTACGAGGACGTCGTCGGGGAGGTCTCGGCCTTCCTCCGCGCGCGCATGGCGGCGGCGCAGGATGCGGGTATCGGCGAGGAACGACTGCTCGTCGATCCGGGCTTCGGCTTCGGCAAGACGCTGGATCACAATTGCGAACTCCTGCGCGAACTCCCGGCCCTCCGGAGCCTCGGTGTTCCGATGCTCGTCGGTCTGTCGCGCAAGCGCATGATCGGCGCGCTCACGGGACGCGAGGTCGGAGCGCGGGTCGCCGGGAGCATCGCCGCCGCGGCGCTCGCGGTGCGCGCCGGGGCGCGCCTGGTGCGCACGCACGACGTCGCCGAGACGGTCGATGCGGTGCGCGTCGCCGAAGCCGTACGCGGCTGAACACGGAAGATCGATTCGAGGGGGGGACGGATCATGGGCGAACGGCGCTGGTTCGGAACGGACGGGATCCGCGGACGTGTCGGCAGTGACCCGATCACGCCGGAGTTCGTCCTGCGGCTCGGCTGGGCGGCCGGCCGCGTGTTCGCGCGCGAAGGGGTGCGTCGCATCCTCATCGGCAAGGACACGCGCATCTCGGGCTACATGCTCGAGTCCGCGCTCGAGGCCGGTCTCTCGGCCGCCGGCGTCGACGTCCAGCTCACCGGGCCCATGCCGACGCCGGCCATCGCCTATCTGACCCGGACCTTCCGCTGCGATGCGGGTGTCGTCATCAGCGCCTCCCACAATCCCTACTACGATAACGGGATCAAGTTCTTCTCGCCCGACGGAGACAAGCTCGAGGACGCCATCGAGGACGCCATCGAGGCGCAGCTCGAACAGCCCCTCGAGACCGTCGACTCCTCGGTGCTCGGCAAGGCCCGGCGCGTCGAAGACGCCGCCGGTCGCTACATCGAGTTCTGCAAGGGGACCGTCGGGTCCGGCTTCCGGCTCCGCGACGCGCGCATCGTGCTCGACTGCGCGCACGGCGCCACCTATCACGTCGCGCCCGCCGTGTTCCGCGAACTCGGCGCGCAGGTCATCGAGACCGGCGTGTCACCGAACGGTCTCAACATCAACGACGGCGTCGGCGCGACGTCTCCCGGCGCGCTCGCCGAGCGCGTCGTCGCGGAGGGCGCGCATCTCGGAATCGCCTTCGACGGCGACGGCGATCGCGTCGTCATGGTCGACGCCGACGGTACCGTCGTCGACGGCGACGAGCTGCTCTACGTCATTGCCCGGCACCGCCAGCGCGCAGGTAGTCTCGAGGGCGGCGTGGTCGGAACGCTCATGAGCAACCTCGGTCTCGAGGCCGCGCTGCGGGAGCAGGGCGTCGAGTTCGCTCGCGCCAAGGTCGGCGATCGCCATGTGCTGGCGGAGTGCGCGCGCCGCGGCTGGCGTCTCGGCGGCGAGTCCTCCGGCCACATCCTCTGTCTCGACGTGCACAGCACCGGCGATGGCATCGTCTCGGCGCTGCAGGTGCTCGCGGCGCTCGAGGAGAGCGGTGAGACCCTCCGGGAGGCGCGCGCCGGCCTGGAGCGGTTCCCCCAGGTCCTCATCAACGTGCGTGCCTCCGATCCGGCGCGCTTCGGCGACTCGCCGCGGATTCTCGACGCGGTACGGGGCGTGGAGCAGGCGCTCGGCGAGGGCGGCCGCGTGCTCATCCGTCCCTCCGGAACGGAGCCGCTCGTGCGGGTCATGGTGGAGGGCCGCGACGGTCCGCTCATCGAGCGCCATGCACGTGCGCTCGCCGAGGTCGTCGGCGCCGAGCTCGGCTGAAGGGCCCGCACCCCGCGGCTTGTGAGCCGCTGGGTGCTCGTCTACCATGCGGCGCCCTCCGCGCGGGGGCCGTCCCGCGCGCCACGCACGGTGCTGCCCCAGGGACGAGCATGCGCACGCCGATCGTCGCCGGTAATTGGAAGATGCACGGCTCCCGGGACTTCGCCCGGGCGTTCGTGGAGGCACTCGCACCGCGCATCGGCGGGGGCGTCGAGGTACTCCTGTTTCCGCCGCAGGTGTTGCTCGGGGCCGTCGTGGCGGCCCGTGACGGCCACCCGATCGGCGTCGGCGCGCAGACCGTCCATCCCGAGCCTGCAGGCGCCTTCACGGGCGAGACATCGGCGGAGCTGGTCCGGGACGCGGGCGCCGACTGGACGCTCGTGGGGCACTCGGAGCGCAGGCAGCACTTCGGTGAGGACGACGCTGCCGTGGCCGCTCGCGTCGCGGCAGCGGTTCGAGCGGGGCTGGCGCCGTTGCTCTGCGTCGGCGAGACGCTCGAGGAGCGCCGGGCCGGTGCGGCGGAGAGCGTGGTGATGCGTCAGCTCGACGCGGTGCTGAGCCGGGACGACGCGTCGCTCGTCGGTGGTGCGGTGGCCTACGAGCCGGTCTGGGCCATCGGCACAGGTGAGACCGCGACGCCGGCGCAGGCGCAGGCGATGCACGCGGTCATCCGCGAGCGCCTGGCGGCGGCAGGACTGGAATCGCTGCGCGTGCTCTACGGCGGCAGCGTCAAGGCGGACAATGCGGCGGAGCTGTTCGCGGAACCCGACATAGATGGCGGGCTCGTCGGCGGTGCTTCGCTCGATGCGGACAGCTTCGCCGCCATCGTGGCGGCCGCGCGCGCCTGAGCGCGCGCAACGGATACGAGGAATCCTCAGTGGAGATCGAAACGATCGAACTGGTGCTCACGGTCGCGCTGGTGCTCGATGCGCTCGCGCTGATCGCGCTCATCATGATCCAGCAGGGCAAGGGGGCGAGCGTCGGTGCGGCCTTCGGCAGCGGCGCGTCCCAGACCATGTTCGGGTCCGCCGGTGCGTCCTCCTTCCTGAACACGCTCACGACCTGGCTCGCCGTAGGGTTCTTCCTCGTCACCTTCGGTCTCGCCTGGACTGCTCGCGAGCGAGCCCAGAGCCTCGGCACGGTGGGGATTCCGCAGGTGGAGGAGCGCGCTCCGGAGGCGCCCGCGCCCATCGGATTGCCCGTCGAGGACGATTTCCCGACGCTGCAGATCGAGGACGCGCCCGCCGAGGCCCTCGAAGTGCCGGCGTCGCCCGAGGAGGGTGGTGACGTGCCCGCCGCGCCCGGCGATGGCGGCGACGACCGGGTGCCCTGAGGATCGCAATCCGCAGTTGCATTCGCCGCAGGGTGACACGAGAATACGCGGCCCTTGCCGAAGTGGCGGAATTGGTAGACGCGCTAGCTTGAGGGGCTAGTGGGCTTTTTGCCCGTGGAGGTTCAAGTCCTCTCTTCGGCACCATCATCCCGAAGCCTCGCGCCGCGGGGCTTCGTCGTTCCGGTGCGACGGCAGGTGCGGCAGGCGAGCGTCGACGGCTGGGGCCCAGGGCCGACAGTTGAAAGCGCAGGCCACTGACCTGTATGATTCGCGACCCTCAGGTGCGGGGTGGAGCAGTCTGGTAGCTCGTCGGGCTCATAACCCGAAGGTCGTAGGTTCAAATCCTACCCCCGCTACCAATTCCCCTGAGGGCCCGTCCGAGGACGGCTCGTGGTCCGTGCAGCGCAGGTCTTCGCGCGCACGGCGAGATCGATACCTGGTCCGTATCGCGCGAGTTGCGGTGCGGAGCCGGGTCACGGAATGGGCCTCGGGCCCATTTTTCGTTTCTGGCGCCGACGTCGTCGACCCGCGCACGGGAGCGAAGGAGCAGTGAGAGGCGACGTGGTGAAGGGCTCCGGTGGTTCCGAGCGACGGGCTGCCGACATCGAGGCGCTCATCAGACCCCAGATCGCGGCCGCGGGCTGCGAACTCTGGGGCTTCGAGTTGCTGACGGAAATCACTCGCCTTCGCTTCCGCGCCTTCGAGCGCTGCCTTCGTGTCGGAGTAACGATACCGGCCTTGATCGCCGACATA
>JAZBPO010000305.1:0-18858 GCA_036351675.1 Pseudomonadales bacterium
CAACGCCTCGGGCAAGTTCCTGAAGCGGGAGGTGAAGGAGACGCTGGTGGCGGAGCTCGGCCGTGGCTGACGTGAGGAAGAATGCACTCCCGGCCCTGTTCGCGGCATCGCTGCTCGCGGGGTGCGGCCCCGTCGAGGACACGCGCAGTGCCACCGCCGGGCCACCCGACCCGGAGACCACCTATCGGCGCTATTGCTACTCCTGCCACGCTTCCGGCGCCGCCGGCGCACCGCGGCTCGGCGACGCGGAGGCCTGGGCGCCGCGCGTGGCACAGGGCTGGAAGACGCTCTTCGACCACACGCTGAACGGCCTGCGCGGCATGCCGCCGCGGGGCCTGTGCCGGCAGTGCTCCGATGACGAGCTCGATGCGGTGCTGCGCTGGATGCTTGCGCAGTCGGGTGGGCTGCCGGCCGATGCGCCTTCGATCGCCGAATCCGCCTCCGAGTCGCCGATCTCGCCAGCCGTTGACCCGGACGCTGACGCAAGCCGTTGAATCCAGAGGACCTTGCTCTGGCCCGGATGCTGCAGCGTAGTGGGGATGAGCCAAGGAGCGAGTCCGACCATGAGCGAAGATCACCGCCCCGGCCGCGGCACCCATCCACGCCCCGGTGACGTCGTGAGCCGGCCCAAGGGGCTGGTGGAGCACGTCGGCCTCGTCGTCGACGGCGGCCGCGTGCTGCACAACATTCCCGGGCGTGGAGAGCACGTGACCTCGCTTTCGGAGTTCTCGGCGGGGCGTCCCGTGCGCATCGAACGCTCTCCGCCCGAGGAGCGTCTCATGCGTCTCGCCCGGGCCGGTCACGACGGCACCGGGCGCGACTACCACCTGCTGCGCAACAACTGCGAACACACGGTATCGCGGGTGAGTGACGGCGAGCCCCGTTCGCGGCAGCTGCTGGGTTGGTCGCTCGGCGCCGTCGGAGCGGTCGCCGGCGGCCTCCTGCTGCGCCATCCCGGAGGCGCCGTCGCGGGCTTCGAACTCGGCAGGCGCCTCGCCCGGCGCCTGCGCTGACGCCGCGGGGCCCGATTGCGGGTCAGGTGTCTGCGCCGTCACCGCTCTCGGAGGACGAATCGCCCTCCGCGCTGTCGCCCTCGTCGCTGTCGTCTTCGTCGTCGTCGATCTCGATGATCAGCGTCTTGGCTGCGAGGCAGCCGTTGCCGCGACCGGGACCGAAGGCTTCTATCTCCGCGCCGACGACGACGTCCTCGCGCGTGCCGGGCATGGACTCGTCGTCGTCCATGACGATGACGATGTCCGTCGCCGGATTCACGACGATGCAGACCTCCGCCCGCGAATCGTCGTCGTCGGGGGAGACCTGGACCTGATTGCCCGGCCCCAGTGACGCGATCACGCCTTCGACTTCCCGCTCCGGCCCTTCGTCCGAGTCCTCGTCGTCATCGTCGTCGTCTTCCCGGATCGCGATCGCGGTGGCGACGATCCCGACGAGGCGGTCGACGTCGTCGAATTCACCGAGGCCGCCGACCCGGACCTCCGTGCCGGCCACGAGTGCCGAGGCGTCCACGACCTCGCCGCCGCGGGTGAAGATCAGGGCGCCGTCGGCGATGGTGATCGGGAGGCCCGGATCCTCGTCGCTCGAGCCGTCGCCTGCTTCGTCGTCACCGGACGCGCCGTTCTCTTCACCTTCGGCGCCAGCTTCGTCATCGGACTCGTCCGCGGCGTCGCCCTCGGCCGCGTCTCCCGCGTCCGGGTCTTCCATGTCGTCGTCCGCGTCTTCCCCGATCCCGTCGAGATCGTCCTCGTCACCGAGCGGGAACACGCCGTCCATGACGTCCATCAGCACGACGCCCTTCTGGATCTCGAAGGTCTCGCGACCGCCGACGTCGATCAGCAGTGCGTCGAAGACGAAGCCGTCGTCCTCCGCCGCCTCGAAGCGCCCTGCCACGATGGCCGGAGCTCCGTCATCGACGCCACCCAGTTCGATGGGCGTCGCATCGACGTCGAAGATCGACGTGTCGGCACTCACGACGACGCGTTCACAGTCTTCCGGGTCGCCGTCGCCGCGGGTCGTCACGGGCCGCACGCTGCAGAGATCGAAGGCATCGTCGCCCTCCGGCGCCGCGAGGCGCACCACATCCCCGAGCAGGAAGGTCAGCCGTTCCGGGCGTTCACCGACGTCCGTGTCATCGTCGTCGTCGGGGTCGATGACATCGACGAAGGCGACTGGACGGAGCTTCAGGGCGCCGGTGCCTGTCTCGACGATCGATCCGCGTGCGTCGAGATCGATCTGCACGATGAGCGTCCCGTTCTCGGCCAGATCGAAGCAGCCGCGGGGATTGAGATCGATGAAGCCGCGTTCCGTCAGTTCTGCGTCCCTGCTCTCGAGCACGGTCCCGTCTTCGGCGAGGACGGTCAGCTCGATGCGCTCGACGTCGAGGCGGATCTTGCAGTACTCGCCGGCCGGGACGGCGTCCGACTCGCCCAGGAACTCCGTCGTCGCGTCGAGGGCGAGCAGGTCGATCGTCTCCGTCTCCTCGGAGATGACGACGGCCTCGGCGTCCTCATCGTCGTCTTCGGGCAGCAGGGCGATGCGTGTCACCGTGAGGAGGATCTGGTCGAAGGCATCGGAGGGTGCATCACCCAGGGTGACGCCGATGGTGCCGGTCGCGGCAGGTGCCCCGGCGCCTCCGGCCCCGCCACCGCCCGCGGGTGCAGCGGCCGGAGCCGAGCTGCCGCCACCGCCGCAGGCCGCGAGGCTCGCGGTCAACAGGAGCAGGGAACCGAGACGTGTCGGCAGGGTGAGGTCGATCATCTTGCCCATGACGGACACTCCGTATATTCGCATTTCGTAGCGAACGGGAGCGTAACGCCTGCACCCTCGATGTGCAGGGGTTCACGGTCCGGCCGGCGCCGTTCCTGCAGCCGTCGCGTGCCGCCGTCGACTACGGCGATCCGCATGCTCCCCATCCCCACCCCCCCAGCGCCATCCGCGCCCCCGGCCCCGGAACGGCCTGCCACAGCGCTCGCGTGGGGTGACGCTGGCCGGGCCGCTGTCGCCAGCAGCTATGCTTGCCGCATGCTCGACATCCTCGCCGTCGCCAACTACCGCTCGCTGCGCGCGTTCGTCGCGCCGCTAGGCCGGTTGACGCTCGTCACCGGCGCCAACGGGTCCGGCAAGTCGAGCCTCTATCGTTCCCTGCGCCTGCTGGCCGACGTGGCTCATGGTCGCGTCATCCCTTCCATCGCCCGCGAGGGCGGGCTCGATTCCCTGCTCTGGGCGGGCCCCGAGGCCTTCGGCCGACAGGTGAAGCGCGGCGAACACGCCGTACAGGGTACGGTGCGACAGGCGGAGGTGGCCCTGCGGCTCGGCTTCGTCGCCGACGGCCTCGGCTACGCGATCGATCTCGGCCTGCCGGCGCCCGTGCCACGAACGCTCTTCCAGCGCGACCCGGAGATCAAGCGCGAGGTGATCTGGCATGGCGAGAGCTGGCACGACCGCCGCGCCCTCGTCGATCGCCGCGGCCCGCACGTGCGCGTGCGCGACGAGACCGGCGCCTGGCGCACGCAGGCGACGGATCTCGCGACCTTCGACAGCATGCTGGCGCGCGCGGCGGGCGATCACACGGTTCCGGAAGCGCTCGCGCTGCGCGAGATGCTGCGGAGCTGGCGCTTCTACGATCACTTCCGCTGCGATGCGGAATCACCCGCCCGCGCCGCGCACATGGGCGTGCGCACCCCCGTGCTCTCCGACGACGGCCACGACCTCGCCAGCGCCTGGCGCACGATCGTCGAGATCGGTGACGAAGACGGTCTGGCCATGGCGCTCGAGGACGCCTTCCCGGGTGCGTCGGTAGAGATCGAGGTGAGCGCAGGTCGCTTCGAGCTGCAGTTCCGGCAGCCCGGCCTGCTGCGCCCCCTCGCGCAGGCTGAACTCTCGGACGGTACGCTCCGCTACCTGCTGCTGATCACGGCGCTGCTGACGCCGCGGCCGCCGCCGCTCATGGTGCTGAACGAACCGGAGACGAGCCTCCATCCGGACCTGTTGCCGCCCCTCGGGCGCCTCATGCGCCGCTATGCCGAGCGCGATCCGCTCTGGGTCGTCTCGCACGCGCCGGTGCTGCGCGAGGCGCTGCTCGAGGTGCCCGGCTCGGTCCACCTCGAGCTCGACAAGGACCTGGGCGAGACCTTCGTGCAGGGCATGGGGACCTTCGATGGTCCCGCCTGGAAGTGGCCGAAACGCTAAGCAGGGAGGGACACGGCCATGCGTATCGGAACGACCACGCCCATCCTGCGGAGCTTCGACGAGACCGAGGCGAAGCGCTTCTACGTGGACTACCTCGGTTTCACGGTCGACTGGGAACACCGTTTCGAACCGGGCCTGCCTCTTTACATGCAGGTCTCACGCGAAGGCTGCGTGCTGCACGTCTCCGAGCATCATGGTGACTGCAGTCCCGGTGCGGCGCTGCGCATCGCGGTCGAGGACCTCGACGCGCTGCACGCGGAGCTGACGGCGCGAGGGCATCCGCGACAGCGCCCGGGTATCGAGGCCATGCCCTTCGGAACCCGCGACATGGCGCTGCTCGACCCCTTCCACAACCGTCTGATCTTCACCGAAGCGGCCGGCGACGCATGAAGGCGCTCACGGTCGTCGACCATCCGCTCGTGCAGCACAAGCTCTCGATCCTGCGCGACCGCGAGACGTC
The DNA here is from genome assembly GCA_036351675.1 of Pseudomonadales bacterium. Lineage (GTDB taxonomy): Bacteria > Pseudomonadota > Gammaproteobacteria > Pseudomonadales > Azotimanducaceae > JAZBPO01. Next base: position 4,664 of record JAZBPO010000305.1, read on the forward strand.
GACCTCGAAGTTCCGGCAGCTGCTGCGCGAGATCAGCCAGTTCCTCGCCTACGAGGTGACGCGGGACCTGCCCCTGACGACGCGTACGGTCCGGACGCCGCTGTGCGCGATGGAGGCGCCGACGCTCGCGGGCCCGAAGCTGGTGTTCGTCTCCATCCTGCGCGCGGGCAACGGCCTCCTCGACGGCATGCTCGAACTCGTGCCCTCGGCACGGGTCGGCTTCGTGGGGCTGTATCGCGACGAGTCGACGCTCGAGCCCGTGGAGTACTACCGAAAGCTGCCCGAGCGCCTCGACGAGCGTCTCGTGATCGCCGTCGATCCCATGCTCGCCACGGGCAACTCGGCCGTGGCGGCCATCGACTTCGTGAAGGAGGCCGGCGCGCGGGAGATCCGCTTCTGCTGCCTGGTCGCCGCGCCGGAGGGCGTCGAACGGCTGCAGGCGGCGCATCCCGACGTACCGATCGTCACGGCCGCCCTCGACGAGAAGCTGAACGAGCAGGGCTACATCGTCCCGGGCCTCGGAGACGCCGGTGATCGCATGTTCGGGACGAAGTAGGCGCCGGGCTCAGCGCCCGACGTCGCCGAGCCACTTCGGGCGCGTCGCCGGGTCCTGCTGGAAGCGCCTGTTGAGTGCCATCGACGGCGCGTGCGCGATCACCGTCACGCGCACGCCGTGCTCCCGGAGCCAGTCCTCGTTGGTGTCGAAGTCGGCCGTGTTCTCGGCGTCGAGGATCACCACCTCCGGAATGCGGAACAGGCGGATCGCCCCGGCGCACATGGCGCAGGGCGAGAGGGTGGTGAAGAGGATGGCCCGCGAGAGGTCGTGGTCGTGGCCGGCGCGCTCGATGCAGTCCGTCTCGCCGTGGAGGATCGAGCTGCCCTGCTGGATGCGCCGGTTGTGCCCGGTGGCGATCAGCTCGCCGTCGAGCACGAGGGCCGCGCCGACGGGAACGCCGCCCTCGTCGAAGCTCTCGCGGGCCGCCTCGTAGGCGGCTTCCGTTCCGAGCTCGAGGACGGCGTCCCGGTCCATGCGCGTCAGAGGCAGGCGCCGATGCGACGGCCCGCCCAGTCGTGGCCGAGCGTGAAGGACCGTCCGGCGCCGGGCATGGCGGGGTTCATGGTGACACTGCCGCGGATCGTGTCGCCGACGGCGGTCATGATGCCGCTGCCGTCGGTGGTGCGGCCGTTCGCTTCACAGCTGAAGCGCCAGCTCAGTTCGCGGCTGTTCTCGTCGACCTCGCCGAGACGGCAGGGGCCCATGGGGGTCGTGAACGGCAACGGGTCGAGCCTGGTTTCCCGGATGCACTGTCGCTGCGACGCCATCTGATTGCCCATGAGGCCACCCTTCATCGTCACCCGGAACTCCCAGAGTCCGGGTTCGAGTTCGAGCGCCAGGGCGGACGGCGCCGAGGCGAGGGTGGCGAGGAGCAGGGCGACAGGTCGGCTGTTTCGCGTCGACATGCGAACTCCGGGAGCGGGTGCATTCGCGTCGAACGCTCCGCCGGCGGGCGCACGGACGTCAACGGCGGACCGGCGAACGGCCCGTGCCCCGCGACGACCGTCAGTCGTCCTTGCCCGGCGGCCGGCGCAGCCGCTTCGTCGTGCCGCGCTGCGTCTTGGCGTCCGTGCGCCGGGCCTTCGCCGCACGCGAGGGGCGCGTGGGGATGCGCGGCTTCGGTTCCTCCTCCGCGCGGGCGACGAGCTCGGCGAGTCGCTCGAGGGCGTCCTCGCGATTGCGCTCCTGGGAGCGGAAGCGGCGCGCGTCGATGACGACCTCCCCCTGCCGGGTGAGGCGCTGCCCCGCGAGCTTCTCCAGGCGTGCCCGGACCGGCCCCTCGATGCCGGCGAGGTGGAGGTTCAGGCGCAGCTGCACGGCCGTCTCCACCTTGTTCACGTTCTGGCCGCCCGGGCCGGAGGCGTGCGTGAAGTGGATCTGCAGGGCGTGCTCGGGGACCGCAGTGCGTTCGGTGAGCTGAATCATGGGCGACTCTTCCGTGATCCACGCATGGTAGCCCGCGTCGCTACAATGCGCTCCGATCCGCATGCAGGACGCGAGACGATGACTATCGACTACCGGGACCTCGGCTTTCTCCGCTGCGCTGCGCTCGCGCCCGTGCTGGAGCTGGCCGATCCGCAGGTCAACGCCGAGCGCATCGTGGCCGGGGCGGCCACCGCCTGGTCCGAGGGCGCTTCCGTCGTGCTGTTCCCGGAACTCGCGATCACGGGCTTCACCTGCGAGGACCTGTTCTTCTCCTCCGCGCTGCTCGATGCGTCGCGCCGGGCGCTCGAGACGGTCGCGATGGCCTCCGCCGAGCACGATGCGACGCTCGTCGTGGGTGCGCCCTGGGCGCTGCCGGACGGCCGGCTCCTGAACTGCGCCTTCGTCATCGCGTCCGGCGGCGTGGTCGGGGCCGTGCCGAAGGCGCACCTGCCGAACTACGGCGAGTTCTACGACCAGCGCTGGTTCGCTACCGGTGCAGGCGTCGACGAGACGGTCCGCGACCGTCGTCTCGGTACCTTCCCGCTGGCCCAGGACCTCCTGTTCGAAGTGGCCGCGGGCGACGCGGAGCCCGTGCGCTTCGCCATCGAGATCTGCGAGGACCTGTGGGCGCCGCAGCCGCCCGGCGCCCGCCACGCCGTCGCCGGTGCGGAGCTCATCGTCAATCCGTCGGCGAGCAACGAGCTCGTCGCCAAGGCCGACTACCGGCGCGACCTCGTGCGCATGAGCAGTGCGACGCGCCTGTGTGCCTACCTCTATGCATCGGCCGGCCCCACGGAGTCGACGAAGGACGTGGTCTTCGGTGGTCATCTCATCGCGGCCGAGAACGGCGTCGTCCTTGCCGAGGGCGAGCGCTTCGAACTCGAGGGCGCGACCCTGCGCGTCGACTTCGACCTGCAGCGCCTGCGGCACGACCGGCGCGCCAACGCGACCTTCCGAGGCGCGCCCCGACCCGATCGCTACGCCTGCCTCGAGGCGGGTTCCGGTTCTCCCATCGCGGCGCTCGAGCGCGGCGTGGATCCCCATCCCTTCGTGCCCGACGACGAGGAGGTCTTCGACGCGCGTGCCCGCGAGATTCTCGCGATCCAGGCCACGGGCCTCGCCCGGCGCATGCGCGCCGCCCACAGCGAGGGCATGGTCCTCGGACTCTCGGGCGGTCTCGATTCGACGCTCGCCTTCCTCGTCTGCCTGGAGGTCCTGGAGCGGCTCGGTCTGGCCGCAGGGGCGCTGCACGCCATCACTCTGCCCGGCCCCGGAACGGGTGAGCGCACGCTCGCCGCAGCGCGCGGACTGGCGAGCGCCGCGGGCGTCGATCTGCGCGAGGTGTCGATCGTCCCGGCGGTCACCCAGCACCTCGCCGATCTCGGCCACCCGGGTGACGTGCACGACATCACCTTCGAGAACACGCAGGCGCGGGAGCGCACGCAGCTCCTGTTCGATCTCGCGAACAAGCTCGGTGCCCTGGTGGTAGGCACGGGCGATCTCTCGGAGCTGGCTCTCGGCTGGTGCACCTACAACGCCGATCACATGTCGAGCTACAACGTGAACGTCGGCGTGCCCAAGACCCTGATCGCCTATCTCGTACGCTGGTACGCGCGCCACCGCGCCGGCCCCGAACTCGCCGGGGTGCTGGCGGAGGTGCTCGACATCCCGATCTCCCCCGAACTGGTGCCGGGCGACGTCGAGGCGGGTGTCGCGCAGCACACGGAGGCCATCGTCGGCCCCTACGAGCTGCACGATTTCTTCCTCTATCACTACGTGCGGGAGGGCAGCACGCCGGCCCGGATCCGGGCGCTCGCGCGCCTCGCCTTCGCCGGGCGCCACGACGCAGCGGCCGTCGATCGCTGGCTGGACGTGTTCCTCCGGCGCTTCCACGCCCAGCAGTTCAAGCGCACGGCGCTGCCGCCGGGGCCGAAGGTGGGTACGGTCAGCCTGTCGCCGCGCGGCGACTGGCGCATGCCCGACGAAACGGCGCCGCCGCGCTAGGGAGACGCCTTCAGGGCGCGAGCGGAATATGGAACAGGTTGCCGGAATGCTTGAGGCGGAAGTCGTTGTGGTGCCCGCTCTCGTCGCGCGTGCGCAGCTTCGAGGAGAAGTGCAGGTCGGGCGGGTTGAGTTCGTCCGCGTGTCTCTGCATGACCCACTCGATGCGGGCCCGGCCCGTTTCCTCGCCGAGCGGCATGGCGCGGAAGGGCAGCAGCAATGCGCCGGACGGCGTGAGCTCGCGGGCCGCGACGGATGCGGAGGTGGATGGGGCGCCCGCGGTCTCCGGCGCCTCGGCGCGCGTGTGCGCCGGCCCCGCCAGAAGCGCCAGGCCCAGGGCGCAGGCGACGAGCCCCCGTACGGCTCCTGTCCCCGTCGTGTTCATGGTGGCTACCTCGCGCTAGATCGACGACCCTTCACCGCAACCTGCGCCGCTCGGGACCGCCGGGCCAGTCGGCTTCCTCGTGGCGTTCCTTCGGCGCCGCCGAGGCGCCGCGGTCGGCTTCACGGCGTCTTGATGCGCGCTTGCGCTACGGTGAGCCCCGGGGAGCGCGGCGCATGAGGAACCCCGGCGCGCGGCGTCGGTCCCATGCAGTCCTTCGCGCTCGGGCGTCAGCGCAACACACCGGAGTCCCTTCCATGGTTCTCGACATCCTCCGCCTGCGGCTGCTGCCGCTGACCCTCCTGCTGCTGGTGGTGGGTTGCGCATCGCCCTACGAGGACCGCTTCGAACCCGTCAACCGACCGATCCGGAAGTTCAACGACGCGCTGGATGCGACGGTCACCAAGCCGCTGGCGCAGGGCTACGTCGCCGTCGTCCCGGACTTCGCGCGGACGGGGGTCGCCAACTTCTTCGTCAATCTCCGCTATCCGGCGGTGCCGCTGAATCAGCTGCTGCAGGGCAAGCCGACGCTCGCCGCGCAGGACACGGCGCGCTTCCTGGTGAATTCGACGGTCGGCCTGGCGGGCTTCCTCGATCCCGCGACGGACATGGGCCTGCCGCGTCATCAGGAGGACTTCGGCCAGACCTTCGGCGTCTGGGGCTTCCCCATGGGGGACTACTTCGTGCTGCCGGTCTGGGGGGGCGGTACCACGCGCGATCTCGTCGGCGACGCGCTCGGACTGTTCTTCTATGCGCCGCGCTACATGGGCGAGGCCGAGCACCGTCTCGCCGTCATCGCCCTCGACACGGTGAACGTCCGGGCCCAGGTGCTGGCTGCGGACAGTCTCGTGCGCGGCGATCGCTACATCTTCCTGCGCGACAGCTGGCTGCAGCGCCGGGAGTTCCTCACCAACGACGGCGTGATCGAGGACCCGTTCCTCGATGACTTCTGAGATCGTGTTCCGCAACCTGTCGCTCTGGCTGCTCCTGGCAGCCGCTGCGGCGGCGAGCGCTTCCCAGCAGGACACGCCGGAAGAGCTGGTACGAAGCCTCGCCGACGGGGTCCTGCTGGCGATCGAGGCCAACCGCGACATCCACGAGACGGATCCGGCGCCGCTGCGCCGCGAGATCCGCGCGGTGCTGGGCGAGCACGTCGCCTTCGACCGCATCGCGGATCGCGTCATGGGACGGCACGTCGCGCGCGCGACCGCGGCACAGCGCGACCGCTTCGCGGCCCTGCTCGCCGAGACGCTGATCCGGCGCAACGTGCGCATGCTGGCGCTGCAGGGGCCCACTGCGGTGGAGGTCCTGGCCGTGGAGCGCCCCGCGCCGGACAACGCGATGGTCCACCTCCGCGCCCTGCCGGTCTCCGCGGCGCCGGTGACGCTCGACTGTGAGCTCGCGCGCTCGGAGCAGGGCTGGGTGCTGCTGAACCTCATCATCGAGGGGCGCGATCTGGGCGTCGGGCTCGAGGATCGTTTCGCGGCGCTGATCTCCATGCACGACGGCTCGATCGCCGCGGTGCTGGACGCCTGGGCGGGTGAAGCGGTCGCCGTCGACTGACGCAGCGGCCCGCTCGCCCCCGTCTCCGGGCGCGCCGCCCCTCTCCCCACGGCCTGGCGCCGACGGACCTCAGCGGAAGGCGAGGGCGCCGAGCACCTCGCGGAAGGCCCGGGCGATGTCCACGGTGCGCTGCAGATCCACGGAGTCGGGCCAGCGGTCGGCGGGATGGTGGAAGGCGCCGTTCGCGCCGAGGATCGACAGGTAGCGACCGCGGCCGGCATGGATGTCGCGCGCCTCGCCGAAGGGCGGGGCGCCGAGCTCCGTACGCACCATGGGCGGCGTGCGGTGGCGCGCGAGGGCCGCATCGGCGAGTGCCATGGTGTCCGCGTCGGACGCCTGCAGGCGCACCTGCGGATGCAGGGCGGCGGCGAAGTTGGCGCCGAGGTGGACCCAGCAGTGCGCGCCGGAGACGAGGGCCTCGTTCTCGTCGAGGAAGCGCTGCATGCCGACGTGGCCGAGTTCGTGGCCCGTGTTCGCCGAGAAGATCACGGTACGCAGCGGTCGGGTCGTGCCGAGCATGTGCAGCAGGTCGAGCCAGAGCGCGATGCCACCGCCACGCTCGCTCGTCGAATGCCACCAGCTCGAGCGCGGCGTGATCACCACCACCGGCGCGAGGTCCGGCGCCCGGCCGGTGATCTCCGCACGCACGTTGCTCGCCGTGACGCGCGCCTCCTCGAAGCGGACGTCGAGCCGCACCTCGGCGCCCGCGAGTCCGCGCAGCGTATCGAGATGCTCGCTCGGAAGCTGGAGCACGGGCGGGCCGAAGGGCGCATGCCAGCTCTCCGCATTGAGCAGGGCGAGACCCGGGAGCACCGTGCGGTCGTCGGTCACGGTGACGATCCCGGGGTGCACCGCCGCGCGGCGGGCGTCGTCGAGGGCGCGGGCGCCGGGCAGGGAATCGTAGGGCGGGACGCGCAGCACGGGGAGCGCACCACCGTCGGCGTCGCCGTCCGCGCCGAGGCGTGCGCGCAGGCCGTCCGGTCCGGTCTCGCCGCCGTCGAACAGCGGTACGCCCTCGAGCACGCGGCCGTCCGGGAGCGTCAGCGACGCGGCGAGGGGCGTGCGGCGGCGGAAGGGAAAGGCTTCGAGGCGCGCGTCGGCCCCGAGGCGCAGCGATTCGGCGAGCAGCCAGTCGGCCGTGCGTGCGTCTGCGTCCGTACCGGTCCGGTGCACGCCCAGGCTGTCCCAGTGTTCGATGGCCGCGGCGATGCGATCGCCGGGTCGCGTCGTCGTCGCCCTCACGCGGCGCGGGCCCCCCGCCGCCAGCAGCGGCAGCAGGGCGGCGCCGCGCAGCAGCTCACGCCGGGAACTCATGGGTGAAGCGGATGTTGTCCTTCTCGAGGCCCGCGAGGACCACCTCGACCCCGCCGGAGCGGATCATCCACTCCAGTCGGTGGTCCCGGTACTCGCGCTTGAACTCGCCGCGCTCGAGCATCTCGCGCACCGCGGCCATGCCGGCCCGCGCCGCCTCGCTGCCACCCATGGCCATGGTCGCGGCGGCGGCGGACACCTCGGCCACGGAGGGTCGCGCGTTGGCGCGGGCGATCCAGTCGGCCAGGGGCCCCGCCTCCGGCGCGAGACCGAAGCCCGCGGAACCGTTCAGATAGGGGATGACGGCGAGATCGCCCCAGCCGAAGGCGTCGCCGTTGAACCACTCGGCGTCGCCGAGCCGTGCCGTGAGCCAGCCGTGCCAGGCGCGGGTCTGCTCCGCGGCCTTCGCCGTCAGCGCGTCCGCGGCTGCGCCCTCGGCGCGGCCGAAGTAGGCGATCTCGCCGAGGCCCCAGTTGATGGCCTCGTAGTGCGTGTCCATGACGTCCTCGATCATGCGCACGCGGGCTCGATCCGCCGGCGCGGCGGGCAGCAGCGGCGGTTCGGGCCAGCGGTCCTCGATGTACTCGAGGATGATCGTGGAGTCGAAGATGCGCACGTCGCCGTCGATCAGGGCCGGCACCTCGGCGCGCGGATTCGCGGCCACGAACGCGCCCGAGGCTCCGCCGGCGCCGATCGCCTCGGGGAGGGGCGCCTCGAAGGGCACCCCCTTCTCGAGCAGGGCGATCTTCACCTTCTGCGCGTAGGGCGAGAGGGGATGGTCGTAGACGATGACGCTCAAGGTCGTCTCCTGCTGGCGGCCGGGTCGGAGGCCATCGAGTCTAACCGGCGCCTCGCGACTGCTACCATCGGCGAGGCGCGGAGGGGAGATCGCGATGCGTGCAGTGGTGATGCGAGCGGGGCAGCTCCTGCTCGAACAGGTGCCCGATCCCGTGCCGACGGCCGGCGAGGTCGTGGTGCGATCCCTCGCCTGCGGGATCTGCGGTTCCGATCTGCATGCGCTGAAGCACACGCACGAGATGGTCGCCGCAGCCGGCCCTCTGTCCTTCGATGCCGAACGCGACGTGGTCATGGGGCACGAGTTCTGCGGTGAGGTCATGGAGCGCACCGGTCGCTTCGCCGCCGGTACGCGCGTCACCTCCGTACCCATGACGCGCCACGGCGACGCGGTCGCGAGCGTCGGTTACTCCAACGACGTACCCGGTGCCTACGGCGAGTACCTGCTGCTCACGGAGCAGATGCTGCTGCCCGTCCCGAACGGCCTCGCCACGGATCATGCTGCGCTCACGGAGCCCATGGCGGTCGGTCTGCACGCCGTCGAGATGAGCCGCCTGACCCCTGAGGACGTGCCGCTCGTGATCGGCTGCGGCCCGGTGGGTCTCGCCGTGATCGCCGCCCTGAAGCTGAAGGGGGCCGGGCCCGTCGTCGCGGCGGATTTCTCGCCGGCGCGGCGCGCCCTCGCCGAGGCCTGCGGCGCCGATGTCGTGATCGATCCGGCCGAGCACTCGCCCTACGCGCGCTGGGAAGCGCTCGCGGCACTGTCCGCGCGCGGCGAGCGCCTGCCCGAGCATCCGCTCACCGGCGAGCCGACGCTGCGGCCCGGCGTGTTCTTCGAGTGCGTGGGCATCCCGGGCGTGATTGACCAGATGATGGTCGGGGCGCAGCGTGGCTGTCGCTTCGTGGTGGTCGGCGTGTGCATGCAGGACGACGTGATCAGACCCCTGCTCGGCATCACCAAGGAGCTCAACCTGCAGTTCGTGCTCGGCTACACGCCCGAGGAGTTCGCGGCGACGCTCGAACACATCGCACAGGGCCGCATCGACGTGAGCCGACTCGTGACGGGCCACGTCGGCCTCGCCGGGGTCGCCGACGCCTTCGAGACCCTTGCCTCGCCGGCGCACCACTGCAAGATCGTCGTCGAGCCCTGGACGGAGCACGTCGCGTGAACCTGCGGGACCTGAAGTACCTCGTCGCCGTCGCCGAGCATCGCCACTTCGGCCGCGCGGCCGAGGCCTGCCACGTCTCGCAGCCGACGCTGTCGACGCAGATCCGCAAGCTCGAGGAGTTCCTCGGCGTCACGCTCATCGAGCGCAACAACCGGCAGGTGCTGCTCACACCGGTCGGCGAGCGCATCATCGCGCAGGCCGCGCAGGTGCTGCGCGAGGCGGACGAGCTGGTGAAGATGGCGCAGCAGGCGCGCGACCCCTATGGCGGCCAGTTCCGCCTCGGCATCATCCCGACCGTGGCGCCCTACCTGCTGCCGCGCATCCTGCCGCTGATCCGCGAGCAGTTTCCGGAGCTCGAGATCCAGCTCGTCGAAGCGCAGACCGCGGTGATCACCCGGGAGCTGCGTGCGGGCCAGCTCGACGCGATCATCCTCGCGCTGCCGGTCGATGACGACGGCGTGATCACGGTGCCGCTCTATGCCGAGCCCTTCTATGTCGCAGTCTCGCCGCAGCATCCCTTCTTCGGACGCAACTCCGTTGCAGCCGAGGAACTCGAGGATGCGGAAGTGCTGCTGCTCGAGGACGGCCACTGCCTGCGCGACCAGGCGCTCGACGTCTGCAAGTCCTCCGGGGCGGTGGAGAACACGAACTTCTCCGCGACCAGCATCGAGACCCTTCGCCACATGGTGAGCGCGAACATCGGCATCACGCTCATGCCGGAGCTCGCCATGGAGGAGGGCAGCCGGGGTATCCGCTACGTGCCCTTCGAGGGGAAGCCACCCCATCGCACCATCGGCATGGTGTGGCGCACGACCTCGACGCGCGAGGCGCTGCTCGCGAGGCTCTCCGAGCTGCTCCAGGGCGCGGTGAAGACCAAGCTCGCACTCGAGGACACGGCGTTCGCGGACGCGGTCTGAGGCGGAGTCGCTCCCGGGGCCGGGGTGAATGGGCTCCCGGACCCCCCGGCGGCGGATCCGTGCCGCACATCGGGCGATGCCGGGGCGGGGGGCTCCGGTGACCGGTGCAGTCGTGCGAGGATCGTCGAGACCGCGGCGTGCCGCGAGCGGTTGCGGGCGTCATGGCGACCTGCGCGGTCGTCCGAACTCGCGCTCCGGGCACCGCCGGCCGCCATCGCGAGTCAAGCAGGCATCGATCCGGAAGGAGCCGTCATGCGCACTCGAGTCAAACGGGTCGGCCCCGCCGTCGCCATCCTGATGCTCGCTGGCTGCAACAGTGCGTCCGTGAGCGAGAGCCAGTGCCTCGCCGGCGACTGGGAGACGATCGGCTTCCGCGACGGCAGCAGCGGTCTTTCCAGCACGCGTCTCCTCGAACACCAGGACGCCTGCGTTCAGCACGGCGTGATCCCGGAGCGCGAGCTCTATCTGGCCGGCTGGAACGAAGGCGTGCACCGTTTCTGTCAACCGGACAACGGTTTCGCCATCGGTGAGCGTGGGGCGGGTCACGCGAACGTCTGTCCCGACGAGCTCGCTGCCGCGTTCGGCGCAGCCTGGCGTGACGGGCGTCTGCTGCACGACGCCCGCGCGGATCTGGCGGCATCGCGGCGCGAGGTCCAGCGCGCCGAGGCGCGTCTCGAGAAGATCGGCGAGGAGATCCTCGCGAGCGGGACGGCCCAGCTCGACGAGACGCTCACGCCGCAGCAGCGTATCGAGCTCGTCGCCGAGACGCAGCGCCTCATGGAAGAACGCGTCCGGCTGGAGACCGAACTCCCGGAGCTGCGCGCGCTGGTGCGCGCCAGCGAACGCGACCTCGAGGATCTGGAGCGCTCTCTCGCCTTCGCGGCGTACTGAAGCGCCCGTACGCATCGTCCGCCTGCCGGGCTGACGTTCGTCCGACCGCGCACCGGATAGGGCTTCACTCGAAGCCGTGATGGCGTTCCGGAAGCGTGGGCGTCGGAACGGAGCGGCATCCGACGCGTGCCGCTGTGACTCAGCTCGCCTCGCGGTGTCGCTTTATCGACCATCGTCGGAAACCAGAGATGCCGAGTCTTCGCGAGCACTACGACTCTCGTGCTCCGGAAGGGGCGATGGTGTGTGACGGACGCACGGGATCTACTTCGCGCTGTCCTCAGAGGGCCACGAACAGGTAGCCAGCCCTGCACGCGGACCGCGTCACGGAGCGCTACAGCCGCTATCTGTTCGGCTCCAATCCCGTGGTCAGGCCCCGGGCGATCGCCTGAGGGACCGCCCGCCGGCCCGGAAAGCTGCCGGGCGGTGCCTTCGGGTCTATGCTCGCCCTCTACCCGTGGAAGCGGTTCGAGGCTGGGGGGGCATGCATGGCGAAGCAGCATCCGGGAGCCGCGGTGGCGGCGCTCTGCGAGGCGCTGCCCGAGGTCGAGGCAGCGACGAGCCACGGCATGCCGATCTGGAAGGCGGGCGGGAGGCAGTTCGCGACCTTCAGCCTCAACCACCACGGCGACGGCCATGTCGGCCTGCTGCTGAAGCTGCCGTCGGGCGAGTCGCACCGGCTCGTCGACAGCGATCCCGAGGTCTACTACATCCCCGCCTACAGCGGCCCGTCCGGGTGGGTCGGCGTCGAGCTGAACAGCGGCGTCGCCTGGCAGGACGTGATCGCGCTGACGGTCGAGGCCTGGCGCGGCGTCGTGGCCGCGACGCTCGCGCGGAGCCTCGCGGCCACGCCCGAGGTCCCCGCGCCACGGAGACTGAAGGCAGGGGAGATCGATCCCTTCGTCGGTGCGCGCGGCAGGAAACTGCTCGACGGTCTGCGGCGGATCTGTCTCGCTCTCCCCGAGACGACCGAGGACAGGCAGTGGGGCGCACCCTGTTTCCGCGTCGGCAGGAAGAACTTCGCGACGCTCTTCGGACGCCCCGGTGACGGCGGTGGTTTCTCCCTGCAGACCTGGGTCGGTCCCGATCGCCAGGCCATGCTCACCTTCGAGGAGCGCTACCGGATCCCGGCCTACAGCGGCCGCAACGGCTGGATCGAGCTCGGCCTCGACGACGGCGGGGACTGGCGGGAGATCGAGGGGCTGGTCCTCGAGAGCTACCGACGCTTCGCGACCCGGCGCGCCCTGAAGGCCCTCGACGGTGGCTGAGGCGCCGGGCCTGGCGCGGATAACGCTCGCGGGTACGCCCGCCGCGACGCCGCTCGGCTACTACAGCTGGACCTTCGGCCAGCTCGCCCGCGATCCGTACTATATCATGGTCGTGATCTACATCTTCTTCCCCTACTTCTCGAACGTCGTGGTGGGCGATCCGGTTCGCGGACAGGCGCTCATCGGCTGGCTCAATGCGACCGCGGGGGTGATCCTCGCGCTCACGGCGCCCTTCCTCGGCGCGATCGCGGACAAGAACGGACGCCGCAAACCCTGGGTGGGCTGGACCGTGGCGTTCATGTCGGTCGGGGCCGGCCTGCTCTGGTTCGTGCTCCCTGCCGGCGGTGGGATGGGCGTCCCGGCGGCGCTCGCGCTGCTCCTCGCGATCAGCGTCGCCTTCGCCATCTCGGAGGTGTTCCACAACGCCATGCTGCCCTCGGTGGTGCCTGTCCAGCGCCTGGGCATCGTCTCCGGCGTCGCCTTCGCGCTCGGCAACGTCGGCGGCCTCGCGCTCATGCTGTTCGTGCTGATCGCCTTCGCCATGCCCGGAACCAACGACTGGAGCTTTCTCCCCGCGGCGCCACTGCTCGGCATCGATCAGGCTGCACACGAGCACGACCGCCTCGTGGGGCCCATCGCCGGCGTGTGGATGCTGCTGTTCACGTTGCCGGTGCTGCTGTTCACGCCCGACGGGGCGTCCTCCGGAACGCCCGTGGCCGAGGCGGCGCGGCAGGGCATCCGCGACGTGCTCGCGACGCTGCGTCAGTTGCGCCACTACTCGAACATCGCGATCTACCTGCTCTCGCGCATGCTGTTCATCGACGGCATGGTCGGCGTCATGACCTTCGGCGGCGTGTACGCCTCCGGAACCTTCGGCTGGGGTTCGACGACGCTGCTGATCTTCGGTCTCTGCACCTCCGGCTCGGCCATGCTCGGTGCCTGGGCCGGCGGTCTGCTCGACGACGCGCTCGGCTCCCTCGGTGCGCTGCGCGTGGCGATCGCGGCGAGTTCGCTGATCCTGATCGTGCTGGTGTCGATCCAGCCCGATGCGGTGCTGTTCGTGGTGCCCGTGAGCACCGAGCCTGTCTGGGACTTCCCCTACTTCCGGACCGCCGCGGAGCTATGCTATTTCGGCACTAACCAGGTCTTCGCCATGTTCTTCGTCACGGGCCTGTCGGCATCGCGCACGCTCATGGCGCGCATCTCGCCGCCGTCCATGGCGACGCAGTTCTTCGGCCTGTTCGCCCTCTCCGGGACCGTGACGGCCTTCCTGGCGCCGCTCATGGTGGCGACGACGACGAGCGCCTTCGCCTCGCAGCGAGCGGGCTTCGCGTCCCTCGCCGTGCTGATGATCCTCGGCGGGCTCATGCTCGCGAAGGTGCGCGAGGAGCAGGCGACGGCGGCGCCGGCGGCCGCATGAGATAGTCTTCGCCGATCGGCCCCGGGCAGGAGTGGACACATGTGTGACGAGCGGACGGAAGCAGACCTGGACGCGCGCGGCGCGGGCATGACCCGGCGTGCCTTCGCGACGGGCAGCATGGCGGCTGCCATCGCCCTCACCCTGCCGCGGCCCGCACACGCCGTCGACGTGGTCGAGCGCGACGTGACCATCGCCACGGCGGACGGCGAGGCGGACTGCCACTTCGTGCATCCGGCGACCGGCGCCGCGCCCGCGGTCCTCGTCTGGCCCGACATCCTCGGCCTGCGCCCCGCGTTCCGGACCATGGGGCGCCGCCTCGCCGAGTCGGGCTACGCCGTGCTCACGATCAATCCCTACTATCGCGACGCGCGCTCACCGGTGGTGGGCGAGGGCGCCAGCTTCGGCGATCCGGAGACGCGCGAACGCGTCATGCCCCTCGCGCGCTCCCTTTCGGCGACGACGGTCGAGACGGACGCGCGTGCCTTCGTCGCCTGGCTCGA
>JAZBPO010000306.1:0-46548 GCA_036351675.1 Pseudomonadales bacterium
CCTGTGCAGTCCACGAGTTCGATGTAGGCCATGAGATCGAGCTGCGCGATGGGGTGGCCTCGAACGCCTGCCATGGCGTCCAGAGGCGCCGTGGCTTGGTCGGGTTGCGCGGCGAGAGCCCTCAGGCGTCGCTGAATGGTCGTGAAGTCCGAGTGGGCGAGCTCGTCCGCGATGCCGGCTCGGATGGGATTGAGATCCACGTACGCCATGCAGGCAGTCACCGCGGCATCATCCAGAAGCGCCTGGCACTTGAAGCGTCCCTCCCAGAAGTGCCCCGTGCACCCGTCTTCGGCGTTCGCCTCGCGCGCGATGCACTCGTTCAGGAACCGCATGAACCAGCTCAGGCTGCCGAGCCGGCGCCTGAACTCCGTGAGACGTTCGGGCTGGGCGCTCAATAGGCGGACGCGCTGCTCGATATGGCTGTCGCGCATCGGCGCCAACGTGCGCGCGAGTCTTGCCCAGCGGCGCGCCACCTCGTCATCCGACCAGGTGTGGGGCAGCTCGGGGTCGATCCTGAGTACGACGTGCGTGTGATTGCTCATGACGGCCCAGGCGAAGAGCCCGACCGCGAAGCTGTCTGCAAGGAACAGCAGTCGCTGTTCTATCCAGTCGCGGCGGTGGTCGAAGCAGCGGCCCGAGAGCGCGTCGGTACCGCAGAGCCAGGCACGACGTACGCAGCGGCTCGTGCAGTGGTAGAAGCCAGGCCGATCGGGATCGACGGTCAGTGCGCGCGGATAGCCCATTCGCGCAGCGTGCGGTAGGGGCAATCATGTGCGCAGTGGGTGATCGCGCATCGCAGTGTAGGAAGAAGTCGGCCGTCTCCCTGTCCAGGATTTCCTCGGGTTGCCTGTCCAGGATTCCGTCTCCGGATTCCGGGTTGAGGTGAGGGATTCCGGGTTCGTGACCCGCCTGCGGGTTGCCTGTCCAGGATTTCCTGGATCTCCTGGTCGCCTGTCCAGGATTTCCCCTCCTGGTTGCCTGTCCAGGATTTTGGCCCGATCTCCTGGTCGCCCGTCCAGGATTTGGGCCCTTGGATTTCCTGGTTGCCTGTTCAAGATTTCGCAGGATTTCGGGTTGCCTGTCCAGAATTTCGAGAATTTCGTGGTAATTCGCCTTGTCCAGGATTTCCCCGGATCGTGGCGACGTGAAAAGCCAGATGATGCGCCGCAAGTCCGACGCCATGCCGGAACTGCTCGATAGCGTGCTCACCAGGCGCCTCGAGCGCGTCGCCGCGCGCGTGGACAGGCTGGAGCAGTACGCCTCCGTCATCGACGGCTTTCTCGAGACGGACATCTAAGCCCGGCAGGGTGCGGCCTATGCTCAGGCGCTGACCGACCTGCGCGCCGCTGCGGCAGCTGACGACTGGCCCGCCGCCCGGCAGGCGACCCTGGCGGTCGAGCGCGCCTGCCTCGACTGCCGTCAGCTGCTGCTCACACCCGGTCGCTGATCTCGTCGCCGAGTCGGCCCCGCGTGCGCGAGGCAGGATCGGTCAGCGGTCTTCGCTACTTCAGATACTCCACGAACCACTCCACCGTCTTCACCTGCGAAGTGATGCGATTCGGCTCCTTGCGGAAGCCGTGGCCCTCGTCCTCGAACAGCACGTACTCGTGCGGAATGCCTCGCGCCGCCAGCGACGCGACCACCTGCTCCGCTTCCACGACCGGCACGTTGGTGTCGTTGGCGCCGTGCTGGACCATCAGGGGCGTCACCGCCTGATCGAGCTTGTGGATCGGCGAGAGCTCGCGCAGCAGCTCCTGCTGCGTCACCGGATCGCCGTATTCGGTCCCAGAGATCGCTGCCATCCAGGGTTCCGTCTGCGCGAAGAAGGTCTCGAAATTCACCATGCCGAAGAGGTTCACGGCCGCTGCGAAGAGCTCGGGGAACTCCGTCACCGCGACCATGACCGCATAGCCGCCGTAGGACCCGCCCATGATGCCGAGGCGGTCCTCATCCGCGATGCCCTGCTCGACGAGGAACTCCGCGCAGGCCTCGATATCGAGGTTCGCATCGAAGCGCAGCTCCCGGTTGTCGAGGTTCACGTAGCGCTTGCCGAAGCCCGAGGAACCTCGGATGTTCGGCGCGAACACGCCGATGCCCTGGGCGAGCAGGGCCTGGTAGACGCTCCGGCCCGTCGGCCGCTCCTGGCCCTCCGGACCGCCGTGGAAGCTCAGCACGTAGGGCGCGGGCGCCTCGACGCCCGGCGGCCGATACAGCCAGCCCGATAGTTCGAGCCCGTCGTGCGAGGCGAAGGTGACGAGCTCGGGCCGCACCAGCGCGTCGAGATCGACGCCGGGATGGGGGCTCGAGGTGAGCTGGCGAACCGCGCCGTCCTCGAGTTCGACCAGGTAGATGTCGCTCGGCGCCGCAGCGCTACGCCCGCGCATGACGAGGCGGCTGCCGTCTGCCGAGAACTCGACGCTGCCGACGAGATCGATCGGGAGCGAGAGGCGCGAGCGCTCGCCGGACGACAGTTCCAGGACTTCGAGTTCACTGCGGCCCGAAGCGTTCCAGACCAGCGCGATCCGATCGCCCGCATCGCTGAGCGCGAAGGCTTCGAGCTCCGCGTCGTCGCGCTCGGCGACCGTCTCGAGCGCGCCCATCGCCGAGTCTTCGAGGCTTCTGCGGCCGAGCACCATGCGATCACGGCCGTCGTTGTGGACGACGTAGAGCCAGCGCCCGTCCTTGCTGAACTCGCCGCCGAACTGCCCCGGCGGCTCATGCGGCGTGATCAGCTCCTGCTCCTCACCGTCGAGGCTGACGCGATATAGATCGTTGTCGCCGCGCCCGGCGACCCGTCCGAGCAGGATCGAGGCACCATCGGGATGGAAGCTCGCGATGCGGCTGATGCCTTCGACCGTAGTGATCTTGCGCGATGCATCGCGCACGAGTTCGTGGACCCAGGGGCTCATCGCACGCGGATCATCGCGATTGCTGGACAAACCGAGGGCGGCACCATCGTCGCTCCAGGGCCCGAGCCAGTTGCTCGCCTGATCGCCCGGCGTGATCCGCTCCACGCGCATGCCGTCGGGCGAGACCAGATAGATCTGCCCGTTCATGCCGCCACCCGGGGCTGCGGCCACGGCGAGCCAGGCTCCGTCGGGAGACCAGGAGACGGCGCTCACCGTGTCGTCGAGGGACGTCACGAGCCTCGGGAACCCGCCTTCGCTGGACACCCGCCAGACCTGCGGCGTGCCGGTCATGTCGGAGACATAGGCGACCTCCTGCCCGTCGGGAGAGAAGGAGGGCGACCAGGCCGAGCCGATCTTCGCCATGCGTGTGACGGCGCTTCGGAGGTCGTCGTCCGCAGCGTGGCCACTCGCTGCAAGCACGAACAGCAGCAGGCCCAGGGCACTGATTCGGATCATCAGGCTGCATCCTCCAATCTGTGGATGTTCGGGTATCGCCAGTCGGTGAACATACGCCCGGTGCCATCACGGCAGCGCGCTCATCTTCCGACCAGGTCGCTGTGCGGATCCTCCCGCACTCGCTCCAGCAGCGCATCGAAGCGCTCGGGAACGTCCGGCGCGAAGTCGAAGGCGAGGTCCTTGCCGTCTCCCGGCGCACGGGGGATGACGTGAAAGTGCAGATGGAACACGTCCTGTTGCGCCGCAGCCCCGGAACTGCAGATCACCTGGAAGTCCTGCAGCCCGAGTCGCTCACGATAGAGCTCGCACACTGCGCGCACGGCGGCGATCACGGCCTCGAGGTCGCTCGCGTCCGCATCGAGCAGATCCCGACGGTGCCGCTTCGGCACGACCAGCGTGTGATATGCGCACACCGGCTGTCGATCGAAGAAGGCGAGGGCGCCGTCGGTCTCCAGCACCCGCCAGGCCTGCGCCTCGCCGCGAACGATCGCGCAGAACACGCAGTCTTCCTCTTCCGCCACACTCATCGACGCCGCGCCCAGGCTTCACGCGTGAGCTCGAACTCGAGGTCGACGCCCGGAAAGGCCTCGGCGCCCTCGAAGAACGCCGTCTGCTGCGTGTCGAGGTCCGCGCGATACTCGCGTACGAGCGCGAAGCCGAGCTTCTCGAGCACCCTGCGCGACGCCACGTTCTCCTCGTAGGTGTCCGCGTACACACGCTCCAGTCCGAGGTCCGCGAAGGCGAGCTCGAGCAATGCTCGCGACGCCTCGCTGGCGAGGCCCCGCCCCCAGGTGAACGGGAAGAGCCGATAACCGAGGCTCGCGGCGCGATCGCCGTGGTCCCCGGACCGCAGGCAGCACCAGCCGAGCGGCTCCTGCGCAGCGCGATCCAGAAGCTTCCAGAACCCCGTCCCGGCGATGGGCAAGTCCCCGCGACAGAACAGCGGAAGCACCTGCTCCTCGATGAAGGCGCGTGGCGTTTCGGCACTGCCGTTGATCCAGCGCATCACCGCAGGATCATTGTCGAGCGCGTGCAGCCAGCCCGCCTCGGAGCCGTCGAAGGGACGGAGCCGCAGACGCTCCGTGTCGATGGCTGCGGGGGCGTTCGCGCCGCCCGGAACGGCGGCCCCGTTCAGCACCACCAGCGCCCCGTCACCGCTCGAGGTGTCCGGCATGCTGCCGGCCGCCGTCACCGATCACGTCCCAGGGCGCACGCGAATCCACGAAGATGTGGTCCGCCACCACTAACCCCTCGCCGCCCTTGGTGATGGCACCCGCTGGCACGAACATGCGCTCTGCATCGTTCTCGCCCGGCAGCGCCGAGCCGCAGACGTTGCAGAAGGAGGAGGCCCAGTCCGCGTCCGGCTTGCGCCAGGACCGGACCGACGCTTCACCGCGCAGCCAGCGGAATGACTCCTTCGGCACGACGATGACCGCGACGCCGTTCGTGCCCGTCCAGCGTCGGCAGATCGAACAGTGGCAGACGTAGATCTCGCCGAGCGCACCATCGACCTCCCAGGCGACGGCGCCGCAGTTGCATCCACCTCGAACCATCTCGCCTCCCGCTCCGTCCGAGACGCGCTCGGGTCTCCTTCAGACGCCGCTCGAGAACAGATCGACCTTGCCGATCTGCACGCCCCGAGCACGCAGGATTCCGTAGACCATGGACATGTGAAAATGGATGTTGGTGAGTGCGAACACGCGCAGCCACTGCTCGATCGGCATGGTCAGCGTCAGCTCGTTGCCGAGCGTATGCGTATGTTCGAGCTCGTCGCGCCCGGCGAACTGCTCCGGCGTGAGGCCCGCCAGGAACGCCTTCGCTTCGGCGATCGCGCCATGGAACCCCGCGAGATCGAGCGAGTCCTCGATCGCGGCCGGCGCCTCCACCCCCGCGCCGAGCGAGATCCACGACCGGGAGAAGTTGACGACGATCGCGAGCTGGAAGCGCAGCGGGTTCATGTCTTCGACGAGGCGCCAGTCGAGCATCGACTCCGGATCGACGCCCTCGGCAGCCGCGAATTCCTCGCCCTTCTTCAGGACGTGATCGATGGTGTCGAGGGCACGGCTGAACGTGTCGACGAAGCTGTAGAGCGAGATCGCCATGGCGAGAGGTCTCCGGGGTTCGTGGCTGCGGATCGCGACGGACGCTAGCACGACGAAGGAGGAAGCTGTTGCGGCGCAGCAGGCCGGCTCGGCAGCATGCGCCCACGGGACAGCAGGAGGCAGCGGCATGCAGCAACGGATCGATCCGGACGCGCCGGAGGCCCTGCGCGAGGCACTCTCGGCCCGCGGCTGGCTCCCGGATGGCGCGATGCTGACACGCGTCGAGCGGGCCGGTGAAGGCAACATGAACCGCGTGCTGCGCGTTCGCTGGCGGACGCCCGACGGGCGCACCGGCAGTGCCATCGCCAAGCAGTCGAGCCCCTTCGTGGAGAAGTACCCGAACATCCCGGCGCCTCCCGACCGCATCCTCGTCGAGGCCGACTTCTATCGACTCGCCGCCGCCGTACCCGCGATCGCCGAGGCCATGCCCGAGCTGCGGGCCGTGGACGAGACCGCCCGCCTCGCCTGGCTGGAGGATCTCGGCGAAGCGGCGGACTTCACCGACTGCTACGCGGACCGGCAGCTGCAGCAGACGGAGCTCGATGCACTGCTCACCTGGCTTTCCGCACTGCACGCGCTGGAGGTGGACCCCGCTGCCTGGCCGCGCCTCGCGAACCGGGACATGCGCGCCCTCAACCACGCGCATCTCTTCGTGATCCCGCTGGACCCTGGCAGCGCACCGGACGTCGACGCCCACTGTGCCGGACTGCAGGCGGTCGCAGCCCGCTTTCGCGAGGATGCGGCGCTCCGCGAAGCCATGCTCGAACTGGGCGAACGCTATCTCGCCGACGGCTCGAATCTCCTGCATGGCGACTTCTACCCAGGCAGCTGGCTCGCCACCGCGGCCGGCCCCCGCGTGATCGATCCGGAGTTCGCCTTCCTCGGCCGAGCAGAGTTCGATATCGGTGTGTTGCGCGCGCACCTGGCGTTCGTGGATTCCGAGGATCTCTCCCTCGATGCCTACCGCGCACCCGCCGGCTTCGACGAGACCCTCGCCCGCGGCTTCGAGGGCGTCGAACTCCTGCGCCGCCTGCTCGGTGTGGCACAGCTGCCGCTGAAGGCCGATCTCGCCACGCGAGACGCCTGGCTCGAGGCGGGCAGAGCGGCCGTTCTCGGCGCCGTGTCCTGATCGAGCGGTAGAACCGCAACGCCGCCCGCCCTTCCGGGGCAGGCCCTCGCGGCGTCCGCGACCCGCTTGGGAGCCCGAAACCGACGCGCGGCGCTCTTCACGGCGCGAGCGGCCGGGCAGGTGTGCGGCGGCGCACAGTGCGCCCGGCCCCGCGCTCGCAAGATGCTCCCTTCTCGCCGCGCCCGCCCCCGGCGCGAGGAAAACGAGGAACTGGAGACCCCAATGCAACCGAGCCGACGTTTCCGCTTCACCCGTATCCGCTCACGTCAGTCCTTCGCACCGCTGCTGATGATCCTCACGCTGCTGACCGGCCTGCCGGCAGCTGCCGACTTCGAACGCCTCACGGCCACGCTCGACACGAGCACCGGCAGCTACGAGGGCCAGAACCTGAACGGCAGCCCGCACGGCGAAGGCCGCATGGAATGGTCCGATGGCCGCGTGTTCGAAGGGGAGTTCTTCGACGGCCAGGTCGACGGCGAGGGCGAACTGACCTGGCCCGATGGCATGCGCTACCGCGGTCCGGTCGTCACAGGTCGCATCGAGGGCGAGGCGCGCGTCGAGTTCCCCGACGGCAGCCGCTACCGCGGTCCGCTCGTGAACGGCGTCCCGGAAGGCGTCGGCACCTACCGCTGGCCCGACAAGGCGCGCTACACCGGTGAGTTCGTCGCCGGTGAGCGCCACGGCTGGGGCGAGATGAAGGAGGCAGACGGCACTCGCTACGTCGGTGGCTTCGCCCACGGCGAGCGCCAGGGCCAGGGCACGCTCATCGCCGCCGACGGCGCCCTCTACCGCGGCGACTTCCAGGCCGGCGAGTTCCACGGCTACGGCGTCCGCGTCTCGCCGAAGGGCCGCGAGCTCTCGCTCGAGCACTGGCAGAACGGTGAACTCGTCGACCGCGAGCCCATCCAGCGCAGCGCCGACTGCAATCTCGCGCACGGCGAGCGGAGCTGGATGGTGCGCGGCACGGCCTGCCAGGGCGGCCAGGCCGAAGGCGTCGGCAACGCCGTGAGCACCGACGGCACGCTGTTCATCCCCGAAGGCCGCTTCGAGCGGGGCCGCCTCGTCGCCGGCCGCGCCATCTCTCTCGGCCAGCCCGAGGACGCCCGCTGATCCATCCGCACTGACGGGCCGGTCCCCGAAGGGGGACCGGTCTGCTAGCGTGCCCCTCGACGCAGAGCGCCCGAGGGAAACGCCATGCACGTCCGCCGCTGGTTCACGACCGTCCTGTTCGCCGCGCTCGCCCAGACCGCCCTGCACGCTCAGGCGGCATCCCCCTGGCCCTTCGTCCCGGCCGACTTCGAGGTCCCGGCGGTCCTCGAGACCGACCGCTACCGGCTCCGCATGCTCACCGTGAACGACCTCGTGAAGGACTACGACGCCGTCATGAGCAGCGCCGAGCATCTTCGCAACGAAGTGTTTCCGGGCAGGAGCTGGCCGGAAGGTCTGACGCTGGAAGAGGATCTCGTCGATCTCGGCTGGCACCAGCGCGAGTTCCAGCGCCGCACCTCCTTCGCCTACACGGTGGTCGAGCTCGACGAGTCCCGCGTCATCGGCTGCGTCTACATCTATCCCACGCGCAAGGTCGACCACGACGCCCGCGTCATGCTCTGGACACGCCCGCCGGCGCAGCTCCCCTGGCTCGACGAGGCGCGCCTGCGCGCCGTCGTCCGCGCCTGGCTCGCCGAATCCTGGCCCTTCGAGAACCCCGTCTTCCCCGGCGCCGACCTGAGCTGGGAGGAATGGGAAGCACTGCCCGAGATCGACGACTGAAGCGCGCCCGTCGCCCGCCATTCCGGATCATGAGACCTCGAGGAGAGTCCCCGTGAAGCTCGCATCTGTCCTGCTCGCCCTGCTGTGCCTCGGCGCCATGAACGCGGTCGCCGCGCCCTCGGACGTGGTCGTGGTCGGCGGCACGGGCGCCGACTGCCTGGAGGACCCGGGGTGCATCAACCGCCTGCATCCCCTCATCCCCATGGCGGCGCGCGCGGCCCCGGGCCAGACCATCCTCTTTCGCACACGCGACGCGCGGGACTCGCTCGGCCTCGCGGACGAGCAGGGCGACGAACCGCCTCCGCTGAACATGGACTTCGGCCGCGTCCATCCGGTCACCGGTCCCGTGTACATCGAGGGCGCTCGCGCCGGCGACGTCCTCAAGGTCACGCTCAAGGCCATCGACCCGGGCCGCTGGGCCTGGACGAGCGGCGGCAGTGGCGGCTTCATTCCCGATCGCGTCGACGGCGGCCTGCAGATCTTCTGGCGCCTGAACCGGGACTACGCGGAGTCGGACGCGCTGCCGGGCATCCGCATCCCGAACGCGGGCTTCCCGGGCGTGATCACCACGCTCCCCGGGCCGACCCAGCTGCGCAGGATGCTCTCCCGGGAGCAGGCCGTGGCGGACGCAGGCGGCCGCGTGAACCTGCCCGACCCGGGCAGCGCCTCGCCCGCGCAGGTTTGCGGCGAGGACGGCTCCGCCGCCGGCGCCTGCCTGCGCACCATTCCGCCGCGCGAGCACGGCGGCAACATGGACATCCGCTATCTCAAGGCCGGCGTGAGCGTGTACCTGCCCTGCTACGTGGACGGCTGCGGGCTGGCCATAGGCGATCTGCACTACGCGCAGGGCGACGGCGAGGTGTCGGGGACGGCCATCGAGATGTCCGCGGACGTCTGGGCGACCACGGAAGTGCTCCGCGACGGGCCCGACCTCTCGCGCGGCCCGCACTACGAGGGGCCGTCCTCGCTGCTCGACATCCCCTCGCGGACCTTCTACGCCGTGACGGGCTTTCCGCTGAAGGCCGCCGGGTCCGTACCGCCGGACATGGAGTACCTCGGCAGCGACGCCGTCGCCGGCCTCGAGAACCTGCCGAACGACGTGAACCTGGCGGCGCGCAACGCCGTGGAAGGCATCGTCGACTACATCGTCGCGACCTACGGGTACGATCGGCAGCAGGCCTACATCATCGCCTCCGTCGCGGCCGACGTGCGTATCGGCCAGCTCGTGGACGTCCCGAACTACGGCGTCACGGCCGTGCTGCCCCTCGACATCTTCGTCGATCCGCCGGCGAGCCCCTGACCATGGCGACGCCCCTCATCATCGACACGGACCCGGCCCTCGGCGTGATCCACGACGGGCGCCCGCGCGACGTCGACGACGCCTTCGCCATCGCCGAGGCGCTCGGCGCGCCGGACCTCGATCTGCGCGGCATCACCGTCACCTTCGGCAACGCGCCCCTCGAACCGGCCGTCAGGATCGCCGAGGAAACCGTACGGCTCGCCGGCGCCGACGTACCCATCGCCGCCGGCGAGGCCGCAGCGATCCCGGACGAAGGCCTGCCCGACGAGACCGCTGCCACGCGGCTGCTGCGCGAACTGCTCGAGGCGGGGCCGGCGAAGATCGCCGCGCTCGGCCCGCTCGGCAATCTCGGTACGCTGCTGCTGCGCCACCCGGAGCTCGCGCCGCGCATCGAGGAGGTGGTGATCGTCGGCGGACGCACGAAGGAGACGCCCTTCTACCTCGGCGCCGTCGGCCCGGTCCGCGACTTCAACTTCGAGAACGACGCGCGCGCGGCGCGCGTGCTGCTCGAGTCGGGCGTCCCCGTGGTGTGCGCGGGCTTCGAGCTGTCGAGCCCCATCGAGATGACCGCCGCACACCTCGACGCCGTCGCCGCCCACGGCACGCCGCTCGCGCGCTGGCTCGACGACGGCGCGCGGGCCTGGCTCGCGCACTGGACCGAGACCTTCCCGGCCGACGAAGGCTTCCATCCCTGGGATTCGGCGGCGATCTGCTGGATCCGCTCGCCGGAGCTGATCACTGCCGAGCGGCGTGGCTGGCGCATCCGGGAAGTCGAGGTCGCGGCGACGCAGGGCAACCCCGACGACAGTCCGCAGCTCGTGCCCTGGCTGGAGACGGCAACGGATCTGCCGGGTTCGCTGACCTTCTGCACGGGCTTCGTGCCGGGCGGGGCGGAGCGCTTTCTCGCGGGGGTCGTCGAGCACGCGCGGTGAGAGGCGCCGCCCGGCGCGATCGTGACGGCATCTCCCTGGACGCATGATCGAATCGCACACACTGCTGCCGAAGGGAATCGCATGAGCTGGTCAGCCGATCGCCTCGCAGCGCGCCTCGCTGACTACCCGCGCGCGAGGGTAGCCGTGCTGCCGACGCCGATTCATCGCCTCGAACGCTTCGCGGACGCCCTCGGCTCCGGCTTCGAGCAGTGCGAACTGTGGATCAAGCGTGACGACATGACGGGCTTCGAGGGCGGCGGCAACAAGACCCGGAAGCTCGAGTTCCTCGCCGGCGACGCACTGGAGCGCGGCGCCGATACGCTCGTCACGATCGGCGCGATCCAGTCGAACCATACGCGGCAGACCGCCGCCGTGGCGGCCGCCATCGGGCTGCGCTGCGCCCTGCTGCACTTCGCCTGGAGCGAGGACGCCGGGCCGCACTACCGCCAGGTGGGCAACCTGCTCCTGAGCCACCTCATGGGCGCCGACCTGCACGTCGAGGAAACGCCGAGACCCATCGAGGACCAGGGGCCGCTGGAGGGGTTCTGCGAGCAGTTGCGCCGCGAGGGACGGCGCCCCTATGCGATTCCCGGCGGCGCCTCGGAACACAGACTGGGAAGCCTCGGCTATGTCGCCTGCGCACTGGAGATCGCTCGACAGAGCGAAGCGCTCGAGCGGCCCTTCGACCGGATCGTGCACTGCACCGGGAGCAGCAGCACGCAGGCGGGGCTACTGGCAGGTTTCGCCGCGCTCGGCGTGTCCATGCGCGTGACCGGCGTCGCCGACGACGAGGAAACAGAGATCAAGCAACGGCGGGTGCGCGTGCTCGCGAACGAGACGCTCGAGATGCTCGGCGCCGCGGCGCGCGTCGGCCCGGGCGACGTGGAGGTGCTCGCCGTGGACCAGAGCCCCTACGGGAAGGCCGAGGACGCGACCCTCGACGGCATTCGCCTCCTCGCGAAGACGCAGGGCCTCGTCGCCGATCCGGTCTACGAAGGCAAGGCCGTGCGGGGGCTGATGGAACTCGCGCGCCGCGGCAGCCTCATGCGAGGGGAGCGCGTTCTGCTCATGCATCTCGGTGGCGCGCCGGCCTTGCATGCCTACGCGAACCAGTTCGGCCAGCCAGAACTGCGACGCTTCGTCCCCTGAGACACTCCGAACAGGGGCGCGCCGCGACCGCGGTGGCGCCGACCCACGAGAGGCGGGCACGTGACAGAGGTCGACAGGCAGCGACGACGGGTACTGACGAGCATGGCCGCGACGGCCGGCGGCGCCATGCAGATCGAGGCGCGCGTGGCGGGTCGGGTTTTAGGAGTAGTCCCCTGGACGGTTGTTCCAACCAGGAGCACACGTCACTGATTCGGTTGGCTCATCGACGTGGGTGTCCAGCGAGATACGAGGACCGACGCATGCCGTTCGTTCAGCCCTGCAGCCAGGGTGGCGGCGGCTCGCCGCCCTCCTCGTCCTCGTTCTCCGCAGCGGTACGTTCGCGCCGCGCCTCCTCCTCCGCGAGGGTCGCCTGGATCTCGGCCAGCACGGCGTCGATGTCGGCAGGCCCGTCGGGATCCTCGAACGCGCCGGTGAGGGTCACTTCCGGATGCAGACCGCCGTCTTCGTAGAGGGCCCAGATCTCCTCGCCGTAGCGCAGGCCCTTCAGTTCCGGCGCGAATTCGGCGTAGTACTCGTTGATGGTCGTCACGTCGCGGATCAGGAAAGCGCGGGCGCTGTTGTTGGCGGAGGCGTCGATCGCCTGAGGCAGGTCGATGATCACCGGGCCTTCCGGATCGACGAGCACGTTGAACGGCGACAAGTCGCCGTGGATCAGGCCCTCGCACAGCATCGTGACGATGTAGCCGAGCATGATCGCGTGATCCTCGAGCGCCTGCTCGCGGTCCATGGAGATCTCACCGAGGCGCGGGGCCTCCAGGCCGTCATCGCCCATGATCAGTTCCATGAGCAGGACGCCGTCGAGCACCCCGTAGGTCTCGGGGACCCGCACGCCGGCGTTCGCCAGGCGCCGCAGGGCGTCGATCTCCGCGCTCTGCCAGGCCGACTCGCGCTCGGCGCGCCCGTAGCGAGAGCCGCGCTCCATGGCTCGCTGGCGTCGACCGCTGCGCGAGCGGCGGCCCTCGGCGTAGGTCGCGGCCTTCTTGAAGGATCGCTTGGCGGCGTCCTTGTAGACCTTGGCGCAGCGCAGCTCGCCGCCGCAGCGGACCACGAAGACGTCAGCCTCCTTGCCACTCATGAGGCGGTCCACGACGGCATCGACGAGCCCTTCGTCGACCAGCGGCTGAAGGCGAGGCGGAATCTTCATCAGCGGCTTTCTACAGCATTCAGCGCTGCCGCGCCGGTCTCCTCGGCGTCAATGACGATCACATGCGAGCGCACCGGCTCGTGCGCGCCCCGAGCAGGATCATCTCGATGCGGCAAGAGCGTAACCCTCTGATTTGGTCAACCTATCGATGTGAGTGTGACCTGCCGAGTTTCTTCGGACCATCGATCAGTCGAGGACGGCCCTCTCAGTCCCCGAGCGCGTCCGCCAGCACCTCGAGCATCGCTGCAGCGAACGCACGCATGTTCGCGGCCCGGTCCGCACTGCCCGTCTCGACGCGACGCGCGAGCAGCCGCGGCCCGTCCACGGCCACCAGCGCGACACCGGCCGGCCCGCCGTAGGGCGAGCCAGCAGGCCCGGCGATCCCGAGCTCGGCGAGCCCCCAGCTCGACCCCATGCGCTCACGTGTTCGCGCCGCGAAGACAAGCCCCATCTCCTTGCTCATGGGCTCGAGCCCCTCGACGTCGGCGCCATGAAGATCGAGCAGGGCGTGGCGGCTCTTTCGCGAGTAGGCGACGGCGCTGCCGACGAAGAACGCCGAGGCACCGGGCACCGCCAGCAGCGCCGCAGAGGCGAGGCCACCCGCGGCCGTCTCGCAAAGCGCGACCGTCTCGCCGCGTTCGACGAGGCGCGCGCCGACAGAGCGGGCGAGTGCTTGCAGCGCGTCCTGATCCGTCATGGCGCCGAGCCCTGGCGCGGTGCGTGGCACCACTGCGGCGAACGCGCTAGCGTCGTCGCCCTCATGCCAGCACCGCGTTCCGGGAAGGGGGACACATGCTCACGCTCCACGGCTTCTCCTATAGCAATTACTACAACATTCCGAAGCACGCGCTGCTGTACAAGGGCGTCGAGTTCGCCGAGGACCTCGTCTACCCGTCAGCCGACGGCTACGAGCAGTTCAGCCCGGCGAAGAAGGTGCCGTCGCTGACCACGGCCGACGGCCAGCACCTGTCCGAAGCCGCGGTCCTGTGCGAGTACATCGAGGACGCCTACCCGGAGAAGCCGCTGTTCCCGGCCGATCCCTGGGCGCGCAACCACGTGCGTCAGATCATGCACATGTCCGAGCTCTACCTGGAGCTGCCCTGCCGACGCCTGCTGCCCTTCGGCTTCACTAACAGCACGCCTCCGGACGCGCTCCTCGCGGAAGTGGGCGGCGTCGTCGACCGCGGCGTGGCGAGCATGAACGCGCTCTGCGAGATCGGACCCTGGCTCACGGGCGAGACCTTCACCATGGCCGACATCTACGTGCGCTACGTCCTCGCGGTGGTCGGCCTCGGCGCACGCATGCTGAAGCGCGACATCGTCGGCGAGATCGACGGCCTCGGCCCCTGGGTCGAGCGCATGGCCGAGCTGCCCGAGTCGAAGCGCGTGGACGCCGACATGGAAGCGAACCGCGAGAGCTTCTTCGCCTACGTGGCGTCGCAGAGCTGAACGAAGACCGAGGGGAGGGCACTACCGTGATCCACGAGATCCGCGACTACCACTATCGAACGGACATCTTCGACGAATACCTGCTCTGGGCGGAGAAGGCCGTCCCGGTGCTGCGCGCACACATGGACCTGCTCGGCTTCTGGGTCGATCAGGGCATCGCGCCGGAGATTACCGGCTCGCAGCCGATCGACTCGCCGATCGGCTCGGCGAACGTCACCTGGATCATCCGCTGGGCCGACATGGAGGCGCGGGCGAAAGGGTTCCGGGCCGCCATCGAGAGCCCGGAGTGGAAGGCGGTGTGGGCCGAGCATCCGGACCCGAACGGGTATCTGCAGATGTCAGGCCGCTTCATGCGGGCCATGTAGGGAACGCGACGACCATGGAGACCATCGACTCGATCGAGGCGCTCGAAGCGCTCTACGATGCCGCCGTACCCGCCGCGCTGACCAAGGTGCAGCCCGGGCTCACGCCCGCCTATCGCGCGTGGATCGACCGGTCACGCTTCTGCATCCTGACGACGGTCGGGCCGGAGGGTACGGACGCGAGCCCGCGCGGCGACGTGGACCCGGTGGTGCAGGTCGCCGACGCGAGGACGCTGCTGCTGCCCGACTGGCGCGGCAACAACCGCATGGATTCGCTGAAGAACATCGTCCGGGACGGCCGCGTGAGCCTCATGTTCATGATCCCCGGAAGCGACACCGTGGTGCGCGTGAACGGCCGGGCACAGCTCACGGCCGATACCGGCCTCTGCGCGCGCTTCGAGCGGAACGGCAAGACGCCGCGCACCGTCGCCGTGGTCGAGATCGCGGAGGTCTACTTCCAGTGCGCGAAGGCACTCATGCGCTCGAAGCTCTGGTCTGCCGAGCACGACCTCGAGGGACTGCCCACGGCAGGCGCCTTCCTGCGCGAGGTGAACGAGGGCTTCGACGCCGAGTCCTACGACGCAGGCTACGCGGAGTACGCGAAACCGCGCATGTGGTGATCAGCCGCGCTCGGCCTGCATCAGGGCCTCATAGTCCGCCGCCGTGATCAGGCCGGCCCCCTGCGCCTTGGCTCTGTCGTTGCCGCCGAGCACGTCCTGCATGACGTCGATGCGTTTCCAGGCCGGGAAGGGTGCCTCCCCGGCCGCGTCCGGTACGTAGCGGGAGCGCTCCACGCGCTCCATGCGATGCACGTAGCGCGGGCAGTTCTCCCAGGCACGCTCGACGCGCACCTCCACGACGGCGTCGGCGCCCGGATAGCTCGCGAGCAGCGGACCCTCGCGCACTAGCCGCGCATCGCCCCGGACTCGGATGCGATGAGGCGCCTCGAAGTCGACGAACAGCAGCCCCACCCGGCCGCGGTCGACCACGTTGCCGAGCGAGAGGAACATGCCATTGCCATCGTAGTTCGGGAACACCAGGGTCCCCGCGTCGATGCAGCGCACGAAGCCCGGGGCGCCGCCCTTGTAACTCACGGAGGGAAAGCCGTCGGCGTCGACCGTGGACAGGAAGAACATGTCCCGCGCGTGGACGAAGTCGATCTGCTCAGCCGTCAGTTCCGGCGTGACGATCGCGGCCTCGAGGCGCTCGGCGAGGGCGCGCGTGCCTAAGGCCTGCTGCAGCTCGAGCTGCGCCTCGGTATAGAACTCGGTCATGCGGACACCTCGCGTCGTTCTGCCGACGGGCGCGCCAGGGCGCCCTCGGATCGTTCCCGGCGCGGCTTCAGAGACCCAGGATCGCCTTCGCGACGATGTTGCGCTGCACCTCGGAAGAACCGCCCGCGATCGTGCGCATGCGGTTGTTCAGCCAGGTCCCGAGGATCGGCATGGCGTCCGCAGGACCGAGCGGCGGGCCGTTGAAGCCCACCTCGAGACGCGCGAGCTCGTAGGGCACGCCGTACCAGCCGAGCGTCTGCACGGCGAAGGTCTCGGCGCGCTGGATGGTCTCCGCGCCGCCGGCGTTCAGCACGGACGACACGGGGCCGGGCGCGTTGCCCGAGCCGATGTCGGCGAGCACGCGCTTTTCCGACGTCTCCATGGCGAGCGCCGCGATCTCGAGTTCGTGGAGTTCACGCAGGAAGTCCGGGTCGTCGGCGAGCCGCGCACCGTCCTGCGTCTCCTGCCGGGCGATCTCGGCGACCCGCTGCAGCTGCCGCCTCAGCTCGATGGAGGACATGCCCGTGCGCTCGAACTGAAGCAGGTACTTGGCGACGGTCCAGCCCTGGTTCTCCTCGCCGACGCGATTCGCCTTGGGCACGCGCACGTCGTCGAAGAACACCTGGTTGAGCTCGTGCGTGCCCTCGAGGTTGATGATGGGCTTCACGGTGATGCCGGGCGTGTCCATGTCGAGGAGCAGGAAGGAGATGCCCTCCTGCGGCTTGCCCTCGGTGCGCGTACGCACGAGCGCGAACATGCGGTTCGCGTGCTGGGCGTAGCTCGTCCAGATCTTAGTGCCGTTGACGACGTAGTCGTCTCCGTCCGAGATGGCCATGGTCTTCAGCGAAGCCAGGTCGGAACCCGCGCCCGGCTCCGAGTAGCCCTGGCACCACATGTCCGTGCCATCGAGGATGCGCGGCAGGTAGTAGGCCTTCTGCGCGGCCGTGCCGAAGCCCATGAGCATGGGCGCACACATCTTCACGCCCATGGGCACGAGCCCCGGCGCATCGGCCCGCGAGCACTCCTCCGCGAACACGTAGCGCTGCGCCACGGACCAGCCCGTACCGCCGTATTCCTCGGGCCAGTCCACGCCGCCCCAGCCGCGCGCATGCAGTGCCTTCTGCCAGGCGATGGCGGAGCGGATCTCCTGCCAGACGCTCGTGCGCTTGCGGCCCGCCTCGCGCAGTTCCGGCGTGAGCGCCTCGGCGAGGAAGGTGCGGACCTCCGCGCGGAAGGCTTCCAGCTCCGGTCCCATGTCGAGCTTCATGCACGCTTCTCCCGTATGGGCCGCACCCGATGTTGACGCCGCCTACATTCCAGCGCAAGCTGCATCCCGCCAAGTAGGCGCTGTCTACATGACTTCACAGTGAGGCCTCCCCAGACCATGCAGGCACTCAAGCTGCTCTTCTCGCCGATCGTCTTCGCCATCGGCTTCCTCGCCCCGCTGACCGCCCAGACGCTCGACGCCGCGGGCGTCGCCCTCGACGGCGTCCCGAATCTCGCCCTCGGCTTCGCCGTCGCGCTCACGCTCGGCACCGTCGCCCAATTCAGGGGAGGCTGGCTGTGGCACAGCTCGAACCCGTGATGGACGTCGCCGCGGCCACCGAGGACGAACTCGACGCGATGGAGCGCCGCCTCGCCGCCCCGTTCACGCGCATCTTCCCCTGGGGCGTGATCCTCTGGGGCTTCTCGAACACGCTGGTCTGGCTCTCGCTCTGGCCGCTCGTGTTCACGGGGCTGTTGCCGCTCTGGGTCGCCTTCCCCATCGCGACGCTGAACGTTGCGCTCTCCTACCTGCCCTCGCACGACGCGCAGCACAGCATCATCGCGCGCAGGGGGCACAGGCTGCGCTGGCTCAACGAACTGCTCGGCTGGGTGTCGCTCATTCCCATGTGGCAGTCCTTCCTCGTACTGCGCCACACGCACTTCGAGCATCACCGGCACACGAACGATCCCGAGCTGGACCCGGACTACGACGTGCACACGGAGTCCGCGCTCGGCTTCCTCGGCAAGCGCATCGGCTCGCCCGGCGGCAACGCCTACGCCGAGACCCTGGTGCGCATCGGCCGGACCGATCTCGTGAAACAGGCGATCGGCTATCAGGTCTTCTTCGTGCTGTTCCTCTTCGCCATGGCCTGGTCGGGCTCCGCCCTCGAGGCCGCCCTGCTCTGGTGGCTGCCGCGCCACGTCGCGCTGCTCTGGATCCAGTTCTACCTGTCCTGGATGCCCCACCACCCGGGCACGGAGCAGGGCCGCTATCGCGAAACGCGCGCCTTCCGAAGCCTCCTCGGCAACGTGCTCTCGGGCGGCATGCAGTACCACATCGTCCATCACCTCTATCCGACCATCCCGCTCATGCAGACGCCTGCGGCCTTTCGCGCCCTGAGACCGGTCCTCGAGCGCAAGGGCTGCGATCTGGGAGGGCTCTGAGACCGTGAGCACCGCGAAGGCCAACGCGCGCGCCCCCTATCATCACGGCGCCCTGCGAGACGCACTGCTCGAGCGTGCGGCGGAGGTCATCGAGGAGAGCGGTCTCGAAGCGCTCACGCTGCGCGGCCTCGCCCGGGACCTCGGCGTCTCGCACGGCGCGCCCAATCGCCACTTCCCCACCCGCGAGGCGCTGATCGCGGCGCTCGCCGAGCAGGGCTTCCGGGAGGCCCTGGCGGCGACGCTGGACACCATGGCCGCCGCCGACGACGACCCCTGGATCCAGCTCAACGCCATGGGCCGGGGCTACCTGCGCTGGGCGCTCACGCACCGCACGCTGTTCCGCGTGATCACCCACCCCGACGTCACGCGCCTCGCGGACCCGGGGCTGTCCGCGCGCATGCGCGAGACGCAGCGCATGGTGCGCGATGCGGTGCTGGCCACGCAGGCGGCGGGCCGGCACCCGGACGTGGATCCGGAGCTCCTCACGCTCTACACGCACGCCGTCCCCTGGGGCGCGGCCCAGCTCATGAACGACCCCATGTTCGAGCCACCGCGCGGCGAGCGTGCGCTCGACGAACTCGTGGCGCAGGTCATCGAGCTGGTGGTGCCGATCGCGGGGCGGGGGAAGCAGACCGAGGCGGATACGGCAAAGAGGCACGAGGGACGCCGGTCCTGATCCTCGGCTTTGCCCGGTCCGATCGATTCGAAGAGACTCTCCGCGCATGCCCACGGAAGCACGCGCCACGCGTGAGGAGCCGGGATTGAGCAGCACACCGATCGACTACATCGAGCAGACGCGTCAGCGCTACGACGCGCTCGGCTACACGCCCTACGCCTGGGCGCACATCGAGGAGCCGCCGCCGTTCACGCCGCTCGCCAAGCCGCTCGCGGACGCGAAGGTCGGGCTCGTCGCGTCCGGCGGCATCTATCGCGAGGGCCAGATCGCCTTCCACTATCGCGACGACTGCAGCTTCCGCGAGATCCCGAAGGACGTGCCACGGGACGAACTGCGCATCACGCATTTCGCCTACGACCAGACCGATGCGCGGCGGGACCCGAACGTCGTGTTCCCCATCGAGGCCCTGCGCGAAGCGGAGGCGAGCGGCCGCATCGGCGAACTGAATGCGACGGCCTGGACCTTCATGGGCGGCATCTATTCGCAGCGCAAGGTCCGCGACGTGCTGGCGCCGGCACTCGCGGAGCGCGCCGAAGCGGACGCGCTCGACGCGGTCGTACTCGTTCCGGTCTGACCCGTCTGCCATCAATCCGTGGGATTGATCGCACGCGAACTGGAAGCCCGGGGTATCTCGACGATCTGCATGTCGAGCGCCCGTTCGATCACGGCCGCCGTGAATCCGCCTCGGGCCGTGTTCCTGGACTATCCGCTCGGACACACCGCTGGCCGGGCCGACGACCCGATGGAGCAGCGCCGCATCATGGCGGACACGCTCGACGCGCTCGAGTCCATCGACACGCCGGGGTCGATCCACAGGCTCGACTACACCTGGGACGCGGACGACGCCTGGAAGATCGCCGAGCGGGTCGGGCGCGACGATTTCCGCCTCGAACGCTTCGACACACCCCAGTACCAGTTCGATGCGGACCGGCGCGCCGCCGAGGCCGAAGTGGCGCGCGACGGCTGTCCGTCCTGCGTGTTTCCGGAGAGCCCCTAGGCCCTCCGTGAACGCGCAGGCCCGGTCGCAGGTATCAGTCGCGCGGCGTGACGATGGGAAACCACCGCGGGAAGCGGTCGAGAAGCGAGAGCAGACGCGTCAGCGCCTCCTGATCGCCCTCGATCTGCAGCCTGCCCTCCTCCGCGAGCGCCTCGGCCGTGGTGACGCCACAGAGCAGCAGCTTCAGATCCGTCGCGGCGAGCCGCAGCGTCGCGTCCGCTGTCTCCGCCTGCCGATCCGGGAACACGTGCAGCACCGAATGCCGGACGACGAGGATCGCCGGCACCGCGTCGCTGAAGGCCAGGTTCAGGGACAGCGCGACGCCGTCGGCGCGCTTCGCGTTCAAGCGCACGCCCGCGAGCTGATAGACGTTCTCGAGTGGCATGTTGCGCGCGACGCTCGGTGAGGGGGCCCACCAGGACTCGCCGTAGAGTCCGCTTCGCAGCTCGCGCGCGCCGGTGAGATAGAAGTGGCGCCAGGGCCCCGACTCGCTCTGATAACCGAGCTGTTCGAGGGCATCAGCCTGCAGCAGCTTCGCGGCCTCGTGCCCGGGCTCCGCCATGATCACGTGGTTCAGCACCTCCACGACCCAGCGGTAGTCCCCGGCTTCGAAGTCTGCGCGCGCCCGCTCGACCACGGCGTCGGCCCCGCCCATGTAGGCGAGATAGCGCGCGCCCGCCTCGCGCGGCGGCAGCGGATGGAGCGTGGCCGGATTGCCGTCGAAGAAGCCCAGGTACTTCACGTAGACGGCGCGCGCGTTGGCGTAGAGCGTGCCGTAGTAGTCGCGATTGAAGAACTCGCGGCCGAGCGCAGCGGGCAGCTCGAGCTGCTCGGCGATCTCCTCCTTCGTATAGCCGTGATTCGCGAGACGCAGCGTCTGGTCGTGGACGAACTTGTAGAGGTCCTGCTGCTTCTCGAGATAGGCGACGGCGTCTTCCCGGCCCCAGATCGGCCAGTGGTGCGAGGCGAACTGCACCTCCAACCGATCGCCGTAGCGTTCGATCATTTCACCGATCTGCTGCGACCAGGCCAGCGCGTCGCGGACCTGCGCCCCGCGCGGCGTATAGACGTTGTGCAGGTGGTGCGAGGTGATCTCCGAGGTGCACAGGGCGCGGAACCGCGGGAAGTAGAACACCATCTCCGAGGGCGCTTCCGAGCCCATGGCGAGCTGGAACTCGATCTCCACGCCGTCGAGGACGCGCGTCTCGCCCGTCGCCATGATGGTGTCGTTTGGCACGACGAAGCCGACGCTGCCCGCCGAGGTGTTCACGCCGAGGCCGTTGGTGACGAAGCCCGTGGGCGAGGGCGGCAGGAACACGCCGTACATGTAGGTGGCGCGCCGCAGCATGGCGTTGCCCGCAACGACGTTCTCGGACAGCGCTTCGTTCACGTAGTCCGGCGGCGCCAGCACGGGCACCTCGCCCGATGCGGCCTGCTCCGCCGTGATGACACCGAGCACGCCGCCGTAGTGGTCGATGTGACTGTGCGTGTGGATCACGGCCACCACGGGTCGTTCACCTAGCGTCTCGTTCGCCAGGCGAAGACCGGCCGCGGCCGCCTCCGCGGACGTGAGCGGATCGATGACGATCCAGCCCGTCTCGCCGCGCACGAGGGTCATGTTGGCGATGTCGAAGGAACGGATCTGATAGATGCCGTCGACGACCTCGTAGAGCCCGTGGTGCCGCGTGTTGAGCTGCGCCATGCGCCAGAGCGAGGGGTTCACCGTGTCCGGCGCCTCGCCGTCGAGGAACGCGAGCGGTTCGAGGTCGAGCACCGCCCGTGCCTGGGCGCCATGGGCGATGGTCATGGGCTCCAGGCTCGCCAGGAAGCCGCGCTGCGCGTCCTCGAAGCTGCGCCGGTCCTCGAAATCGAGAAGTTCGCGGAAGCGCTGGTGGGACCGGCGCGTGGCCTCGGTCGCGGGTTTGGGCTGCCGGGCGGCGTCGGTCATGGCGGTCTCCCCTTCTGTGCGTCCCTCGGCGCCCATGTTCCCGCGCTGCTCCCGTCCGGGGAAGCGCCGGGGCCACCGGCGGCCATACGTCATTCGACGCAGCGCGCCCCGACCGCGATCCATGCGGCGTCCGGCGGATGCGCGACCACCGGCGCCGGCGCGAAGCTGGGTTTCTCATCCAGCGGTCGGAGCAACGACCATGAACGACATACAGCATCACGGAAGCACGGCCGAGACCGTGAAGGTGTGGGACCCGATCGTGCGTCTCGTCCACTGGGGCCTGGTGCTCGGCGTGGCCGTCGCCTGGTTCAGCGCCGAAGAATCGGAATTCGTTCACGAGTGGGCCGGCTATGTCGTCGCGGGGCTCGTCGCGCTGCGCCTGATCTGGGGTTTCGTCGGCCTTCGCGAGGCGCGGTTCGCGAGTTTCGCGCCCGGCCCGGCGGCCGTCCTCGACTATCTGAAGGGACTCGCCAGCGGCACAAGTCGTCGCCATCTCGGACACAACCCGGCAGGCGGGGCCATGGCGATCGCCCTGCTCGTCGCCCTGCTCGGGACGACGGGCTCCGGCATGGCGCTGCTCGCCCTGGAGGAAGGCGAGGGCCCGCTCGCGCTCTGGTTCGCGCCGGCGCAGGACGCCGTGGCCACTGGCGGCGGGCAGGCGCGCTACGAAGCGCACCGTGAACACGCTGACGAGGACGAACACGACGGCGGCGAGGAATTCCTCGAGGAGATTCACGAGCTGTTCGCGAACGCCACCCTCGCCCTGGCCCTGCTCCACGTCCTCGGCGTGGCCGCATCGAGCTTCGCGCACCGAGAGAACCTGGTTCG
This sequence comes from Pseudomonadales bacterium, assembly GCA_036351675.1. Taxonomy (GTDB): domain Bacteria; phylum Pseudomonadota; class Gammaproteobacteria; order Pseudomonadales; family Azotimanducaceae; genus JAZBPO01. Next base: position 22,877 of record JAZBPO010000306.1, read on the forward strand.
CGGCATGGTCACAGGACGCAAGCGCCCGCTCGAGGACGGATGACGCTCTGCCCGGCGCCCTTCAGGGGGCGCCGGGGACCGCAGCGGTTTCCTCGTCGATGCGCGCCGCGGCGAGGAGGAAGACCGCGACGCCGAATGCATAGACGAACACCAGCGACGCCAGGCCCCAGGCGAGGGACGCCGCCCCCACGCTCGGCGCCAGCGCATCGGAGACGAGGCCGACGTAGAGCGGGCCGACGCCGAGGCCGACGATGTTGGTGATGAACAGATTCACCGACGCGGCCACGGCTCGCTTGTCGAGCGGCGTCCGCGTCTGGATCAGCGCGAAGCAGGGGCCGACCTGGAAGGCGCCGGCGATGGCCGGAATCGTGAAGGCCGCGAAGGCGAGCCAGGGCGACGCCGCCGATACGGTCACCAGCAGCAACGGCGCCGCGCACAGGAGCCCGAGGGCGAGGATGCGCATGCGCCAGCCCTCGCCGCGCGTGGCGAGCGCGTCGGCCATGCGCCCCGTGGCGTAGACGCCCATGGCGCCGAACAGGCCGGCGATGAGGGCGAACATGGTGCCGATCTGCCCCGTGCCGAGCCCGTGGGTGCGCACGAAGAAGGCCGGCAGCCAGAGCACGAGGGCATAGCCCACGAAGGCGCAGCAGGCGCTGCCGAGCATCACCAGCGGCAGCACGCGGTCGGCGAGCAGGAAGCGGAGCGTCTCCGGGAAGGGCGATGCGAGGCCGTCGGCCACCAGTCCCTCGGAGGCGCCGCGATGCGGTTCGGCCACTGTGAAGCGCACGAGCAGCGCGATGATCAGCCCCGGCAGACCGACGATCAGGAAGGCCTCGCGCCAGCCCACGAGCTGGTTGATCCAGCCGCCGACCAGGAACCCGAGGAGCACGCCGATGCTCACGCCCGTGCCGAAGATGCCCATGGCCGTGGCGCGTTCGTGCGGCGCGTAGAGGTCCGCGATGATCGAGTGCGAGGGCGGATTCGAGCCCGCCTCGCCCACGCCGACCCCCACGCGCGCGATCAGCAGTTGCCAGTAGTTCTGCGCCAGGCCGCCGAAGGCGGTCATGGCGCTCCAGAGCGCGATCGACAGGGCGATGAGGTTGCGGCGGTTGTGCCGGTCCGCCCACAGCGCCATGGGCATGCCGAGCGTCGCGTAGAAGGCCGCGAAGGCGAAGCCGGTCATGGCGCCGAGCTGGCCGTCCGTGAGGCCGAGCTCGAGGCGGATCGGCTCCGCGAGGATCCCCATGATGTTGCGGTCGAGGTGCGAGGAGGCGAACACCACCACGAGCATCATGAGCGTGTAGCCGCGGGCCTGCTGCGACGCTTCGGCCTGTCGTGGTGATTTCATCAGCGCAGCGCTCCGCACAGTGGTGTGAGCGCGCGATCGCGCATGGCTCAGTCGCGCCCTGCGAGCAGGCGGATGGAGCGATTCTCGTGGCGATGGACGCCCGCGGGACCGCGCTCCACGGCCTCGACGATGGCCCAGGCGACGGTGGTCGCCGGGATGCCGCCGTAGCGATCGAGCGATGACACCAGCAGCGGCGAGACGAAGGGACTCAGGTGCTGGAGCATGCCTTCGACCGGGCGCATCTCATCGCGCGCACCGATGAGCAGACCGGGCTGCAGGATGTCGAGTCCCTCGTAGCCGACGCGCTCGACGGCCCGTTCCACCTGACCCTTCATGCGCGCGTAGTGCACGCGTGCCGACGCATCGGCGCCGACGCTGGTGACGAGCACGAAGTGCCGCGCCCCGCCCGCATGCGCCGCCTCCGCGAAGGCGAGCACCGCGTCGAAGTCGACGGCGCGCATGGCGTCGCGACTCCCCGCCTTCGCCCGGGTCGTCCCGAGTGTGCACACGGCGGCGTCGGCGAAGGGGAGTTCGGGCAGCGCCGTGAAATCGACCACCAGTTCGTCCGTCGCTTCGCCGCTGCCGCGGCGACCGACGCCGGTCACCTCGTGGCCGCGCTCGAGGAGGCGGCGGATCGCGTGGCCGCCGACCAGGCCGGTACCACCGGCGAGCAGGACCTTCATGAGGCGGACTCCCGTTCGGACAGACGAATGAAGGCGGCCCGCGCCGCCGCGAGCGTGGTCTGGACCGCCGCCTCGCCGTGGGCGGCACTGACGAAGTGGTTGAGCAGCGGATGCCAGAGCACGCCCTGCGCCGCCATGGCGCGGCAGAAGGCGCGCCCCTTCGCGAGCTCGCCGTCGTCCGCGAAAAGTAGCGAGGGCATGGTCGGCGGGCCGCTCAGCACGACGCGCTGATCGGCCTCCGCGGCCGCGTCGCGCAGGCCCTCGCAGAGGCGCCGGCCGGTGGCCTCGAGGTGCGCGAAGACGTCGTCGCGGTCGTAGATCTCCAGCACCTTCGTGGCCGCACGCATGGGCGGACTCTCGAACATGTAGGTGCTCGTGAACAGCATGCGCCGAGCCGCCTTGCGCAGGCCCTCCACGCCGAGCACGGCGGAGATCGCGTGGCCGTTGCCGAGCGCCTTGCCGAGCGTCAGCAGGTCGGGCTCCAGGCCGATCGCGTGCTGGCAACCGTCCGGGTGCAGCCGGAAGCCGTGGCGGACGCTGTCGAGGATGAGCGCAACGCCGAAGCGCTCGCGCACCGTGTGCATGGCCGCGACGAAGTCCTGCGAAGCGGCGGTGGTCGGTACGAGCGGCCCCTGATCGAGCGGGTTCACGATGATCGCGGCGGTGGCCTCGCCGAAGGTCTCTGCGTGATCGAGAAGCGCCTGGGGATCGTTCCAGGGCAGGCGATCGACCAGCTCCGTACCGTCTGTCAGCACCCCCGGCCGCGGCGAACTGGCAAGCTCGGGATCGTTGCCGTGGTACGCGCGCTCGAAGGTCAACAGACGCCGGCGCTGCGTGTGCTGGCGCGCGACGCGCGCCGCGAGGGAGACGACCTCGGAGCCGTTCTTCGCCACCACGCCCCAGGCCATGGGCGGGAAGCGCGCGACGAGCGCTTCCACCACGTCCACCAGCGCCGGCGGAAACAGGCTCGCGGTGTTCGTGCGCATCCGCTCCTCGGCGACCGCCGCCTCCACCTCAGGATGCAGATAGCCGAGCAGGTTCGGCCCGTTCGCACAGAGCCAGTCCACGTAGCGCCGCCCGTCCGCGTCCACCACTTCGCAGCCCCGCGCCTCGGCGATGAAGCCGGGCAGCACGCCGCGCCCGGCCATGTCGGCGCTGCGCGTGTGGTAGATGCCGCCGCCCGGCAGCACCCGATCGGCCCGCGCCCAGAGCGCGCGGCCGCGGGGGCCGTCGATGGCGTCGTCCGCGTCGCTCATGCGTAGACCGTGAAACCACCGGGGCTCACGTCGAGCAGGCGCCGCGCCGCCTCGGGGAGGGCGAGCACGTCGGCCGGATCGTTGGTGACCAGCTGGTTCTCGATGGGCCGCAGCCAGCTCGGAATGTAGCCGAGATAGAGGCCGACGCGCGGCTCGGCCTCCGTACTCGCCCCGCCGGAATGGATGACGTTGCCGGCATAGATCAGGGCCGCACCGCGCGGCATCTCGGCGCGACAGACCTCGTGCTCCTGCGGCTGGCGGCCGGGCTCCCAGCGATGGCTGCCGGGGACGACGCGGGTGGCGCCGTTGCTCGCGCGGAAGGGCGTGAGCGCGATGTTCGCGCTGACGAGGATCTCGCCCTCCTCGCGCTGCTGTACGCGGCGCCAGGACACGGCGTCGGTGTGGAAGTCCTGATTCCCCTGACCCGCGCCGAGGACCATGAGTTCCGTGTTCGACAGGCGTAGATCGTGAGCGAGCCCCGACTCCACGAACATGCGCCCGGCCAGGCCCAGCAGCAGGGGATGGATCAGCACCTCCACCATGGCCAGCGACTTGCTGAACAGGCCGTGCAGGCGCTTGGTGCGCCGGCCGTAGAACTCGTTGCGGTAGCCGAGATCGTCCACGCCCCAGGCGAGCTCGCCGAGATGCGGCGCGAAGTCCGCGAGCAGGCGCTCGCAGAGTTCCGGCGCGAGGAGCCCCTCGACGATGCAGGCGCCGTCGGCGTCGACTGCCTCGAGGACGGCATCCGGCTGCGGAGCCACGAGGTTCTTCAGCGCGACCATGTCGTTCTCCCTCCCCCGGACGGAATACTGCCCCCCGGAGGCCCGCGAGGCCACGGCGGCCGGATCATCGGACATGCGCCACGGGTGCCGCAGAGCGGTTATGGTGTCGGCCGCACCCACTCGGATCGATGCACAGGAACGACCCCGCATGGCCAAGCGTGTCTATCTCTTCGACGAAGGTGGCAAGGACGACCGGGACCTGCTCGGCGGCAAGGGCGCGAATCTCTGCGAGATGACGCGTCTGGGCCTGCCGGTGCCGTTCGGCCTCGTGATCACCACCCCCACCTGCCGTGAATACTTCGAGCGGGGCAACAAGCTGCCCACGGGCCTCGAGGCCGAGTACCGCTCCGAGCTGAAGATCGTAGAGAAGCGCATGGGCGCGCGCTTCGGCGACGCGGAGAATCCCCTGCTGTTCTCGGTGCGCTCCGGCGCGCCCATCTCCATGCCCGGGATGATGAACACCATCCTGAACCTCGGCCTGAACGACACGATCACCGCCGGCCTCGCCGCGAAGACCGGCAATCCGCGCTTCGCCTATGACAGCCAGCGTCGCTTCATGCAGATGTTCGCGGACGTGGTGCTCGAGGTGGACGGCGAGCGCTACGAGCACATCATCGACGAGTACAAGAAGGCCCACGGCTACGCGACCGACCCTGAGATGACAGCCGAGGACTGGCAGGCCGTCATCGCCGAGTTCAAGAAGATCGCGACCATCCCCGACGATCCCTACGAGCAATTGCGCCTCGCCATCGAGGCCGTGTTCCGCTCCTGGCACTCACCGCGCGCGAAGGTCTATCGAGAGATGAACGACATTCCCGAGAGCCTCGGCACCGCGGTGACCGTGCAACCCATGGTGTTCGGCAACTTCGGCGACACCTCCGGCTCCGGCGTCGCCTTCACGCGCAATCCGGCTACGGGCGAAGCCGAGCGCTACGGGGAGTTCCTGTTCAATGCGGCCGGCGAGGACGTCGTCGCAGGCATCCGCACGCCGGAGCCGATCTCGGCGCTCGAGGAGCGCCTGCCCGACGTCTATCAGCAGCTCATGGAGACGCAGCAGCTGCTGGAGAAGCACTACCGCGACATGCAGGACATCGAGTTCACGGTGCAGGAAGGCCGCTTCTTCCTGCTGCAGACGCGCAGCGGCAAGCGCACGGGCCGCGCGGCCATCAAGGTGGCCGTGGACATGGTGCACGAGGGCCTGCTCGACGAGCAGGACGCGCTGCTGCGCGTTTCACCGGAGCACGTCGAGTCCTTCCTGCACCCCATGGTTGACCCGGCCGCGAAGACGAGCGTCATCGCCAAGGGCCTCGCCGCGAGCCCAGGCGGCGCCACGGGCAAGGTGGTGTTCACGGCCGACGAAGCCGTGGTGCAGGCCGCCGCGGGCGAGGCCGTCATCCTCGTCCGCCGCGAGACGACGCCCGAGGACATCCACGGCATGCGCGTGGTGCAGGGCATCCTCACGGAACTCGGCGGCATGACGTCGCACGCCGCCGTGGTCGCCCGCGGCATGGGCGTGTGCGCCATCACCGGCTGCTCGGACCTGGAGATCGACCGTGCCACCGGCATCGTGCGCACGAAGAGCGGCGCGGAGTTCCGCGAGGGCGACGTGATCACGCTCGACGGCAACACCGGCGACGTGATGCTCGGCGACGTACCCAAGGTGGAGGCCGCCGGCAGCGAGGACTTCCAGACGCTCCTCGCCTGGGCCGACCGGCACCGGCGCCTGAAGGTGCGCGCGAACGCCGAGACGCTCGAGGACGCCGCCAAGGCGCGTGAGCTCGGCGCCGAGGGTATCGGCCTGTGCCGGACCGAACACATGTTCTTCCAGACCGAGCGCATCGACGCCATGCGGCGGATGATCCTCGCGGAAGAGACCGCCGAACGCGCGAAAGTGCTCGAGGAACTGGAGCAGTTCCAGTTCGAGGACATGCTCGGCCTGTTCCGCGTCATGGACGGCCTGCCGGTCACGATCCGCCTGCTCGATCCGCCACTGCACGAGTTCCTGCCGCACGACGTCGACGAGCTCGGCCAGCTCGCCGAGCGCATCGGCCGGCCGCTGCAGGCGCTGCGCGAACGCCTGGCCAACCTCTCGGAGGTGAACCCGATGCTCGGCTTCCGGGGCTGCCGCCTGTCGGTGGTCTATCCCGAGATCACGGAGATGCAGGTGCGCGCCATCATCGGCGCCGCTGTGCAGGCGGTCGAGGAGGGTCTGCGTCCACTGCCGGAGATCATGATCCCGCTGGTGGTGAACGTGCGCGAGGTACGCCTGGTCACGGACATCATCGACCGCGGCATCCGCGCGAAGCTCGGCGAGAAGGCCGTCTCCGTGCCCTACAAGATCGGCACCATGATGGAAACGCCGCGCGCCTGCCTGAGCGCCGACCGCATCGCACGCAGCGTCGAGTTCATGAGCTTCGGAACCAACGACCTGACGCAGATGACCTACGGCTTCTCGCGGGACGACGCAGGCAAGTTCATCCCGCAGTACCTCGACAACAAGCTCATCGAGTCGGACCCCTTCGTGTCACTCGATCGGCGCGGCGTGGGGCGGCTCGTGCAGATGGCCGTGGATGAGGCGAAGGCGTCCGGCGTCGGCCTCAAGTTCGGGATCTGCGGGGAGCATGGCGGGGATCCGCGGTCGATCCGGTTCTGTCATGACATCGGGCTCGACTACGTTTCGTGCAGTGCCTTCCGAGTGCCGGTGGCGCGGGTGGCGGCGGCGCAGGCAGCGGTGCGGGCGTCGCGACGCGAGGGTGGCGGCTCCGCATAGGCGCAGGCTCGTGAGCGCCGCTGCAGTGGATCGACGAACGGCTCGCCTCGATCGGCATCGGAGCGAAAGCGGGCCGAGGCCACCAGCCGTCGGACACCCGGCATCCCCACGTGTCCGAGCATCAGAGAAGTACCGTCCCGGAAATCGCCACTTCGGTGACCACCGGCGATCGCAGCGGACGCCGTGCGGAGAAATGCACTCATGACCGCAGCCGCGTCTGCAGCTACTGAAGCGGAGAGCCAGAGCACCGGATTCGGCGCCCGAGGTTACCGGCGCTACGTGCTCGGCGCCCTGACGCTCATCTACGTCATCAACTTCGTCGACCGCGGTCTCCTCGCCGTCGTCGGCCCGGATCTCGTGCCGGACCTGGGCATCTCCGACACCCAGTTCGGCCTGCTCACCGGATTCGGTTTCGCCCTGCTCTACACAGTCGTGGGCATTCCCCTGGCGCGCTTCGCCGACGTCGCGCACCGCGTGTGGATCATGATCGTCTGCGTCGCCCTCTGGTCGCTGATGACGGCCCTGTGCGGGCTCGCGACCGAAGTGACCGTCGGTTCACTCACGATCGGCGCGTTCTGGATCCTGCTGGCCTGTCGTGTCGGGGTCGGTATCGGCGAGGCGGGCTGTACCCCCCCGGCCAACTCCCTGATCGCCGACTACTACGCGCCGCGGGACCGGTCCCAGGCGCTGGGCGTCTACTCCATGGGGGTCACGCTCGGCACGATGGTCGCAAACCTGATCGGCGGCTGGGTGGTCGACGCGTTCGACTGGCGCACGGCCTTCTTCGTGGTGGGCCTGCCGGGACTCCTGATCGCCGTCGTCTTCAAGCTGACGGTCAGGGAACCGCCGCGCGGCTACACGGACCCGGCGGGAACGGAAAGGAAGGAGCGGGTCGAGCTGCGCGAGGCGATCCGCGAACTGACGAGCAAGCCGGCCTTCTGGCTCATGACGGGCGGCGCGACCATCGCCGCGTTCTGCGGCTACGGGATCTCTTCGTTCCAGTCCCTCTTCCTGGTCCGCACGCACGGAATCACCGCCGGCGAGGCGGCCATCTGGATCAACGCCCCCGTGGCATTCTCCGCCGCGATCGGGACCTTCGCGACGGGATGGCTCGCCACGCGCGTGTACCTGAAGTACCCGGGGGCCATCGCCTGGATCCCGGCTCTCGGGCTGGCCCTGTCGATCCCGTTCTACCTCTTCGCCTTCACGACGCCGAAACTGCCGTTCGCAGCCGCCGGCCTGATCATCGGAGGCTTCGTGAAGTACGGGTACGTCACCGCTCAGTACACCATCGGCCAGGGCGTCGTGAGCATGCGCGTGCGTGCCATGGCCACGGCAGTACTGCTCTTCGTCGCGAATCTCATCGGCTACGGATTCGGCCCGCTCTTCATCGGGGCGATCTCCGACCTCTTCTTCGCCGATGGCACAGCCGACCTCGGCATCGCTGCGGGGGAGTTGTCACGGAATCAGTGCCATCCGAGCGCGGTCGGCGAGTTGAGCGTGGGGCTGCAGAGCGTCTGCGGACAGGTGTATGCCCAGAGCCTGCAGTCCGCGATGGTGATCATGGCGTGCCTGTACGCCGTCGGCACACTGTTCTTCCTGCTGACCTGGCGCCGGCTCGGCAAGGACATGGTGGACCGGAACTGAGACTCGGACAGTCCAAGATGCGCGTCGCCGGAAGCGGCGGCACGAACCCTGCCATCCGATCCCACCCCGATCACGGTGTCATGAACGCATCGGGCATGGATCGACGCCCCCGCTGCCGCAAGCCGAAGACATCCATCCGCGCGACGTCAGCGAACGCGGGGCCGGACCAGGAATGCGATCGGCACCGGTTGCTGCGCCAGAATCTGCTACAAGGACCGAGCTGACCGCCCGACGAGGAAGACCGGTGCATCCCATGCTCGAAATCACGCCACGACCGCTGCTGCGAGCACTCTGCCTGTCGGTATCCCTGTCGATCGCCGGCTGCGGCTCGGACGTTGGCGCGCCGGGTGTTGCGGTCATCGTCGCGACCGGTGGCCCGGCGCCGGGGCTCGACGCCGAATACCGCTTCGGCGGTACCGCGGATCACTACGCGATGGGCGCAGACGGTCACGTCGTGTTCTCTGGCCAGGCGAACGTGGAAAACGGGAACGCGCGCACCCGCATCGAGGCGATCTGGTTCGGCAGGCCCGGCTCGATCCAGCCGATCGCGCGGGTCGCTGACCCATTGCCGGGGGCAGACGATGACGCCGCGCTCAGCGGATTCTCGCCGAGGCCGATGATCGTCACGCGCGGCGGGGCGGTGGGGTTCGTCGTGCAGACGACCCGACGAACCGTGGGCGCATCCTCAGAGGCACTGCTCGCGCGGCACGACGACGAGTTGCGGACGGTCGCGGCAACTGGTGACGAAGTGCCTGCTCCGAACGGCGCTGGCCGTCTGATGCGTATCAACCAGTTCGCGATGAGCGAAGCGGGCGTGCTGCTGATGGGCACCTATGCGCGGCGCGAGACGGCGATCTGGTTCTGGGACTCTTCGACGCTTCAGCTCGTCGCGGGCGATCGCGGCACGCTCACGCTTGGCGATGTGCAGTGTCAGGTGGGCTCTCTGGCCAGTACGACGCTGGACATGAATGCCGCCGGAATCGCGGTGTTCCGCGTGTCGCTCGTCGGCAACGCCTGTCCGAGGCAGGCGATGGTCGCCTGGAACGCCCGTGACGCCTCGTTCACCACCGTTGCATCCAGCCGCGCGCCGATCGCACCCGGCGCCGACGAGTTCTTTCAGTCGCTCACCGCCGATGCACGCATCGGCGACGCCGGGACCGTCGCGCTGCACGGGAACGTCTATCTGAACAGCGCAAGCAACCGAGCCGCCCGCGAGATGATGCTGGTGCAAGCATCACCCGGAGCCCCGTCAGTCGCATTGATCGACACGCAGACGACGTTCGAGGCGGAGCCTGACGTCGAACTGACCCATACGATCCACGGTGACGGCATGGCCGCCGTCGGTGAGCGCGAGCTCGTGCATTTCGTTCGCAGCAATCGGGACCGCATCCTGCTGCGAACGACGCTGGGCGACGAACCAGCGCACACACTGATCGCGCACAGCGGCACTACGCTCGATGGGCAAGCCGCTGCTCGGATCGGCAATGCGCAGGTCAACCGGCGTGGTGATGTCGTCTTCACGAGCTTCGTCGACGACGGTCCGGTGGGCGGCGTCTACCAGCAGGAACTCTGGCGCGCAGGCCACTCGAACGCACTCACCCGGATCGCCTTCGCCGGCCGGCCGATCGACGGGCGCGACGGCGAGACCATCGAGAGCATCGACACCGGCAGCCAATCACACGAACCGACCACCGAGGGAACAGAGGGTGGGCGAAGCCGGCGCATCTCGGATGCCGGCGAGGTCATGTTCTCCGGCCGCCTGAGGAAGGGCACGCAGTCGCACCGCGCCCTGTTCGTCGCGCGCTTCGAATAGGCGCATCGGAGCGCTGAAAGCGCCATCCGCGGCGAACCACCCGGAGACAACTGGACGGACACACTGACGAACTCGCCCGCAGTGCGAAGCTCGGCGAGACGCGTGTATCCCTGTCCTACCGCCTCGGCAAGATGATGGAAGCGCACGCAATCGCTGAGCAATGGCTGTCAGTATCGCTGGACAGCCAAGCCCCCGACTGTGAGCAGCGCCTCGCTGGAAGCCACTCCACGCTCGGCGGGCCGAACCGAAGCGCTGGACGCCCGAACACGCAGTACTTCTACGACGACGTATCGATGCCTCCGGCCATCGCGTAGGCTCGCGGCAGACGCCGCCGTCGGACGCGAGCAGGCCGACGGGCGATCACGGGAGCTGACGTGAGGAAGAGAGTGACCAGGGTGCCTCCGGGCGGGTGGCGCCGCCGAGAACCCAGTCCTTCGTCGCCGCCGTACGCAGAGCGGCGGGGGTGGCGGCCGTGATTCGCATGAACGTCGGCTACGACATCGTCCTCGCCTGTCCCGAACCCACGGCCATGATCCTTATGGTTCACATACACGAATCCCGGCCGCAGACGCTCGTGGTCCCGGATCGACTCACGACGACCCCCGCGGTTCCCCTCAGCTTCTATCGCGACAGCTACGACAACTGGTGCACGCGCCTGGTGGCGCCGGCCGGCGAGATCCGGTTGACCGCGGAAGCCGTGCTGGACGATGACGGATCGCTCGATCCGCTGGCGCCGGGGACGCGTGAACTCGAGGTGCCGGAGCTGCCCGACGATGCCCTCCTGTTCCTCCTCGGCAGCCGCTACTGCGAGACGGACCGCCTCGTGCAGACCGCCTGGGACCTGTTCGGGGGTACGCCCCGGGGCTGGGCGCGCGTACAGGCCATCTGCGACTACGTTCACGAGCGGGTGCAGTTCGGCTACGAGCATGCACGGCCGACGAAGACGGCCTTCGAGGTCATGAACGACGGGCAGGGCGTGTGCCGCGACTTCGCGCACCTGGCCATCACCCTGTGCCGGTGCATGAACATCCCCGCGCGCTACTGCACGGGCTATCTGAGCGACATCGGCCGGCCCGGGCCCTACGATCCCGGGGACTTCGCCGCCTGGATGGAGGTGCGGCTCGACGGCGGCTGGTTCGTCTTCGACCCGAGGAACAACCACCGGCGCACGGGACGCCTGCTGATCGCGCGCGGCCGCGACGCGGCAGACGTCGCCATCAGCAACAGCTTCGGCACGAGCGAGCTCCGCGCCTTCCGCGTCTGGGCCGACCCGGCCTGACACCGATCGGGGCCGCTGCGACGGGCGTGCGGCCGTTCGTGACGATAGGCGGCCTCCCGCCGTCGATCTCGCCATGCCCGCTCCCGTCGGAAGCCCACTGCGAATCGCTGGCCGGCATCTGCCCGGGCGCCTTCGATCACGACCGCTCCCTGCGCGGGCGGATCGACCACGGCTGGAGGGCGCACTTCCGCTCGAGCGCGCGACGCTCGGCGTCCTGCTCGGCTCGAGCGTCGCGGCGGCGTCCGGCATGACATGATGGGACGTTTCGAGATCGCGTCGCGCCCCATCCGCACTGCCCTGTCCGGCGGACCACTTCACCCGAGCCACCGTACCGCACGATCGCGGCGCGGCCTCCACGAGGCACCCCGACCATGATCGAGACGACCGCTTCGCCGCGCCGCGTGCGGACTATCCGTGGGGCGCTCGCATCGCTGCTGGCCGCGTGGCTCCTCCTGGGCACGCACGCCCGCGCCGCCGAGGCTGCTTCCGAGACCATCGTCATCCCGCTCCGGGACGGCACGCGGCTACTGGCGGACGTCTTCGTCCCCGGTTCCGGTCGGTACCCGGTCGTGCTGGAGATCACGCCCTACGGTCGAGGGCCCGAGGGCACCAGCTTCCGCGGTGAAGCCAGGTACTGGAACGCCCACGGCTATGCCTTCGTGCTCGTCGATGCGCGCGGTACGGGCGACTCCGGAGGCGAGTTCGCCTTCTTCACCCATGCCGGCCAGGACGGCCGCGAGGTGGTGGCCCGACTCGCGGCGCAGCCCTTCTCGGACGGCCGCATCGTCATGCGCGGCGCGTCCTACTCGGGCACGAACCAGCTCCTCACGGCGGCGACGGGCGCGCCGGCGCTGCGCTGTCTCGCGCCAGCGGCCACCGGCGGCCCCGATCCGATCGTCGACGTCGTCTACCACGACGGCGTCTTCCAGTTCGCCTGGGCCCTCGACTGGCCGACGCGTATCGCCGGTAGCCCACTGCCCCGTCGGTCTCCGGACTGGCCCGGGCTGCTCGCCCGCGGGACGCCCGAGGGCGCCGACGTCGCGGCGCTCGGCGCGCCGTCCCCGCTCTATCGGGCCTTCCTCGAGCACGGCCCCGGCGCCAGCTTCTGGAATCCGGCGCGACTGGTCGGCGACGGTCTCGAACGCATCTCGCAGCCCGCGCTCCTGCTTGCGGGCTGGTACGACGGCACGCTCGACGGGACCCTCGAGCAGTTCGCGGCACTACAGGCGACGCGCCCCGGCGGCCACGACCTGCACCTCGTCGTCGGCCCCTGGGTGCACGAGACCGTCGCGAACGGCGGGCGCGACTCGCGCGCGAAGGACGCACCCATGGCTCGCGTGGGCCCCCGCAGCTTCCCGCCCCGGGCGTTCCTCGAGGGACGCGAGCTGGTGCGGCGCTTCCACGACGCCTGTCTCGACCGTGGCGAGGGGCTCGGCCTGCCCCCGGTGCGCCTCTACCTGACGGGCAGCGATCGCTGGATCGACCTGCCGGCCTGGCCGCCGGCGGTGACCACCCGGACGTTGCGTCTGCGATCCGGCGGCCAGGCGGGAACGGGCCAGCTCGTTTCAGGACCGGGCGGCGGGCAGATCGAACTCGTGCACGATCCGCTCGACCCGGTACCGACGGGCGTCTTCGAGGTCGACGGGCGCTTCCTGCATACGGGCCTGCAGCCGGTCGATCCGACGCCCTTCCTCGACAGGGCTGGCGTGCACGTGTTCACCAGCGCTCCGCTGCCCGGCCCGTTGACGCTGCTCGGCACCGTGCGCCTCGAACTGGACATCGCGTCGACCGCCGGGCACGCCGACGTCGTCGCCTGGCTCGCGGAAGTGGACGCGGCCGGCGACGTGATCACGCTCGGCGCGCGTGGTCCGGCGATCGCGCGCGTAGACACCCTGTCGACGGCGCCGGCGCGGGCGCGCCTCGCCTTCTCGCCCCTCGGCCATACCGTCGCGGCGGGCCACCGTCTGCGCCTGTATCTCACGAGCAGCGCCTGGCCGCTGACCTTCCCGCTCCCCGTCTCGGGCACCCACACCGTGGCGCTCGGTGGCGCCCGCCCCGCGCTGCTGGAGCTGCCTGTCTACGAGGCGCCCTGAGGCGATCAGCCACAGCCCTCGTGAATCGGTTTGGCGATGGTCCGTACATGGGCTGACCACACGCCTCCACCGTCGAACCGGACCAGCCGGGCTTCCAATCACTGCCCGATCCGGCGCGTGCGCCGCGCATGGCTCTGCGGTGAGGATCCCGGGTGCGGGTGTCCAAGCAGGTTCCGCCACCCTGCACGCGTCTCTCGGAGCCCGTTCACGCCGGGCCGGAGGCGATCGCCGCGAGCTCGAGCGACGCTCTCGCGAGCCCCCGCGCCGGAGGTGCGATCCGGTAGCGCGGACGCGGCGGACGTCCTTCTTCTATCGTGCGCTCGAGCGCACCGCAGTCCGTGAGCGCATGCAGGGCCTGGGACGCAGCACGAGGCGACGCGGTGACGATCGCGACTTCGACCTCCGAGAACCGCTCGGCGCCAGCGGCGACTGCTGCGAGGACGGGCAGAGTCCACTTCCGGGCAATGGTCTCGCCAAGGCCGCCCGCGACCGTGGAGACGACCCGGCAGAGCGGTGCCAGCCGGCGCCCCCGCTCGGTCAGCAGATACTCCGGTCGCAGTGGGTGCCCGTAGCCGGGATTGGGCAGCACGAGGCCGAGCGCGATGGCGCCATCGAGGGCGCGGCGCAGAGTCTGGGGCGCCACGGACAGCTCCCGTCGGAGCACGACGAACCGAGCACCGCCGTCGGTGCCGAGCGCTGCCACGAGCGGCACCGTCCAACGGTGATGGCACAGCTGGACGAGACCCGAGAGCGAGAAAGGATGGGCCTTGCGAAGCACAAAAGTATAGTTACTATATTTGTGTCAACGCGGCAATCCGGTCTTCAGGAGCAGCTTCCTTGAACGATCTTCCCTATGACGGCGGCCTGACCTGCGCCATGGAATGCGCCGACCTGCAACGCTCGATCGCCTGGTACCGGGACACACTCGGGTTCGAGCTGCTCTACGAGGTCGAGGACATCGCCTGGGCTGAGCTCAGCACCCCTGTCGAACGCGTGACCCTGGGGCTCGGCCAGGTCGAAGCGCCGCAGACCCGCGGCGGCGCGACGCTCACCTGGGGGACGACCGACCTCGACGCCATGCGTGCTCGCCTGGAGAGCGCGGGCGTGCGCTTCGACGGCGAGACGCAGGACATCCCGGGAATGGTGCGGCTCGCCACCTTCTTCGATCCGGACGGGAATCGACTGATGCTCTACGAGGACCTGTCAGGCGCCGGGGGCCAGGACGCGCCCTGAGACGGCATCGCGACAAGGGACTCGCTGGAAGCTCCTCCCGTGCCGCGCGGCGACGACAGCACGACCGTCGATGCGTGAACGGCCTGCCGAGCGCGGCCTTTCCGCAGGAGCGCGGTGATCGCAGCTTCGGCGAACCGCCCGATCGACCTGCCTGGTCGCTGACCCGATCCGTCTGATTTCTCGAGCGGAGGTCCATCGTGTTCTGGCAGCAGGTCACCGCCCGCCTCGCCGCACTGGTCGTGTCCGCGACCGTGATGGACGCCGGCGCATCGGACACGGCGGCTCGCATCGATCGCTTCTTCGCCGCCCTGCCCCCGCAGGCGGGAGCGTCCGTGGCGATCATCGACGCGGACGGGCGACGCGACTTCCACCACGCGGGCGAGCGCTATGCGGGCCCTCCGCTCGACGGCCATGCGGTCTTCGAGATCGGCTCCGTGACGAAGACCTTCACGGCAGGCCTCGTCGCAGGCGCTGTCGCGGCGGGGTTGCTCGACCCGGACGCTACCCTCGACCGCTACCTGCCCCTCCAACGCGCGCCCGCGGGACGGGAACCGGTGCGCCTCCGTCACCTCGTGACCCACAGCGCGGGCCTGGACCCCGCGCCGCTGTCCTTCCTGCTGCCGTGGCTGCGCGCCCTCGTGCAGGACCGGGGCAATCCCTACGGCTTCGTCACCCTGGAGCACTACCTGTCCTATCTGGACGGCGCGGAGGCCGAAGGCACTCCGGGCGAGCGATGGGCCTATGACAACGCGGGCTACGGACTGCTCGGAACGATCCTGGAACGAACCGAGGGCATGCCCTGGGCCGCGCTCGTACGCGCGCGCCTGCTGCAGCCCCTCGGGATGGACGAGACCTTCGTCGACCTCGCGGCGGACGATCCACGCCTGGTGCCGGGCGTGAACGCGAGAGGCCGACGCGCCGCACGCTGGCGCATGCCGTTCATGGCGCCAGCCGGCGGCCTCCTGTCGACGCTCGACGACATGGAGCGCTGGGTGCGCGCACAGCTCTCGCCCCCTGCGGCGCTGAGCTTCCTCGTCGACACGCACGAAGTCACGGCACTCGAGACCGCCATCCCCGGACATCGCATGACCCGCGGCTGGATCGCAGCCCCGGATGGCTGGCTCTGGCACAACGGCGGGACAGGCGGCTATCACGTCTTCGTGGGCGTCGATCCGGAACGCGACCGAGGCGTAGTAGTGCTGACCAACCTGTCACAGGCACACCCGTCCAACGCGACGGAGGATGGCGGAAGTCGGGTGAACCGCCTCGGCTTCGCGCTCATGGCGCCGGGCGAGGCCGGAGCAGAAGACTGAGATGCGCCAACCGCCGTGCGGCCGTCCACGGCGTGCGTTGAATCTGATCCGCCACGGACGTCGCCCAAGCTCACGATTCGGTGGATTCATCGGGGGTGGGGTCGAACGAGGACCTCGACGAAGATCAGGCGGCGACGACCGATCGGCGATGCCGCAGGCAGATGGACGTGCGCGACGAACCCTGGGCCACGCTGCGTGCACCGCTGCACGACGGCATCGGTCGATCGCCCGATCCAGCGCCGGTCTCGCGCCCGGCTGGCTTCACCGAGCCCGATGTCCGCAGACCGGGAAGACTGCCTGCCCGCATGACTTCGGTGGAGCCGAACAGCTCAGCCGGCTCGCCAATCCTTGTAGGCGCTGCGAATCTCGGCGACGACCTCTTCGGGTGTCCGGTGGCTGGTATCGATCACGAGATCGAATCTGCGCGTGTTGCTGATGTCGATGCCGTACTCGCGCAGATAGCGTGCCCGCGTGGACTCGAAGCGCCGCCTGATGTGCTCGGCGACTTCGAGCACGCTTTCGGCATGCTCGCCCGTCCTGCGCCCGGAAACGATGTCCTCGTAGACGCGCTTGGCCGAGATCTCCGGGTCGACCCGGAGATAGACCGAGAAGCTCTCGTGAATCCAGTAGTGGCCGAGACGCGCCGCGAGCACCAGTTCGCTGCCCTGGCCCAGGCGCAGGATGAGCGTGTCGATCTCCCGATCGATGACCCGATTGGATTCGACGAAGGTCTCGAGCTTCTCCAGCGTCATGTCGTACTGCTGCGCGAGGTTCCTGAACAGGCCGCCCGCATTGAACTTGCGGTACTCGAGCGCGTCGGCGAGCAGCGTCGTCACGGTGGACACGCCCGCGCCACTGTCGCCGGTGAGGGTGATGATGTTCCGCTTCGGCAGCGGCAGGGAATCGATGTAGGCCGTGTCGCCGACACCGTCGCCATCGAGGTCGACGTCCTCGAGGCTCGCCCCGACGTGCCGGCTGACCTTCGTGAGCACTTCCTGCTCCATGCGGACGATGCGCCGCTCGTGGAAGCGGATGGCTTCGCGCTTGCTGATGCCGTAGCCGAGTACGGTGATCATGGGAAAGAGGCTTGCGAAGGCGATCAGTCCGAAGCCGTCGACGAGCGGGTCCCGGTCCGGGATGCTGGTCGCGAGGCCGAGACCGAGCGCCGCGACGATCGGTACGGTGATGGTGCTGGTGGTCACACCACCGCTGTCGTAGGCGATGGGAATGATCGTGCGCGGCGCGAAGTACGTCATGACGATGACCACGAGGTAGCCGCAGAGGATGTAGTAGACGATCGAGTCGCCCTGCACGATGCGATAGGCGCCGAGGAAGATGCCGACGCCGACACCTACCGCCACGAAGCCGCGCAGCAGGGTGCCCTTGATCGACCCTTCGCTGATCTCCTCGGCCTTGCCGGCGATGGCGGTGAGCGCCGGCTCCGCGATGGTCGTCGCGAAGCCGACGGCGAAGGCGAAGCTGTAGACGAGGAGCAGGCTGCCGCTCGCGGCCAGTTCCATGGCGAGGCTCTCGCCGATCGGAAACAGGCCCATTTCCAGACCGATCACGAACACGTAGAGCCCGAGCACCACGAGGCCGAAGCCACCAGCGCGAACGCCGAAGTGCGCGATGGGCTGGCGCAGCACGAAGAAGTAGAAGCTCAGGATCACGAGCGCGACCGGCGTCACGTCGCGCACGCTGGCGAGCAGCGTTTCGACGTAGGCCCAGTAGCCCGCCGACGCGGCGGCCTCTGCACCTTCGAGGATCACCGGCGCTGCGTCGGAGGCCGCGCTGCCGTAGGCGAGCATGCCGTAGGCCTGCACGAAGATCATCGGCATGACGCTCGCGAAGGCGATCAGTCCGAAGCCGTCGATCAGTGGATTGCGCGCGTGCAGCGTCGTGGACAGGCCGATGCCGAGCGCGGCGATCAGCGGGACGGTGACGGTCGACGTCGTGATGCCGCCGGAGTCGTAGGCGAGGCCCACGATCTCCACGGGCGAGAACAGCGTCGTCAGCAGAACCAGGCAGTAGCCGGCGATGATGTACCAGTGGATCGGGTGGTCGAGGAGGATCCTGATGACCCCCAGCACGATCGCAGCCCCCACGGAGAAGGCCACCACCAGTCGCAGCGTGAAGGCATCGATGCCGCCCTGACTGATCACCGCGGCCTTGTGCGCGATCGCGATCAGCGCGGGTTCGGCCACGGTCGTGGCGAAACCGATGACGAAGGCGAAGACGAGGATCCAGGTCCGGGTGCTCAATTGCGCCAGGCGCTGCGCCAGATCCTCCCCGAGCGGGAAGATCCCCAGCTCCAGTCCGCGCAGGAACAGCGCCAGGCCGACCGCCACGAGCATCAACCCGACGACCATGTCCGGAAGGTCGTCGGGCACCGTGCGCAGGATGGCGAACTGATAGAAGCCGATGATGCCGACGATCACCGACAGATCGATCAGCGATCCGCGCAGGTCCTCGAAGAAGGTGTAGAAGTAGACGCGAAGACCAGGCGCGGCCTTCTGGGGCTCACTCACGGTGCCTGGTCTCTCTGCGGACGGTTTCGGGAGGCTCGTCGGAGTCTACTCGACTGCTTCTCGCTCAGGCGCGTAGCAAGGCGAAGCTCAGCAACAGGCGGTGCCCGCCTTCGATCCGCGTGACGTGGTGTTCATGGAGATCCGGGCGGAACAGGACGATGCGGCCGAACAGGTCGAAGATCGTGCGCTCGCAACGAAACTCGCCACCGGCGCGCGGCTTCACGAGGACGCAGTTGAGTTCGTACAGCCTGCCCCGGGCCACGCCGTCGACGTGCGGCAGGACGCCGTGGCCGGTGGGATAGCGCACCAGGTACGCGGTCAATCCGCGAAACCGGAACAGGACTCGATTCGTGACCGCTGTGGGCATCCGTGGGGCTCGATCAGTGGCCTGGGTGCAGAGACGACGGGCATCGGGCTGGGCTATGTCCCGTGCGGTGCGCTCCGGGTGCCGGTGGCGCGACGCGCGTCGCGGCGGGAAGCAACCCGTCCGAGATAGCGGCGCCAGTGGACGACGGGGCCCTCACCCGACCAGGGGCAGGGGCTCCGGGCCGTCCGGGATCCACAGCGGCTTCGGTTCACCCACACCCGGCAACCAGAGCGCCTCGAGCTCGAGCTCGATCGCCTCGAAGGGCTCGGCGCGCACCGGCGCCTCGCCGCCATGGGTCGCAACGAGGAGCCAGTGCGCACCCTCGCGCCGGAAGACCTCGAGGGTGCGCTGGAGCGGATCCACGAGCCAGAGGTGGCCGACGCCGGCTCGCGCGTAGACGGGCATCTTGGCGACGCGATCGAGACGCTGGGTGGACGGGGACAGCACTTCGCAGACCCAATCCGGCGCAAGCTCGAAGGCAGCCACGCGGGGCATCTCGGGCATGCGCTCCCGGCGCCAGCCGCCGAGATCCGGGACCAGCACGTCCTCGTCGAAGTGGAGCTCTGGCTCGAGCTGGATCCACCAGCCCCCGGGACCGCCCCGACCGCGCTGGAAGGCACTGCCGATGTCCATGCCGAGCGTGGACGCGGCATGACCGTGCGGGCTCGAGGGCCGGGGATTCGTGTACAGACGGCCGGCGACGATCTCGGCCACGAGGGGTTCGGGAACGGCGAGGAGGTCGTCGTAGTTGGCCTTGCGGGAACGTGTTTCGGCCATGAGCCGCTCCGAAGGACGCTCCAGGGACGATCCGACGATGCTCGCGCCACTCCGGCGTCGGGGCAAGGACGCCAGGCCGGTCCGAGCGTGCGTCGCGGCCGCCATGCGTGTCCGTTTTCGCGCTCGAGGCGTAGTCAGCCCCGAAGCGAAACAGCCTGGAAACTCGCGATTCCGGCGCGTGACGCAGCACTCGACTCTTCAACGCAGGCACACACCTTCAGGTCGAGGCGAGCCTCGCCCGATGCAGTGAGGCGTCCCCGAACAGCTGCCCCAGCCACCGCCCTCGCCGAATGAACAGCTGCGCATCACACTCGTAGGTGAAGCCCATCCCGCCGTGGAACTGCACGGCACGATCGCCGGCGAAGGCGAGCGCATCCCCCGCCTGCGCCTTCGCCATGCGGCAGGCGCTCTCGGCGTCCTCGTCGAGTGGGCTCTCTCCGACGACCGTGGCGGCGTGGTAGATCAGCGACCGCGCCGAGTCCATCGCGCAGAGGATGTCGACGGTCGGATGCTTCAGCGCCTGGTAGCTGCCGATGTACTGGCCGAACTGCTTGCGGGTCTTCAGGTAGTCGACGATCACGTCGAGGCAGGCGGCGGTGCTGCCCGTGGCCTCGGCGGCGACGAGCATGGCGCCGAGGAGACGCACGTCGCGTAGCGCAGAGGTCGTCTTCTCCTGATCCAGCATATTTTCGGCCGCCACCGTCACGCCCGTGAAGTCCACGCGCCCTGCGCGCTTGGTCTGGTCGATGACGACGTGCGGCGTGATGGCTTCAGCGCGGAGCGCATCGCGCGGCACCAGAACGAGCGCGTCCGCACCGTCGACGGTGCACCAGACGAGAAACGCGTCCGCCACGCCCGCATCGCTCACGAACTGTTTGGCGCCGTCCAGGCGCAGACTGCCGCCCTCGCGCGTCGCCGTGCACGTGGTCGTCGGCACCCCCCAGTCACCGCCGTCGAGCAGCGCAAGGGTGGCGACGGTTCCGCTCGCCAGCTCCGGCAGCCAGGTCGCCTGCTGGTCTTCCGTGCCGCCACGCAGGATGGCCTGGGCGGCGAGGGTGACGCTGAAGAAGGGCGTCGAGAGCAGGGCCCGGCCCATGGCCTCCGCGAGCGGCACCGTCGTGCCGATGCCGAGGCCGGCGCCACCGTGTTGCTCGGGGATCGCCAGCGCCGGCCAGCCGAGCGCGACCATCTCTTCCCACACCGCCGGGTCGTAGCCGGTCTCGCTGTCGAGCAATACCCGCACGGCGGCCATCGGCGACTTCTCGGCGCAGAAGGCCCGCGCGCCGTCGAGGATCATAGCCTGGTCTTCGGTGAACTCCAGTGCAGTGCTCATGGTCCTTCCCCCCTACTTCGGCAGGCCGAGCACGCGCTCGCCGATGATGTTGGCCTGCACCTGGCTCGTGCCGCCGCCGATGGTGGAGGAGAAGTTGTTCAGATAGGCCCGCTGCCAGAAGCCGCCGGCGATCGCCCCCTCGTCGCCGACGTAGAGGCCACCGTGGGCGCCCTGGGCCATGACGGCGAACAGCCGCATGCGGCGGCTGAATTCCGTGGCCCGGAGCTTGCTGGAGAGATTGAGCGAAAAGGGATAGTCAGAGCTGAGCGCCGGGATCGCCGCGCGCTTCGCGCCGAGGGCGAGGGCCTTCTCCTCGATGCGCAGCTTCATCAGCTCGTCGCGGATGATCGGATCCTCCAGGACCGGCTTGCCGTCACGCGTGACGTCCTTCAGCGAGGCGACCACGTCATCGAGGGACACGCGCACCTGCGCGAGACCGCCGGCCGCACCCGCCTCGGCGCCGCGCTCGTACTGCAGCGTCTGCATGGCGATCTTCCAGCCGTCGCCCTCCTCGCCCATGAGGCAGGTGGCGGGAATGCGCGCGTCGGTGAAGAAGGTCTCGGTGAAGCCGTACTCGCCGGTGAGCTTCTTGATGGGCCGCGGGTCGATGCCGGGTACGTCCATGGGCGCCAGGAAGAAGGACAGGCCGTCGTACTTGCGCTCGGTGGTGGGGTCCGTACGCGCGAGCAGGATCATGTACTTGGCGTAGTTCCCCATGGTGGTCCAGATCTTGGTGCCGTTGATCACGTACTCGTTGCCGTCGCGCACCGCGCGGGTCTGCGCGTTGCCGAGGTCGGAGCCGTGGTCGGGCTCGGAGAAGCCCTGACACCAGATGTCCTCGCCGCTGAGGATGTTCTTCAGGTACTTCTGCTTCTGCTCTTCCGTCCCCGTGAACAGGATCAGCGGGCCGGCCCAGCCGAGGCCGATGACGTTTAAGGCGATGGGCACGCCGACCTTCGCCATCTCCGCGTCCGCGGCCTTCTGGAAGGCGGGGTGCATGCTCTGGCCGCCATACTCCTTCGGCCAGGCCATGCCGAGGTAGCCCGCACTCCAGAGCTTGAACTGCCACTCGCGCAGGAACTCGAGCTGTGCGTCCGAGCCCACCTCCATGAAGGTCATGGGCAACAGGAAGCCGGGGTCGGCGGGCTTGTTGGCGAGGAGCCAGCCGTGGACGTCGCGGCGGAACTCTTCGAGTTCGGCGGCGCTCGGGGGCGTGGCGTGGAGGGTGGCGGCGTTGCTCATGGGGCGTCCTTTCTTCGGTGCGGGACGTGCGGGTGACCGGCCCCGAATCCTGCCACAGCGGCGCGTCCTGCTCCGATGTCTCGCGTCGCGGCGCCCGGCCCACCCCGGCCCGGAAGAACCTCAGCGCTTCGGAACAGGGTGAATCGCTACCTCATGCGCGAGGCTGCACCGGGCGGGAGAAAGCACACAGCATTCAAGTGCCGAAGACGCTGTAGGCTCCTCCGGGCGCGGCAGGTGTCCGCGCGACCGAACGGATGAACTGGAGCGGGAACGGACGAGAAGCATGGAAGCGAGCGACTGGCAACGCGTACGGGCCCTCTTCGAAGCCGCCCTCGAGCGGCCCGAGGAGGCGCGACGCGCCTTTCTCGAAGCCGAGGCGGAGGGCCCGGTGCGCGACGAGGCCCTGGCGCTGCTCGACGCGGACGGCCGAGACCTTTCGCTGCTCGACGGCGACGGCGTGGGCCGACGACTCGACCGCCTCTTCTCCCACGAAGGCACGCGCGTCGGGCCCTACCGGGTGCTCGAAGGCATCGGCGAAGGCGGCATGGGCGCCGTGCATCTCGGCGCCCGCGACGACGGCCAGTTCGAGCAGCGCGTGGCCCTCAAGCTCCTGCGCCCGGGCCTCGCGCCGGCAAGGCTCCTCGAGCGCTTCACCGAGGAACGCAGGATCCTCGCGCGGCTCGAGCATCCGAACATCGCGCGGCTGCTCGACGGCGGCATCACCGAGACCGGCCAGCCCTGGTTCGCCATGGAGTACGTGGACGGGCAGCCGCTGGGCCGCTGGTGCGACGCCCACGAATCGTCCGTGGAGGAGCGGCTGCGCCTGTTCCTCACGGTGTGCGACGCGGTGCGCTACGCGCACTCGCGGCTGGTCGTCCACCGGGACCTGAAGCCCGACAACATCCTCGTGGCCGAGGACGAACGCGGGCGGCCGGTGGTCAAGCTGCTGGACTTCGGGATCGCCAAGCTCCTGGAGGACGGAGACGCCGGGCTCACGCGCACGGAGGGCCCGCCGCTCACGCCCGCCTACGCCTCCCCGGAGCAGGTCGCGGGCGAGGCCGTGTCCACGGCCACCGACGTCTACTCCCTCGGCGTGGTGCTCTACGAGCTCCTCTCGGGCCAGCGGCCCTACCGGCTCCAGACCGGAAACGCGATGGAGCTCGCCGTCGCCATCCGCACGGCCGAGCCCGAGCGGCCCTCCACGGCCG
>JAZBPO010000307.1:0-20015 GCA_036351675.1 Pseudomonadales bacterium
GCGCATCGCCTGTTCGCGGATCCTCCCGAATCTCATCCGCAGTACGCACGTCCATCGGCTCGCGCGCTTCTTCCGTCTGCTCCGGGACCATCTCGTGGAGCGGGCGCCGCACCAGAAGCTCGATCCGCGCATCGTCATGCTCGGCCGTGGCCCGAGCGATCCGAACTACTTCGACCATGCCTACCTGGCGTCCTACCTCGGCTTTCCGCTCGTGGAAGGCGAGGACCTGACCGTGCGCGACGGCCATCTCTGGCTGCGGACCATCGAGGGCCTGAAGCTGGTGGACATGGTCTTCCGGCGCGTCCCCGACGATCTCTGCGATCCGCTCGAACTCGATCCGGCCTCCCGTGCGGGCATTCCGGGCCTGCTGGAGGTGGCGCGTCGAGGCGCGGTCGGCATGGTCAATCCGCTCGGCGCCGGCGTCCTCGAGAACCCCGGGCTCATACCCTTCCTGCCGCGGATCGCGCGCCAGTTCCTCGGCGAGGAGCTGCAGCTCGAGTCCTTGCCGACCTGGTGGTGCGGCGAGCAGGGCGGGCTCGACCACGTGCTGGCGAACATGGACGAGCTGGTCATCAAGCGCATCGATCGCGGCGGCGGCGCCGTCTGGGGCGGTGGTCTCACGGAAGGACAGAGCGCCGACTGGCGGGCGCGGATTCTCGCGGATCCGGAACTCTACGTGGGCCAGGTCACGGCCGAGGGTGCCACCACGCCGGCGCTGGTGGATGGCGTGCTCGAACCCCGCGGTGTCGTCACGCGGTGCTTCGTGGCCGCCGCGGAACAGGGGTTCACGGTCATGCCCGGCGGCTTCACGCGCGTCGTCGACGCCGAGGAGCTGCCAGAGGCCCTCGGAGCACGCCTGCGCGGGGTCTGCAAGGACACCTGGGTCATCGCGTCGGAAGCAGAGCGCCACCTGATTCTCTGGCCGAGCGCCGGGGCGCCGACCCGCGGTGCGGACGAGAGCCTGCCCTCGCGCGCGGCGGAGAGTCTCTACTGGGTCGGCCGCTACGCCGAGCGTGGCGAGTTCCTGACGCGCCTGTCCCGGACCTGCCTGCGCAAGTTCAACGAGTCGCGCGACTACGGTGACCCGTCGGACAGCGGGGCCCTCACGATCCTGCTGCGGGCGCTGCGCCAGCTGTCCACGGGGCAGGGCACGGCGCCGGTGCCGGGCAACCTCGCCGGCACCCAGTTCGTCGAGAACACGCTGCTCGAGACCGTGCGCGACGCCACCCTGGAAGGCTCCCTCGCGGCCACCTTCAAGGCCCTCGAGGACGCCGCCGTGGCGGTTCGCGACCGCTGGTCGACGGACACCTGGCGGGTCATCGACGACATCAGTGAGGCGCTCGAGCATCAGCGGGTCTTCGATCGTGGCGGGCTGCCTGCGCTGGAGGACACGCTGGACCGGCTCATCTCAGCGCTCATGGCCTTCACGGGACTCACCGTCGAGTCCATGACGCACGAGTACGGGTGGCAGTTCCTGCTCATCGGTCGCCGCGTCGAGCGGGCCACCATGCTCCTGGACCTGCTCCGCGCCACGGTGCTGCTGGAGGCCGGGGAGGGCGTCGAGCAGCCGCTGCTGGAAACGCTGCTGCTCGCGAACGAGAGCCTCATGACCCATCGCCGGCGCTTCCGCGCGAGCCTCGATGCGGCATCCGCGCTGCAGGTCATCGCCCTCGATCACGGCAATCCCCGGTCCCTCGCGCATCAGGTCCTCGAACTCGGACGCCACATCGACGCGCTTCCTCGCGAGCAGCGGGAACGGGGCCTCGATGCGGATCAGCGCGCGCTCCTCGCCGCAGGGACGCGCGTGCGCCTCGCGGATGCGTCGGCGCTGGCCCGGACCACGGGCAACCGCCGGGAAGGCCTCGTGGCCTTTCTCGACGCACTCGGAGCCGAGCTGGAGGCCGCCGTCGAGGCGCTCAATCAGGCCTACTTCACGCACGTGCAGCCGACGCAGCAGCTCGTCGCCGTGTCCCTCGACACCGGCCGTGCCGATGCGACGGAGATCATCGAGTGACGCACTACCGGATCACGCACACGACACGCTACCAGTACGGCGAGCCGGTCACGCTCTGTCACAACGAGGCGCGCCTGACGCCCTGCGACGAAGGCCGTCAGAAGCGCCTGCGCAGCGTCTTCACGATCGAACCCTCGCCCAAGGTGTTCCGCGAGCGGCGCGACTTCTTCGGCAATCTGGTCAGCTACTTCGGCGTCGAGGTCCCGCACGAGGCGCTCACGGTCAGCGTGCTCTCCGAGGTGGTCACGAATCGCGCGCCGGGACAGTTGCCGCTCGGCATGGATCTGCCCTGGGAGCAGGTGCGCGATCGTGTCCGTGCCGGCGAGGAGCCCGAGCTGCGCGGCCTGCTCCAGTACACGCTCGACTCGCCGCTCGTGCGACGCGTCTCGCAGGCGCTGGGCGGATATGCCCTCGTGTCGTTCCTGCCCGGACGCGGTGTGCTCGAGTCCACGCTCGACCTCATGGGGCGCATCCACCGCGACTTCGCCTACGATCCGACGGCGACGACGACTTCGACGCCGCTCGCGCAGGTGTGGGAACAGCGCCGCGGCGTGTGCCAGGACTTCGCGCATCTCGCCATCGGCATGCTGCGTGCCATCGGCCTGCCGGCGGGCTACGTCTCCGGCTACCTCGAGACGCTGCCGCCGCCGGGGCAGACGAAGCTCGTCGGCGCCGACGCTTCGCACGCCTGGTTCTCCATCCACGTCCCGGAGACGGGCTGGGTGGAGTTCGATCCGACGAACGACCAGATGCCGACGGAGCAGTACGTGGTGATCGCCCGGGGGCGGGACTACTCGGATGTCGCACCCCTGAAGGGCGTCATCTACGGGGGCGGCCGGCACGCGGTGCACGTGAGCGTGGACGTGCATGCGATCGACGACGGCGGCCGAGCGCTCACGGCCTGAACGAAGGAATCGCAGGGAGCACGAGATGACGATCGACTGGAAGCGCTACGAGCAGGTGCCCGCCTTCGACGAGATGGTGGCGCCGAGCGGACGCATCCGTCCCGGTGGCGGCAAGCTCGCGACCACCCTCGCACGCCTGTCCGACGAGGAACTGCAGACCCGGCGCGACGCCCTCGAACTCGCCATCAAGGAGATGGGCATCACCTTCACCGTGTACACGGAGGAGGAGGGCTCCATCGATCGCAGCTGGCCCCTCGACCTGATCCCGCGGATCATCCGCAAACGCGAATGGGACGCCGTGGAGCGCGGCCTGATCCAGCGCGTGCGGGCCCTGAACCTGTTCATCGACGATCTCTACCACGACCAGAAGTGCATCGCCGACGGGGTCTTCCCGAAGTCCCTGCTCGACAACTCCGTGAATTTCCGGCCGCAGTGCATGGGCGTCGATCCACCGCTCGGGGTCTGGGCGCACATCTGCGGCACGGACCTCGTGCGTGACGGCGACGGCACCATGTACGTCCTCGAGGACAATCTGCGCGTCCCCTCCGGCGTCTCCTACGTGCTCGAGAACCGCGCGGTCATGAAGCGCGTGCTGCCGGAGCTCTTCGAGGACTACGCGATCCAGCCCGTCGACGACTATCCCTCGCAGCTCTTCGACACGCTCGCCGCACTGTCGCCGCGACCGGCCGCGCGGCCGGAGGTGGTCGTGCTCACGCCGGGCATCTACAACAGCGCCTACTTCGAGCACTCCTACCTCGCGCAGCAGATGGGTTGCGAACTCGTCGAGGGCTCCGATCTCTTCGTCGACGACGACGACTGCGTATACATGTTCACGACCTCGGGTCCGGCGCGCGTGGACGTCATCTACCGGCGCATCGACGATCTCTTTCTCGATCCGGAAGCCTTCGACAGGGATTCCATGCTGGGCGTGCCCGGTCTGCTGCGGGCCTGGAAGGCGGGCAACGTCGCCCTCGCGAATGCTCCCGGGGCCGGCGTCGCCGACGACAAGGCCGTCTACACCTATGTCCCGGATCTCATCCGCTACTACCTCTCCGAGGCGCCGCTGCTGCCGAACGTGCCGAGCTACGTCTGCGAGCGCAAGGAGGACCGGGAGTACGTCCTCGATCACCTCGACGAACTGGTCGTGAAGCCCGCGAACGAGTCCGGCGGCTACGGCATGATGATCGGACCGAAGGCGACGAAGAAGGAGCGCGCCGAGTTCGCGAAGCTGATCCGCAAGTCGCCGCGCAACTACATCGCCCAGCCGACGCTCTCGCTCTCGACGGTGCCCTCGCTCATCGGCACGGAGGCGGAGCCGCGCCACGTCGATCTGCGTCCCTTCATCCTGTCCTCGGACCGGCACTACGTCACCATGGGCGGGCTCACGCGCGTCGCCATGCGCAAGGGCTCGCTGGTCGTCAACTCCTCGCAGGGCGGGGGCAGCAAGGACACCTGGGTCATCGACGAGGAGGCCTGAGATGCTCGCGCGTGTCGCCGAGAACATGTACTGGATGTCGCGTTACGTGGAGCGCGCCGAGAACATGGCGCGCCTGGTGAACGTCAACTCGAACCTGCTCCTCGACCTGCCGAAGGGCATCGCCCCGGGCTGGCGTCCGCTGGTGACGATCATCGGTGGCGACGAGGCCTACGCGGAGAAGTACGGCGACGCCGAGGAAGAGGCCCGCGTGCTGCGCTTCCTGATCGTCGATCGCGACAATGCCCAGTCGATCCACTCCTCCGTGGCCCGAGCCCGGGAGAACGCGCGGACCTTCCGTGACGTGATCCCGCGCGAGGCCTGGCAGGAGGTGAACGCGCTCTATCACTTCACGCGCGAGAACATGCAGCAGGGACTGACGAAGCGTGGCCGCTTCGATTTCCTCGCCAGCGTGATCCGCCGCTCGCAGACGCTCGTGGGCCTGCTGTCCGGCTGCATGAACCACGACGACGGCTATTCCTTCATCCACCTCGGCCGGCACGTGGAGCGCGCGGACATGACCACGCGCATCCTCGACGTGCGCAGCGCGTCCCTGGTGCCCGGGGACGTCGCCGAACTGCGGCCCTTCGACAACATCCAGTGGATGAGCGTGCTGAAGTCCCTGACGGGCTATCAGATGTACCGGCTGGAGATGCAGACGCGGGTGCAACGGTCCGAGGTGCTGCGCTTCCTGCTCCAGTCCGAGGCGTTCCCGCGGGCCGTGCTGCGCTGTCTCGTGGAGCTGGAGCGGCGCCTCGCGCGCCTCGGGCCGACGAACGAGGTGCCGTTGCGCGTCGTGCATCGCCTGCAGCGCGCCCTGCACGAGGCCGACGTCGAAGCCCTTTCCCGCGAGCGGCTCGGCGGCTTCATCGACGAGATGCAGATCGGCCTCGCCGACGTGCACACGGCGATCGACGAGGCCTTCTTCCGGCGCCAGCGGCCGCTGGCCGCCTGAGCTGCGCTGCCGTGGCCTTCTCCTGGCATCTGGCGGACGACGATCGCGTACTCGTCACCACGTACGCAGGGGTGGTGACCGCCGCTGACCTCCGCCACTCACAGGAGGAGCGGGCGGAGCTCATCCGCACGACGCCGTCGCTGCGCTATCTCCTCAACGACTACGGTGGCGCGGACCGTCTGGACATTCCCATGGACGCGGTGATCGGGAATGCGGAGGGTGCCAGCACGAAGCTGGCCGAGATCGCCACCGAGCTGCGCCTCGCCTTCGTCGTGCCGGCAGGCCTCGCACACGGCCTCGCGCGCGTCTGGACCGCACACGTCGAGACGTCCGGCTGGCAGGTGCGCATCTTCCGCGGGCGCGACGAGGCGGAAGCCTGGCTCCGTGACGAGAGCGGGTCGCCGCTGACGTTCCGCTGAGGGCGCTGGCGCCGGGCGGGGACGTTCAGTCGTCCTTCGGGCGTCGCGCCTCGACGAAGTCGTCCCGGAACTTGAGGCCGCGACCCAGCGCCATGTAGAGCATTCCGACGCCGCCTCCACCCATGAGGACGAGAATCGCAACCGTGAGCGTGGACATCTCTTGCACTCCCTGACTTCCGGCCCGCCGGGAAAGGCTACGCTCGACGTGCGCAGGATGCCATGATCCGCGGCTCGCAGAACGCCCCGAGGTCCCCCATGAACTTCAATCTCCGGAGGTTCACGAAGTTCGCCCACGAGCTCGGCTCCACCGGCTTCACGGGCGCGCTCGCCGTGCACATGGTGCTGCTGGCGCTCGATCCCGGGCCCGAGCGGCTCGAGGTGCACGCCGCGATCCGCCAGGCCATCGCCGGCATCGGTGACTGGTTGCTGTTCCCGTCTCTCGGCCTCGTGCTCTTCACGGGCCTCCTCGCCATCGGCATCAATCGGGCCTTCCACGACGTCGGCTGGGTCTGGCTCAAGCTGCTGTTCGGCGTGTCCGTGTTCGAGGGCACGCTCGTCGCCGTCCACGGTCCGGCGCAGCGGGCGGCGGACAAGGCGGTCGCGGCGCTCGCGGGCGAGCTGGACGTGGCGCGGCTCGCCACCGAGCACAACGAATGGATGGCGCTGTGGGTGATGATGTTCGTCGCCGTGCTCAACATCTGGCTCGGTGTCTATCGACCCCGCTTCGTGAAGCGTTCCGTCGGCGTGAAGCCCGACGAGGAGCCGGACGCGTCGGACCAGGCGCCGAAGCGGGAGGCCGGCGCGGAACCGACCGCTGCCTCCGCGGGCTGAAACGCCCTCAGGCGCGCCGCGTCCTGGCGAGGCGCTGCTCCAGATCCTTGCGCGTGCGTACGTCGATGGGGACGGAGAGCAGGCGCTCGATCTCCTCCGCCGTGAGGCGGCGCTTGACGGAGGTGAACACCTCCACCGTGTCGACGACGGGGCCGTTCGGTGCCTCGATCTCGAAGCGGTCGCCGGCGGCCACGGTGCCCTCACGCAGCACGCGCAGATAGATGCCGGGCCGGCGCGCCGCCATGAAGCGGCGCACGAAGTCGGCGTCGTCCATGCGTTGGGCGAGCGTGCGGCAGGGGATGCGCGGCGCGGTGACCTCGAGTTCCAGTTCCGGTGATCGCAGGCGCGTACCCACGGGCAGGCCCGGTTCCGGCAGCCCGGACACGGTGAGGTTCTCGCCGAAGCTGCCGGCGCGGACCTCCCGGCCCAGCTCCCCCGTGAACCAGTCGTAATCCTCCTGACGATAGAGATAGACCGCCTGATCGGGTCCGCCGTGGTGGCGCGTGTCGACCACGGCGTCGTCCTCGACGCCGAGCGCGTGGACGCGGACGCGGCCGGACCGCGCTTCCTTGAAGATGCCGGTCTCGCCGTTGAAGGTGGCGCCCTCGAGGCGCCGGCGGCGACCGGTGGAGACCTGAACGACCTGCATGAGCTGCTCCTGTGCGAATCGCCATGGTGACCGATCTTGGCCATGATCGTCCTGCGTGGACATGGATCGGGGGTGAGCATGCGAGTCGAGCTGGTCGAGGAGTGGGTCTCGGGGCTGCCTGCGGACGACGCGCATCCCTACCGTACGGGACCCTGGCAGCCCAACGTGCGTGAGTACGACGCCTTCGACCTCGACGTGGTGGGCGAACTGCCCCGGGAACTCGCCGGTGTGTACCTGCGCAACACGGAGAACCCGCTGCACGACTCGATCGGCCGCTATCACCCCTTCGACGGCGACGGCATGCTCCACGCCCTCACCGTCGCCGACGGCCGCGCCGAGTACCACAACCGCTTCGTGCGCACGGCGGGTCTCGAGGCCGAGTGTGCCGCCGGGGCGCCGCTCTGGGCGGGGCTCATGGAATCGCCGCGCAAGTCGCTGCGCGCGGGCTGGGGTGCCCGGACGGGGCTCAAGGACGCGTCGAGCACGGACGTGGTGGTGCACCGCGGTCGCGCCATCTCGAGCTTCTACCAGTGCGGCGAACTCTACGAGAGCGACCCGCGGACGCTCGCACCCCTCGGCCGCTGCGCCTGGACCGGGGGGCTGACGCCGGGCTGGGGTGTCTCGGCGCACACGAAGGTCGACGAGGCGACGGGCGAGCTGCTGTTCTTCAACTACTCCAAGGAGGCGCCGTACATGCACTACGGCGTCGTCGATGCACAGGGTCGCCTCGTGCACTACGTGCCGGTGCCCCTGCCGGGCCCGCGCCTGCCGCACGACATGGCCTTCACGGAGCACTACGCGATCCTCTGCGACTTCCCGCTGTTCTGGGACCCGGAGGCGCTGAAGGCCGGCGCCCACGCGGTACGCTTCCATCGTGACATGCCGTCGCGCTTCGCGGTGATCCCGCGGCGCGGTACGCCGCAGGAGATCCGCTGGTTCGAGGCGGAGCCGACCTTCGTGCTGCACTTCACGAATGCCTACGAGGACGGCCGATCCATCGTGCTCGACGGCTTCTTCGAGGCGAATCCGGACCCGGAGCTGCGCCCGGACCCCGCCGAGCCGCGGAGCCTGTTCCGCATGCTCGACATGCACGTGATCGGCGCGCGCCCGCATCGCTGGCGGCTGGATCTCGACAGCGGTGCGGTCACGGAGGCGCCGCTCCACGACGGCGTGCTGGAATTCGGCATGATCGACCCGCGACGGGCCGGTCGCCCCTACCGCTACACCTGGGCCATGACCACGAAGCCCGGCTGGTTCCTCTTCGACGGTCTGGTCCGGCTCGACGTGGAGCGCGGCGAGACCCAGCGCTTCGCCTTCCCCGAAGGCGTCTACTGCAGCGAAGCGCCCATGGCGCCGAGGCCCGGTGGCAGCGCCGAGGACGACGGCTGGGTGCTGACCTACGTCACGGACATGAATCGCGACGCCTCGGAGGTCTGGGTCTTCGACGCCGCGGAGGTGGCGCGCGGTCCGGTCGCGCGCGTCGCGCTGCCGGAGCGGATCTGCGTCGGCACCCATTCCTGCTGGGCCCCCGCCTGATCGACCCGGCCGTGCTCTGAGGGAAGCGCCCGCAGCCCTTCCCGGTGCTTCCATGCTCCCGGGCGCAGCCGCACAGCCGCGCAGCCGCGCAGCCGCGCAGCCCCTGCCGCTCGTGCGCGGTCCATGCGGCCACGCCCGCCCCGCGATCCTGATGCAGATCAAATCATCAGGAAAGATCGAATCAATCATCTGTTATTTTCGTATCTTTGCAGATACAAAGGATTCGAGAAACGCAGGAAAGGGAACCGGGATGCCCAGTCGGATCCGCGTGGCGCGGGAGCTCGCCGACATCTTCAAGCTCATGTCTCACCCCGACCGCATCCGCCTCGTCGAGGAACTCCGCAGCGGCGAGAAGGACGTGAACACGCTCGCGGACCTGCTCGGTCTCGCCGGTCCCCGCGTCTCCCAGCACCTTTCGCTGCTCCGAGCCCACCGCCTGGTGGCGGAGCGCCGCGACGGACGTCATCACTTCTATCAACTCGTCCAGCCGGAAATGGCCGCCTGGATCGTCGACGGGCTCGCGTTCCTCGAGGG
Source organism: Pseudomonadales bacterium (assembly GCA_036351675.1). Lineage (GTDB taxonomy): Bacteria > Pseudomonadota > Gammaproteobacteria > Pseudomonadales > Azotimanducaceae > JAZBPO01. Next base: position 9,318 of record JAZBPO010000307.1, read on the forward strand.
CCGCACGCAAGCGGTGCCCGAGGAGGAGATCGACGTCGCCCGCAGGCTCTGGTCCGCCAGCGCCGCGGGCGCCGGTCGCTAGCGCGCGTCAGCCGAGAGGAGACACCGCCATGCCCCGTTTCGCAGCCGGAGTCGTCCGCTTCCAGCAGGAAGTGTTTCCCGAGAAGCGCGAGCTGTTCGAGCGCCTGTCCCGGGGGCAGTCCCCGGAAGCGCTGTTCATCACCTGCTCGGACTCGCGCGTCGAGACCGCCATGATCACGCAGACCGATCCCGGGGAACTGTTCATCTGCCGCAATGCCGGCAACATCGTGCCCCCGCACACGACCAGCACCGGCGCCATGACGGCGTCCATCGAGTTCGCCGTCGCGGCCCTGAAGGTGCCCCACATCGTCGTCTGCGGACATACCGAGTGCGGCGCCATGAAGGGCGCCATGAATCCCGAGGGCCTCGATGCGCTACCGCACGTCCGCGAGTGGCTGGCCTACTCGAAGGCCGCGGTGGACATCGTCCGCGAGCTCGGTGCCGATCTCGACGACGATGCGCGCATGCGCATGCTCCTCGAGCAGAACGTGATCCTGCAGCTCCAGCATCTGCGGACCCATCCCGCCGTCGCGCTGCGGCTCGCGAAGGGCGATCTGGTCATGCACGGCTGGATCTACGACATCCGCAGCGGCGACGTCGCGGCCTGGGACGAGGCGACGAACGCCTTCCAGCCAGTCGCCGAGCGCTATGCGGCCGAGGTCGCGAAGCACGCGATCGGTTCCCACGGCTGCGCGGCCTGAGTCCGCAGCGAGGAGACCGGCCATGAGCAGATTCCTCGACTTCTCCAACCTGCGCGGTGACGTCTACGGAGGCATCACGGCGGGTATCGTGGCGCTGCCGCTGGCGCTCGCCTTCGGCGAGGCGTCGGGCGCGGGGCCGATCGCCGGCCTCTGGGGCGCCATCTTCACGGGTTTCTTCGCATCGCTGTTCGGCGGTACCGGGTCCCAGATCACGGGCCCCACGGGTCCCATGGTGGTGGTCTTCGCGGGCGTGTTCGCGACCCTCTCCGGCGATCCGGCGCTGGTGTTCGCGGCGGTGGTCCTCGCCGGCCTGCTGCAGATCCTGTTCGGCTTCACGGGCCTCGGCCAGTACATCCGCCTCGTGCCCTATCCGGTGATCTCGGGCTTCATGAGCGGGATCGGCTGCATCATCATCGCCCTGCAGGCCGCGCGCCTGTTCGGCCACGAACCCGAGGGCGGCGGCACGATCCCGGCGCTGACGGCGATCCCCGGCGCGGTCATGGACCCGAACTGGGGCGCCCTCGGCATCGGCGTCGTCACGCTGATCATGATCTTCCGCTGGCCGGCCAGCTGGGGCCGTTTCCTTCCCGGCCCGCTCGCCGCCCTGATCGTCGGTACGCTCATCGCCAGCTTGCTCAGTGGCGTGCCGATCCTCGGCGACATCCCGACGGGCCTGCCGTCCCTGGTGATCCCCGAGTTCACCCAGAACACCTTCCTGATCGTGCTCGAGGCGGCCTTCATCCTCGCCGTACTCGGAGCCATCGACTCGCTGCTCACCTCCCTCGTCGCCGACAACATGACGCGGACGCGGCACGACTCGAATCGGGAGCTCGTCGGCCAGGGCATCGGCAACACGATCTCGGGTCTCTTCGGCGCCATCCCCGGCGCCGGCGCGACCATGCGCACGGTGGTGAACATCCGCACGGGAGGGTCCACGAAGCTCAGCGGCATGCTGCACTCCGCGCTGCTCCTCGCCGTGGTCGTGAGCCTGTCGCCGCTCGCCTCCATGATCCCGCACGCGGTGCTCGCGGGGATCCTCGTCAAGGTCGGCTGGGACATCATCGACGTCGCCTACATCCGCTACGCTCACAAGGGGCCGCGCTGGGATCTCGGACTCATGGCCATGGTGCTCGGCCTCACGGTGTTCGTGGACCTCATCACGGCCGTCGCCTTCGGCGTCGTCATGGCCTCCCTGGCCTTCGTGAAGCGTCTCGCCGACGAGCAGCTCGCGCAGCTCGACGCCGGGCGTGCCGAGGTCGCGAACGATCCGGAGGAGCGAGCGCTTCTCGAGCGAGCGGGCGGCTCCGTGCTGCTGTTCGACTTCCACGGCCCGTTGTCCTTCGGCGCCGCGGCGGACCTCGGCCACAAGGTGCGCGAGAGAACGCGCGCAGGCGCGGCCGCCATCGTGCTCGACTTCTCCCACGCCTCGCACTTCGACGTGTCGGCGGCGCGTGCCGTCGAGACGATCGGCAACGACGCCCGGGCCGCGGGCAAGGCCGTCTACCTCTGCGGCATGAGCGACGCGGTGCTGGAGACGCTGTCCGGACTGAACCTCGACGAGAACCTGCCCACGGAGCACCGCTTCGAGACGCGCTGCGAGGCGCTGCGGGCGGCCGTGCAGGGCGTAGAGCAGGCGCGCTCGGCCGCCGGCGGGGCTTCGGGGCATCGGTCGCGGGAGGCGCCGGCGCCGGCCTGAAGCGTCACCGCGCCGGAGCTGCCGTGGCACACTCGCACTGACGGCAGTGCATGGGTGCGAGTGTGATCAGGGAACAGACGAGTTTCCGCGAGCGCGTGCGTCTCGTGATCTTCGAGTCGGAGACGCGCCCCGGGCGCGCCTTCGACGTGCTGCTCATCCTCGCGATCCTGAGCTCCGTCGCGGCCGTACTGCTCGACAGCGTGCCCCAGGTGCACGCCCGTTTCGGGCGGCTGCTCTGGGTCGCGGAATGGTGCTTCACCATCGCCTTCACGATCGAGTACGGCGTCCGGCTCTGGTGCATCGAGCAGCCGCGGCTCTACGCGCGCAGCTTCTACGGCGTCGTCGATCTGCTGGGCATCCTGCCCACCTATCTGAGCCTGCTGTTCGTCGACACGCAGTACATCACGGTGGTGCGGATCCTCCGCGTGCTGCGCGTGTTCCGGGTGCTGCGCATGGCGCGCTGGGTGAGCGAGTCGTCGCATCTCTACGAGGCGCTGCTGGCGTCGCGGCGGAAGATCTTCGTGTTCCTGTTCGCGGTGCTGACGCTCGTGGTGGTGTTCGGCTCGCTGCTCTACGGCATCGAAGGTCCGGCGCACGGCTTCGACAGCATCCCCATAGGCATCTACTGGGCCATCGTCACGCTGACCACCGTCGGCTACGGTGACTTCGTGCCGCAGACGCCGCTCGGCCGCGCGCTCGCGTCCTGCATCATGATCATGGGCTACGGGATCATCGCGGTGCCGACGGGCATCGTCACCGTGGAGCTGAACGAGGCCATGCGCCGCCGCGCCAACACGCGGACCTGTCCGTCCTGCAGCGCCGAGGGGCATTCGCGCGAGGCGAACTACTGCTGGCGCTGCGGCGGAGAGCTGTTCACCCGGACCGCGCCGACGACCGGCGACTGACGACGCAGGGCGTCGAGCTCCCGACGGGTCCTGCGCAGCCGATCGGCGAGCTCCATGGCCACGGCGACGCCGGCTGCGTTGAGGCCGAGGTCGGCCGCGAGGCGCCGTGCGCGCAGGGAGCGGCCGAGAGCGGCCTCGTCGAAGCGCCAGCGTGTCGGCCGCTCGCCGCGTACCTCGATGACCCCGTGCGCGACGAGTTCGGCGATCCAGGCCGGTCGCGTGCCGGTCAGGCGGCAGAGCCGGCGCAGACCGATGGCCTGGCCCATCTCGAAGCGGATCACGCTCACGAGGCGCTCGCCTGCAGGTCCTCGTCCCGGCGAGCACCGCCGTCGCCGCGCGGATCGAAGGGGGAGCACGCCGCCAGACGCTCGAGCAGCGTCCGCTCCTCGTCGCTCAGGGTCGCCGGCACGACGATCCGGAACTCGAGATACTGGTCGCCCGCGGGCTCGCCCGGCAGGCCGCGCCCACGCAGGCGCAGACGTCCGCCGCTGCCGGTTCCTGCCGGGACCTTCACCTCCACGGGGCCACCGAGCGTGGCGACCTTGATGCGGCCGCCGAGTGCGGCTTCCCAGGGGGCGAGGGGCACGGCGAGGGTCACGTTCCGGCCGTCGAGGACGAAGCGATCGTGCGGCGCGATGCCGACCTCGACGAAGAGGTCGCCCGCGGCGCCGCCGCGCGGATCCGGGTGGCCCTGTCCGCGCAGGCGGATCTGGCGTCCGTCGGTGACGCCGGCAGGAATCCGGACCTTCAGGGTCTTGCTCTGCGCCGGACCACTCGGCTGCGGGATCGACACGCGCAGCAGCTTCTCGGCGCCCGCATAGGCCTCCTCGAGCGTGATCGTGAGCCGCGCGGTGACGTCGCGCGACGAACCCGGGCCACCGGCGCCGCGGAAGGCCGCGAAGGGATCGCCCTGCGTCCGGCCGAAGCCCTGTGGACCGCCGCCCGGTCGGCCGGAGCCGCCGAAGGAGAACGCTGCGCCACCCTCGCCACGCAGGCCGGAGAAGACCGACTCGAAGAAGTCCGCGAAGCTCTCGCCGTCGCCGGCCCTGAAGCCGCCGAACTGCGAGAAGTCGCCGGGCCCCTGCGGGCCGTAGGCGCGCATCTGGTCGTAGGTCGCGCGCTTCTCCTCGTCGCCGAGGATCTCCCAGGCCTCGTTGACGTCCTTGAAGCGTGCCTCCGCGTCGGCTTCCTCGCTGACGTCCGGGTGATAGCGTCGCGCGAGCTTGCGATAGGCCTTGCGGATCTCGTCGCGAGGCGCTTCCGGGGCGACGCCCAGCACGCCGTAGTAGTCCTTGAATTCCATCTTCTTCGTTCCTCCGGAACCTGAGTGGGAGATGGCGTTTCCCGGCGTCGTCTTCAAGTGACCGGGTGCTGGTGCGCGCGTTGAGTTGCCCGGGGGGCGAGCGCAGAATACGTGCGGCAGAGAAAGGGCCCACGGGCGGCGGGAGCGTTCCGCCGGACCGCAGGGCGCGACGCTGGCGTCCATCCGGCCGCGAGCGAGGAAAAGCACCGGACGGCATCGTCGGCAGGGCCGGTCCCCGCGGCGCACGCGCGCGCGTGGCGTCCGCACATGCGCCGACATGCCGACGCCATGCGCCGACGAATCGGAGGAGAGCACATGAGCCAGGGCCCCCAGGACACGCTGAAGACGCGCAGCAGGCTGACGGCAGGCGGTCGCGAGTACGCCTACTACTCCCTGCCGGCGGCAGAGTCGGCGGGCATCGGCGATCTCTCGCGCATGCCCGTGTCCATGAAGGTCCTGCTCGAGAATCTGCTGCGCTTCGAGGACGGCAGTACCGTCACGGTCGACGACATCGAGGCCGTCGGCGACTGGAAGCGAGCCGCCGGCGAGCGGGAGATCGCCTATCGTCCGGCCCGCGTGCTCATGCAGGACTTCACGGGCGTTCCCGGCGTCGCGGACCTGGCCGCCATGCGCGAGGCGGTGCAGGCCGCCGGCAAGGATCCCTCCATCATCAATCCGCTCTCGCCCGTGGATCTCGTCATCGACCACTCGGTCATGGTCGACCGCTTCGGCACCGATTCCGCCTTCGAGGAGAACGTGGACATCGAGATGGAGCGCAACGCCGAGCGCTATCGCTTCCTGCGCTGGGGCCAGAAGGCCTTCGACAACTTCCGGGTGGTGCCGCCGGGAACCGGCATCTGCCACCAGGTGAACCTCGAGTACCTGTCGAAGGCCGTGTGGACGAAGGAGGAGGGCGGCGAGACCGTCGCCTATCCGGACACGCTCGTCGGCACCGATTCGCACACCACCATGGTCAACGGCCTCGGCGTGCTCGGCTGGGGCGTCGGCGGCATCGAGGCCGAGGCGGCCATGCTCGGCCAGCCCATCTCCATGCTCGTCCCGGAGGTGATCGGCTTCGAACTCACGGGCGAGCTGGCCGACGGCATCACCGCCACGGACCTCGTGCTCACGGTCGTGCAGATGCTGCGCGCGAAGGGCGTGGTCGGGAAGTTCGTCGAGTTCTACGGCGACGGACTCGAACATCTGTCCCTCGCCGATCGCGCCACCATCGCCAACATGGCGCCGGAGTACGGCGCCACCTGCGGTTTCTTCCCCATCGACGCCGAGGCCATCAACTATCTGCGCCTGTCCGGCCGGGACGAGGAGACCTGCGCGCTCGTCGAGGCCTACTGCCGCGCGCAGGGCATGTGGCGCGAGCAGGGATCGCCGGCGCCCGAGTTCACCGACACGCTCCATCTCGACCTCGCGTCCGTGGTGCCGTCCCTGGCCGGACCGAAGCGCCCGCAGGACCGCGTCGCCATGAACGACCTCGGCCGCGCGTTCACGGAGGCGCTCGAGCTCTCCGGCAAGGGCGCCGAGCCGGACAAGCAGGTGCCCGTGGCCGGTGAGGACTACACGCTCGGTCACGGCGACGTCGTCATCGCGGCGATCACCTCGTGCACGAACACGTCGAACCCGGCGGTCATGCTCGGCGCCGGCCTCGTGGCGAAGAAGGCCCTCGAGCGCGGCCTGAAGGTGAAGCCCTGGGTGAAGACCTCCCTCGCCCCGGGCTCGAAGGTCGTCACCGAGTACCTCGAGGCCTCGAAGCTCCAGGACCCGCTCGACGCCCTCGGCTTCAATCTCGTCGGCTACGGCTGCACCACCTGCATCGGCAACTCGGGGCCGCTGCCCGAAGCGATCGAGGCGGCGATCACGGAAGGTGATCTCGTCGTCGCCTCCGTGCTCTCCGGCAACCGCAACTTCGAGGGCCGCGTGCACCAGCTCGTGCGCACGAACTGGATGGCCTCGCCGCCGCTGGTGGTCGCCTACGCCATCGCGGGCACGACGAAGATCGACCTGACCACCGACCCGATCGGTCAGGACGCGGACGGCAAGGACGTGTTCCTGAAGGACATCTGGCCGTCCACGGCAGAGGTGCGCGAGGTCGTGAACCAGGTCGACGCCGAGATGTTCCGGCGCCAGTACGCGGACGTGTTCACGGGCACCGCGTCCTGGCAGGCCATCGACGTCTCGGACGCGAAGACCTACACCTGGCCCGAGTCCACTTACATCAAGTCGCCGCCCTTCTTCACGAACTTCGGCGGCGAACCCCAGTCCGAGGCCGTCTCCGGGGCACGCATCCTCGCGGTCCTCGGGGACTCGGTGACCACGGACCACATCTCCCCGGCGGGCGCCATCGCCCAGGACAGCCCGGCGGGTTCCTATCTCATGGAGCGACAGGTCGGCCCCGCGGACTTCAACTCCTACGGATCCCGCCGCGGCAATCACGAGGTGATGATGCGCGGGACCTTCGCCAACACCCGCATCCGCAACGAGATGGTTCCGGGGGTCGAGGGTGGATACACGAAGCACGTGCCCTCCGGCGAGCAGATGCCCATCTACGACGCGGCCATGAAGTACGCGGAAGCCGCCACGCCGCTCGTGGTCGTGGCGGGCAAGGAGTACGGCACCGGCTCCTCGCGAGACTGGGCGGCGAAGGGTACCTACCTGCTCGGCGTCAAGGCGGTCATCGCCGAGAGCTTCGAGCGCATCCACCGCTCGAACCTGATCGGCATGGGCGTGTTGCCGCTGCAGTTCGAGGACGGCACCTCGCGCAGGACGCTCTCGATCGACGGCTCCGAGACCATCGACATCCTGCCCGTCGAAGGCGGCCTCACGCCGCGCTGCAACGTCACCGTGCGCATCACGCGCGAGGACGGGACCACGACGGACACGGTCGCGGTCTGCCGTCTCGACACGGAGAACGAGATCGCCTACTTCCGCGCCGGCGGCATCCTCAGCTACGTGCTGAACGACCTCGTCGAGAACACGGCCTGACGGACGCCCGCCCTTGGGCCGGAAGCGCGCTCGCGCCGACAGCAGCACCACGCCCGCCGTGGCGCTGCTGCAGCGCGAGGACGTCGGCCACCGGATCCACGAGTACGAGCACGATCCGCGCGCCGAGTCCTACGGGCTCGAGGCGGCCGAGGCGCTCGGCGTCGAGCCGGCGCGCGTGTTCAAGACGCTCCTCGTCGCCCTCGACGGCGACGACCGCCGCCTCGCCGTCGCGATCCTCCCGGTCGCGGACCAGCTCGCGCTGAAGCGCGCCGCTGGCGCACTCGGTGCGCGCAGCGCCGTCATGGCCGACGTGAAGCGCGCGGAACGGGTCACGGGCTACGTCGCCGGCGGCATCAGCCCGCTCGCTCAGCGCACGTCGCTGCCGACCGTCGTCGACGCGAGCGCCTTCGAACACGAGACGGTGTTCGTCTCCGGTGGCCGCCGGGGCCTGGAGATCGAGCTCGCGCCGGCGGCGCTGCAGCACCTCACGGCCGCCGTCCGTGCGGAGCTCCGGGTCGGGCGTTGAGGGCGTGGCATAGTGACCTCTCGACGCTGACCTCGGGGGAGGGTTCCGTGTCCCGCTTCCTGCCGATCGGCCTGGCGGCCGTCGCGGTGCTCGCTTCGCCCGCGCTGCACGCGGACGGCGCGGCCACCTTCGGCGCGCACTGCGCCCGCTGCCATGCGCCCGTGGAGATGGTGCGGAGGCTGGTGGGCGACTGGCGCGGCCGGTCCGCGGCCGAACTCCACAGAGTCACGCGGGAGTCCATGCCGGCAGAGATGCCCGGCTCGCTCAGCGACCGCGACTACCTCGACGTGGTCGCGTACATGCTCGATCTCGCCGACGTGGTACGCCCGGACGGCGCCCTCGAGGCGGCGCAGCTCGCCGCGATCAGCGTCGTTCCCGTGGTGCGTAGTGAAGCCGGCCCCCCGGACGTGCCCTGGCGCAACTTCGGCGGTGAGCTGAACGCGAACCGCTATGCACCGCTCGACGAGATCGATCGCGACAACGTCGCGGACCTCGAGATCGCCTGGCGCTGGAGCGCCGCCAACTTCGGCCCCTCGCCGGAGATCCGCAACGTCTCCATGCCGATCATGCGCGACGGCAAGCTGTTCCTCGGTGCCGGCGCCACGCGCAACGTCGTCGCCCTCGACGCGGCCACGGGGCAGATGCTCTGGCTGTGGCGCCCGCGCGAGGGCGAGCGCTTCGAACAGGCGGCACGCAAGGATTCGGGCAAGGGCGTGTCGTTCTGGGCGGGCGCGGACGGTCGGCGGCGCGTCATCGTCGTGACGCCGGGCTACCACCTCGTGAGCCTGAACGCGGACACGGGCCTGCCGGATCCGGAGTTCGGGGCCGGCGGCTGGGTCGATCTGACCGAGGGCCTGCGGCGCGCACCCGATCGGGAGCTCGACGTCGGCCTCACGGCGCCGCCGCTCGTGGTGGGCGACGTGATCGTCGTCGGATCGGCGCATCGGGTGAGCTTCCGTCCGCCCTCCATGGCGAACGTGAAGGGCGACGTGCGTGGCTTCGACGCCCGCACCGGCGAGCTGCTCTGGACCTTCCACACGATCCCGGAGCCGGGCGAGGAGGGCTACGAGACCTGGTTCGAGGACTCGGCGCTGTACACCGGCAACGCAGGCGTCTGGGCGCCCATGTCGGCCGATCCGGAGCTGGGCCTCGTGTACCTGCCGGTCGAGTCGGGCACCGGCGATCAGTATGGCGGCGATCGGCCGGGGTCGAACCTGTTCGCGAACTCCCTCGTCGCCCTCGACGTGCGCACGGGCGAGCGGCGCTGGCATTTCCAGCACACGCACCACGACATCTGGGACTGGGACACGCCCGCGGCGCCCATCCTCGCGGATCTGCCCGACGGGCGACGCGTCGTGGCGCTGAACACGAAGCAGGCCATGACCTTCGTGTTCGATCGGGAGACGGGCGAGCCGATCTGGCCCATCGAGGAACGCCCGGTACCGGCGTCCGACGTGCCCGGTGAGTGGACCTCGCCGACGCAGCCATTTCCGCTACGGCCGGCGCCCTTCGATCGTCAGGGCGTCTCCCGCGCGGATCTGATCGACTACACGCCGGAGATCCGTGCCGCCGTGGACGCCCTGCTCGAGACCGTCCGCCTCGGCCCCATGTATCAGCCGCCGTCCCTCGCCGATGCGGCCGACGGCACCCGGGGCACGCTGTCGCTACCGAGTTCCGTGGGCGGCGCCAACTGGGAGGGCGGCGCCTACGACCCCGGAACGGGCCTGCTGTTCGTGCCATCCATGACGCGCATCGTCCAGCTTCAGCTCGTGCACGATCCGGACGCCTCGGACGTCCGCTTCATCTCCGGCCGTCCCAGCTCGCCCAGCGTGTTCGACATCCCGCTCGCGAAGCCGCCCTGGGGCCGCATCACGGCCATCGATCTCGCGACCGGAGACCACCGCTGGATGATCGCCAACGGCGACACGCCGCGATCGATCGCGGAGAACCCGGCCCTCGCGGGCGTCGAGTTGCCCAGCACGGGCAAGCCCACGCGGGCGGGCGTGGTCGTGACCGACACGCTGCTCTTCGCCGGCGAGGGCTTCGGCGGCGACCCCGTGTTCCGCGCCCATGACAAGGAGACGGGGGAGATCGTCGCCGAGATCGCGTTGCCGGCGACGCAGGCGGGGCCGCCGTCGACCTACCGCGTGAAGGGGCGCCAGTTCGTCGTCATGACCGTGGGCGATCGCGAGCATCCGGCGGAACTCGTCGCCCTCGCCCTGCCCGAGCGTTGACGCTTCCGGACGGCTCGACTCCGTGCGATGGTGGCCCGATGCGTTCCTGCTTCCGACAGTGCCTCGCCACCCTCCTGCTCGTGCTGCTCGCGACGGCCGCGGCGGCCATGGGGGATGCGCTGCAGGCCGTGCACGCCGATATCGCCGCGGATCATCCGAGCGTGGTGCACGTCGACGGCGCCGCGCTCGCGGCGCTGCCGCCGGCAGAGGTGCTGCTGTTCGATGCGCGCGACGTCGAGGAGTACGGAGTCAGCC
>JAZBPO010000308.1:0-2180 GCA_036351675.1 Pseudomonadales bacterium
GAAGAGCCGCTCCTACAGCAGATGCGGTTGGCTTCGTCGGGACGGCGGCTGCGGGAGCGTGCTATTCGAGTGCGGGCATCGATCGCGCACGCATCGGCAACGTCGTGGTCGCGGCTTGAAGAGCGGCTCCGACAGCAGAAGCGTTCACCGTTGGAAAAGGCGTGGGATGAGGCGGCTTCAAGGCGCTGAAGAATCGTGGACTGTAGGAGCGGCTCTTCAAGCCGCGACTGCGCAAAAGCATCGACGCAACGGACAGCTGACCGAATAATTACGACAAACGCGGTAGTATCCCCCGCAGGCATCCCTGCAGCGCACATCTCATGAATTCCATCGCCCTCGATATCAGCAAGCTCGGCGCTCCGATCCGGAACCGGGGACCGATCCGTAACGTCTTCCTCGTCGGCTGCGGCGCCTCGAAGGCAGATCTCTACCCCGGCTGGTTCCTGCTCGCGACCGAGGCCCGCTCCCTGCGGGTGGAGACCTGGACCGCCAATGAGTTCGTGCACGCGACGCCGGCCGCGCTCGATACAGGCTCTATCGTGATCCTCTGCTCGCACAGCGGCGGCACGCGCGAGACGGTCGAGGCGGCGAGGCTCGCGCAGGAAGCCGGTGCCCTGTCGTTCGCGCTCACGCACAACGCGTCGGGCGACATCGCCAGCGTCGTCGATCACAGCATCTTTTACCAGTGGGGCGACGACACGCGCGTCGACAACAACCCGATGACAATCGCGCTCGGGCTCTGCCTGGAGATACTCGAGCAGGTCGAGGGCCACGCGCACTACGCGACTTTTCGTGAGGTCATCGGGCAGATCGACGGCATTGTCAAACAGGCTTGCAGCGCCGTGCGCGAACGTGCGGACGCATTCGCGAGACGCCGCGGCGAGGAAACGCTCTTCTACATCCTCTCGAGCGGCGCGAGCTTCGCGCACGCCTATGCGTTCTCTATCTGCTCGCTGATGGAGATGCAGTGGCTCAACGCAGCCGCGATCCACTCGGGCGAGTTCTTCCACGGCCCGTTCGAGATCACCGACGAGGACACCAACTTCATCGTACTCGTCAACGCAGGCCGCACGCGGCCGCTGGACGAGCGCGTCCTCGATTTCCTGGAACAGTACGCGGACAAGGTCGAGATCATCGACGCGCGCGCACTCGGACTCGACGCACTGCCCGACGCGGTCGTCGACTACTTCAACCCGGTGCTGTTCTACAGCGTGCTGACCGTCTATCGCGACGCACTGGCCCGCGTGCGTGAGCACCCGGTCGACACGCGCCGCTACATGGGCAAAGTCCCGTACTGAGCGCCATGACGGGGACTTCGCAGTGAAGGTGATCGGCATCGGTGACAACGTCGTCGACGATTACACCACGCGGCGGGCGATGTACCCGGGCGGCAACGCGCTCAACTTCGCCGTGTACGCCTCGATGCTGGGCTCTGAAGCGGCCTATCTCGGTGTCTTCGGCACCGATGTCGCCGCTGGACACGTCAGGCGAACGCTGGACGAACTCGGCATCGACACTGCGCACTGCGTCGTGGTGGATGGACCCAACGGCCGTGCGCGGCTGCAGCTCGAGGACGGTGAGCGCATCTTCCTCGGCTCGAACGAGGGCGGGATCGCGAAGTCCGTGCCGATGGATTTCGTCTTCGACGACCCCGGCTATCTCCGCGGCTTCGACCTGATCCACACGAGCGCCTACAGCTATCTGGATTCGTATCTCGCCCGCTTCGAGACGACCGGCTGCCCGCTGAGCTACGACTTCTCGGACGACTTCGACGCCGACGCGGCGCTCGCGCTGTGTCCCTTCGTCGACTTCGGGTTCTTCTCCTGCGCCGACCGGGCGGACGCCGAGGCGACCGAATTGCTCGAGGCGGCCGTCGGCCGGGGCTGCCGCCTCGCCGTCGCCACCCGCGGGGACCGCGACGCCATCGTGTACGATGGGCGGCAGTGGTACCGGCAAGCACCGGTGCCGGTCGAACCCGTGGACACGCTCGGCGCCGGCGACGCGTTCATCACCGCCTTCCTCCTCAGCCATGTCGGCGGTGCCGGAATCGAAGCAGCGCTCGGCAATGCCGCATCCTTTGCCGCACGGGCCTGTCACGTCGACGGCGCCTTCGGGCATGGCCTCGCCTACTGAGCGACGAGCGCCGATGAGCACATTGACACGCAAATGGCTCCTGCCAC
>JAZBPO010000309.1:0-16208 GCA_036351675.1 Pseudomonadales bacterium
ATCGACTCCGACCCCGAGGCCATCAGCTCATCGCCGCCCGCGCGGGCGCGTCCGTGAACAGCGCCGCGGCCAGCGCCGACCACTCGAGATCGAAGTGTTCCGTCGGATCGCGGCGGAACTCGGAGCGGACGAACTGCGCGATGCGTCCTTCGGCGAGTGCGAGCATGGTGCGCACGGCGATGTTCGCCGGCAGGGTGCTGCGCAGTCCGAGGGCCAGCTCGCCGTCGCGCAGCACCGTTCGCAGTTCCGTCTCGATCCGCTCGTAGAACTGCGCCATGCGCCGGCGCAGGCGCTCGGTCTCACCCGCCAGCGCGTCGCCCGTGAGCAGGCGCGAGAAGCCGGGATTCCGCTCGCAGAAGGACAGCAGCAGCAGCAGCACGTCGTGGCAGCGTGCGCGCGGATCCTCGCTCTCGGCCATGATCCGGCCCGTGCGCGAGAACACCGTGTCCTCCATGAACTCGATGAGCCCCTCGAACATGCGCGCCTTGCTAGGGAAGTGGCGATAGAGCGCGGCCTCCGAGACCCCGACCTCCTTCGCCAGGGCCGCGGTGGTGATCCGTGAACCCGGTCGGGACTCCAGCATCGTCGCGAAGGTCTGCAGAATCTGTTCGCGGCGCTGTCCCGGGGACCCTCGCGGCATCGGTGGCTCCTCTTTCGTGTCTCGCCTGCGCGCGGCGGCGCGCGACGTTCAGGCGGCGCTCGTGATCAGTGTTCCGATGCCGTTCCGGGTCAGGATCTCCAGCAGCACGGCGTGCTCGACGCGTCCGTCGACGATATGCGCGCTGCGCACGCCGCCTTCCACGGCCTCCAGCGCATGGCGGATCTTCGGCAGCATGCCGCCGTGGATCGTGCCATCGGCGATCAGCTCCTGCACTCGCTTCGCGGACAGGCCCGTCAAGAGCGCGCCGTCACCGTCGAGGACGCCGGGCGTGTTGGTGAGCAGGATCAGCTTCTCTGCGTCCAGCGCCTCGGCGATGCGGCCTGCGACCACGTCGGCGTTGATGTTGTAGCAGGTACCGTCGGGGCCGGTGCCGATCGGCGCGATCACCGGGATGTATCGGGAGGCGAGCAGCACGTCGATGACCTCCCGGTCGACGGCCTCGACCTCACCGACGTGGCCGATGTCGATGATCTCCGGCGTGCGGTGTTCTGCCGAGGGACGCACGATCGACATGCGTCGGGCTCGCAGCAGGTTGCCGTCGCGCCCCGTGAGCCCGACCGCGCGGCCACCGTGCGCGTTGATGAGCCCCACGATCTCCTTGTTCACCAGACCGCCGAGCACCATCTCGACCACGTTCATGGTCTCTGCGTCCGTGACACGCATGCCGTCGACGAAACGCGTCGGGATGGCGAGACGCTCGAGCAGCTCGCCGATCTGCGGTCCGCCGCCATGCACCACGATGGGATTCAGGCCCACCAGCTTCATCAGCGTGACGTCGCGGGCGAAGGATGCCTTCAGGGACTCGTCGACCATGGCATTGCCGCCGAACTTGACGACGATCGTCTGCCCCTGGAACTTGCGGATGTAGGGGAGCGCCTCGGTCAGGACGCGCGCCACGTCCCGCGCTTCGTTGACTTCCGTGAGCATCAGAGTTCGATCGTGAAGTCGAGCGAGGGGTCCACCGTGCGCAGGGCGATCCTGAACTGCTCGGCGATCTCGCGCACGGCGCCAGCCGTGTCCGCCTCGAAGCGCAGCGTCAGCGCCGGTTCCGTGTTCGAGGCGCGGACCAGGCCCCAGCCGTCAGGGTAGTCCACGCGCAGGCCGTCGATGGTGCTGACGTCGCCCTTGTCGAGCGCACCGCTCTCGATGAGCTTCTCCACGATCGCGAACTTGCGGCCTTCCTCGACGGGCACGCGGATTTCCGGCGTGGCGAATGCAGCCGGGAAGGACTCGAACAGTCCGGCCGTGCCCGCTGCCTCCGACGCGATGATCTCGAGCAGCCGGGCAGCGCTGTAGAGGCCGTCGTCGAAGCCGTGCCACCGCTCGCCGAAGCTGATGTGGCCCGAGAACTCCCCGCCGAGCAGTGCGCCGGTCTCGCGCATCTTGGCCTTCAGGTGCGCATGGCCGGTCTTCCACATGATGGGGCGACCGCCGTACTCCGCGACGAGGCTGTTCAGATGCCTCGAGCACTTCACGTCGAACACCACGTCCGCGCCGGGATTGCGGCCGACGATGTCGCGGGCGAAGAGCATCATGAGCCGATCGGGCCAGATCATCCGGCCCTTCTCGTCGACCGCACCGATGCGATCGCCGTCGCCGTCGAGGGCGATGCCGAGATCCGCACCCTCGGCGCGCACGACCGTAGCCAGGTCCTCGAGGTTCCTCGGGTCGGCGGGATCCGGATGGTGATTCGGGAAGCGACCGTCCGGATCGCAGTACAGGGGCAGCACCTCGCAGCCGAGGGCCTCGAGCAGCCGTGGCGCGAGCGGACCCGCGATGCCGTTGCCGCAGTCCACGACGACCTTGAGCGGCTGGGCGATCGCGATGTCGCCGCTGATCTCGTCGACGTAGCGGCTCACCGCATCCTCGCTGCGCACGCTGCCTGCGCCGCTGGCGAAGCGGCCCGCGCGGATGCGTTCCCGGAGTGCGCCGATGCGCCCGCTCGCGAGCGTCTCGCCGGCGATGACCAGCTTGAAGCCGTTGTACTCGGGTCCGCTGTGGCTGCCCGTCACGACGACGCCGGAGCGCACGGCCGTGGTGCTCGTCGTGTGATAGAGGACCGGCGTCGGCACCTCACCGATGTCCACGACGTCGATGCCCGCTGCCGTGATGCCGTCGACGAGCGCCGCCTTCAGGGCCGGAGAGCTCGGACGGCAGTCGGCGGCGACCGCGACAGCGGTCTCGCCCGCCTCGGCGACGGCGCTGGCGAAGGCGCGCCCGAGCAGCTCCGCATGCACTTCCGTGAGCTGCTCACCGACGATGCCTCGCACGTCGTAGTCGCGAAAGATGACGTCCGGTGGGATGTCGGCTTCGTCCGGCGCGAGATCCGCGTCGTCGTTCTGCTCGAGGTCTTCGAGTTCACCGACGCTGTCCGCTTCCTCCGCCGCGCTGTCCTCGTCGATCTCCAGGAACGGGTCGTCGTCGATGTCGAGGAGTTCCTCCACCTCGACGCCCGGGGGCGGCGAGGCTTCGGGGCGCTTCACCTCGAAGGTCGGTGTCGGTGCCTTCTTGCGCACGCCGCCCTCGACCTCCTTGGAGAGGTCGATCAGCAGCGCACCGGCCACTGCGAATTCGTCGAGGGCGTACTCGGTGGGTGAGTTGAGGTTGCGGCCGAGTGCCATGGCATGGGCGGAGTCGACGAGGCGCTCGAGGTCGGCGCGGGTGAAGCGGACCAGCCGGCGGTGACCGTAGGCGACCGCGCCCAGCGCCGGGAGCAGCACGAGCAGCCAGGCGGGCAGGGTCCGCAGCATCGACGTCACGGTGGCGTCCACCGGAGGCTCGTGCACGATCGACCAGTTGCCGTAGGCCAGCTTCCGGCGCAGCGGCTCGCCGCCCCCGCCGTCGCCTTCGGCCGCGATCTCCACGGGAGGATTGGTGCCGAAGGCCTGGAGGACGCTGAAGCGCCCCTCGGCGGACGGAAGCGAGCGCAGGGCGTCGGCGAGCACGCCGGCGGAGAAGGTGATCATGACGCTGCCGGCGGCTCGGGCGCCGGCGCCGGTGACCGGCGCTGCCACGTTGAGCAGGCCGCCGTCCTCAGACGCCAGGAATTCGGGTCCGCTGGGTACGCCGTTCTCCGCGCCGCGGATCAGGTCGAGGCCGGAGAAAGTCAGGGGCGGCACTTCCGTGAGCGCGATCTCTGCGGCGCCGACCGGGTTGATGCGCACGCGCAGCGCATCGTCGAGCGCCGTCGCGTAGCGGACCTCGAGCGCCCGCAGCGCCGCATCGTCGCCGCCCGCGATCGTGCCGAGGGTGTCCGGGGCGCTCGCGAGGCGCACGGCGGCCCGCTGGAGCCGCAGCGCCACGCCGTCCACGCGGGCCGCCGCGAGCGCGATCCGGCTCTCTGCCAGCGCCGTCTCGTGCACGCGGTTGGCAGGCATCACGACCGCGAACAGCACCGTGACGGCCGCGAGCAGCGTGCCGACCAGCGCTCCGGCCACTCCCAGGGCCGCCGCGCTACCCAGGCGACTGCCCGCGAAGGGGTTCGCCGGCCGCGTGCGGCCGGGAATCTCGCGCTTCGGGTCGAGCGGCGGCGTCACGGCGCCGACCGCAGTCGCCTCGAAACGGTCTTCCGAGGCGCTGCTGTTCGCATCGCTGCTCGTCATCGGTCGCTCAGCTCCCCGCCGCATTGTCCGTCCGTGCCACGGCGCGCCGTTCCAGGCGTGCCGCGATGTGCGCGATCAGTTCCCGGGCCACCGCGTCCTTGTCGTCGCGAGGAAGCGGGATCTCCCCGTCCGCCTCCAGGATCGTCACGCGGTTGGCGTCGCTGCCGAAGCCGATCGTCGCGTCGGACACGTCGTTGGCGACGATCATGGCCACCCCCTTGCGCTCGAGCTTCGCGCGCGCATGCTCCAGCAGTCGCTCCGTCTCGGCCGCGAAGGCCACCGAGAACAGCCCCGGCCGCTCGGCCGTCAGCGTGGCGACGATGTCCGGATTCGCGACGAGCTCCACGGATCGGCAGTCGTCCGCCCCCGGCTGTTTCTTGAGCTTCTGCGTCGCGACCGTTTCCGGCCGATAGTCGGCGACGGCGGCAACGGCGATGAGCACGTCGGCGTCCTTGACGGCGCTGCGCGCGGCCGCCAGCATCTCGCGCGCCGAGACGACGTCGACGCGGTCCACGCCCACCGGCGTCGGCAGCTCGACCGGGCCGGCCACCAGCGTCACCCGGGCGCCGGCGTCGCGGGCGGCGCGCGCGATCGCGAAGCCCTGCTTGCCGGAGCTGTGATTGGAGATGTAGCGGACGGGATCGATCGGCTCCCGCGTGGGGCCCGCGGTCACGACCACGTGGCGGCCCGCGAGCGCCGCGCCCGGCTGCAGCAGCGCGACGACGCGGGCAGCGATGTCGTCGGCTTCCAGCATGCGGCCGGCGCCGATGTCGCCGCAGGCCTGCTCGCCCTCGCCGGGCCCCCAGAGGCGGACCCCGTCGTGCTCGAGGAGGCCCACGTTGCGCCGTGTCGCTGGCGCCTTCCACATCTGCTGGTTCATGGCTGGCGCGACGGCGATCGGCGCGGCGGTCGCCATGCAGGTCGTCGTCAGCAGATCGTCGGCGAGGCCGCCGGCAAGCCTGCCGATGAAGTGCGCGGTGGCCGGTGCGACCACCACCAGCTCGGCCCAGCGGGCGAGTTCGATGTGGCCCATGGCGGCTTCGGCGTCGGCGTCCAGGAGATCCGTGCGTACGGCGCGACCCGTGAGCGCCTGCAGGGTCAGAGGCGTCACGAACTGCTGCGCGCCGCGGGTCATGACGACCTGCACCTCGGCGCCGAGGCCGACGAGACGGCGGGCCGTTTCGGCGCTCTTGTACGCGGCGATGCCGCCGGTGATGCCGAGCACCACCCTTCTATTCCGAAGCGGCTGCATGAAATCTCGTACGCAGGGCGGGAGACGGTCCGGTCGCAAGATAACATCGGCATCCTTGGTTGGCACCGCAGGGAGGCGGCGCCTTGCGCATCCGGGACTGGCCGGCGGGCGAGCGTCCACGTGAGAAGCTCGACGCGCTGGGTGAGAGTGCGCTGACGGACGCGGAGCTGCTTGCCGTGTGCCTGCGGCACGGCACGGCCGGCGCCTCGGCCCTCGAACTCGCACGTGACCTGCTCGGGCGCTTCGGTGGCCTGCGCGGCCTGTTCGCGGCGCCGGCCAGCGAACTCGAACTCGCGCGCGGCGTGGGTCCGGCGCGCGTCGCGGAGCTGCGTGCCATGGGAGAGCTGTCCAGACGCGCGCTGGCCGAACCGCTCGCGCGTGGCGCGGTGATCTCCGACCCGCAGGCCGTCCATCGCTGGCTGCGCCTTCGCCTGCGCGATCTGCAGCACGAGGTCTTCGCGCTGTTGCTGCTCGACGCCCGCCACCGCGTGATCCGCTTCGAGGCGCTGTTCCGCGGCACCATCGACGGCGCGAGCGTCCACCCGCGGGAGGTCGTGCGCACGGCGCTGGCGCACGGCGCCGCGGCGGTGGTGCTCGTGCACAACCATCCTTCCGGCGTCGCCGAGCCCAGCCGCGCCGACGTGCGGATCACGGCGCGACTCAAGGCGGCCCTCGAACTCGTCGACGTCCGCGTCCTCGATCATCTCGTGGTCGGGGACGCAGAGGTGGCGTCGCTGGCCGAGCGTGGCCTGCTGTGAGCGTCGGTTGCGGGGTTTCCGGCCCTCTGCTATAAAGCCGCGCTCTTCGCAGGGGGTCCCTCGGCTCCCGGCCCCAATTCGGCCGTCGCCGCCGTGCGGCGTGCCACCGACGAGGCTCGATCGAGATGTCCCAGGTCTGCCAGGTCACCGGCAAGCGGCCCATGACGGGCAACAATGTGTCGCACGCGCACAACAAGACGCGGCGCCGTTTCTCCCCGAACCTGCACACGCATCGGTTCTGGGTGGAGAGCGAGCGTCGTTTCGTGCGTCTGCGTGTGTCCAGCAAGGGTCTGCGTATCATCGACAAGCGCGGCATCGACGCGGTGCTGGCGGACATGCGGTCCCGCGGCGAGAAGGTCTGAGGAGAGCATCGTGCGTGACAAGATCAAGCTGGTGTCGAGCGCCGGAACCGGCCACTACTACACCACCGACAAGAACAAGAAGAACACGCCCGACAAGCTCGAGTTCAAGAAATTCGACCCGGTCGTCCGCAAGCACGTGATCTACAAGGAAGCGAAGATCAAGTGAGTGCCCGGCCCGGCTGACGTCGGGCCCCGCCCTCGACCTGCTGCGGCAGCCTCGCCGTCAGCCGTTCTCCTCGAAGTTCGCCAGGCGCAGGTTGTGGCGGCCGTCCACCTCGGCGCGCCAGCCTCGGCCCAGCCATGTCGTCGAGGTTTCCTCCACGATGACCGCCGGCCCGGCGATGCGCGTTCCCGGGGCCAGCCCGCCCCGCTCGAACACCGGCACCGGACGCGGCTCTCCCGCGACGTCGACCATCGCCTCGGGTGTCCCCGAGCCTCCGGAGTCTCCCGGCGCGAGGTCCGGCAGGGCCGGCGTCGGTGCCTGCAGGCGCAGCCGCAGCGTGTCGAGCTCCACCGCTGCGTCGAGTTCATGGCCATAGCGCGCCCGGTGAAGATCGGCGAAGGCCGCGGCAAGGCGCTCCAGCTCCTCGGTCGCAGTGCTTCCGGCCGTGCCGGGCCAGGGCAGATTCAGCGCGAACGCCTGCCCGGCGTAGCGCAGGTCCACGGATCGCTCCGCCGCGATGCTCGCCGGGTCGTGCCCTTCCGCTGCGAGTTCGGCCCGACCCTGCGCCTCGAGCGCGGCGAAACCCGCATCGATGACAGCCGCATCGAGGGACCCGAGCGAAGCCTCCATGCTCCGTGAGAGCTGCCGTTCCGGCCTTGCGACGAGCATGCCGAGCGCGGACAGCACGCCGGCGTGTGCGGGCACCATGGCCTCGCGCGCACCCAGCCGCTCGGCGATCCCGCAGAGGTGCAGGCCGCCGGCGCCCCCGAAGCAGCAGAGCACGGCGTCGCGCGGGTCGATACCGCGGTCCAGCGACATCACGCGCAGTGCGCCGGCCATGTGTTCGTCGGCGAGGGCCGCGACGCCGCGGGCGGCACGAACCGCGCGGTCGGCGCCCTGCAGGCCCATCTCGTCGGCGAGGGCTTCGAGCGCTTCGGCAGCGGCTGCCGTATCGAGTGCGAGATGGCCGCCGAGGGCGGTGCTCGCCGGCAGGCGCCCGAGCACGACGTCGGCATCGGTGACGGTCGGCGTGCGGCCCCCGCGCCCGTAGCAGACCGGGCCCGGGTCGGCGCCTGCCGATTCGGGGCCGACGGCGAGCGCTCCGCCGGCGTCGACGCTCGCGAGGGAGCCGCCGCCCGCGCCGATCGTGTGGATGTCCAGCATGGGAACGGCCACGGGCCAGGGGCCGATGCGCGCGGTGGTCGTCAGCACCGGTGCGCCGCGGATCAGGGCCACGTCCGTCGAGGTCCCGCCCATGTCGAAGGTGAGCAGGGAGTCGATGCCCGCCTCCCGAGCGACGTGGGCGGCCGCCGCGACGCCGCCCGCGGGGCCGGAGAGCAGTAGATTCACGGCCCGGCGGCTCGCGACCGCGGCCTCCATGGTGCCGCCGGCCGACTGCATGATCGCCACGGGCGTGGGTGCGAGCGTGGACGCGAGGCGCTCGAGATAGCCCTGTACCCGTGGGCCGAGGCTGGCGTTCAGCCACGTGGCCATGCCGCGTTCGTATTCGCGGTACTCCGGTAGCACGAAACTCGATCGGGTCACGAAGGCGTCCGGCAGTGCCTCGCCGATCGCCGCTTCGAGGCTTCGCTCGTGCGCATCGTCCCGCCAGGAGAAGAGCAGGTTGATCGCCACCGCGTCCGGCGCCAGTGCGCGCAGCCTGCCCACCACTGCGGCGATACCGTCAGCCGAGAGGGGACGGACCACGGCGCCGTGCGCGTCGAGCCGCGCGTCCACCTCGACACGGAGTGCTTCCGGTACCGGTTCCGGCAGTGGCGGGGGGGTCAGGTCGTAGAGCTCCGGCCGATCCTGGCGGCCGAGGCTCGGCACGTCCCCGAGTCCGCGGTCGGCGACGTAGGCCGTCCGCGCGCCCTTGCCCTCCAGGGCGGCGTTCGTGGCCACGGTGCTCCCGTGTACGATGCGCGCCCGCTCGGCGCCGTGCGGGTCGAAGCCGAGTTCGGCGAGGCCCTCGAGGATGGCGCGTTCGGGCGCCGCGGGCGTCGAGAGCACCTTGTGCGTGCGGACGCCGCGTGCGTCGACGACGACGAAGTCGGTGAAGGTGCCTCCGGTGTCGATGCCGATCGCGAGCATGGCGTGCGTTCCGGACAGGAGATCCGGCATCGTAACGCCGACCGTGCCCTCGAGCGTCCTCCGCGCGGCGCACGCATGATTCTGTCAGAGGCGGAGAGCCGCACAGCCCATGCCCGAACTTCCCGAGGTCGAAACGACCCGCGCAGGCCTCGCGCCGCATCTCGAAGGGGATCGCGTCACGGCCGTCGAGGTCCGGGACGGGCGTCTGCGCTGGCCGGTCCCGGACGGCCTGCCGCAGTACCTCACCGGGGCCCGCCTCGAGCGCCTGGCGCGGCGCGCCAAGTACCTCCTGTTCCACTTCGACCGGGGCATCCTCATCGGCCACCTCGGCATGTCCGGGAGCATGCGTCTCGTCGACCCCGGCACCGCCTTGCTGCAGCATGATCACGTCGTCCTCACCTTCGAGGGCGGCCGGCAGCTGCGCCTCAACGACCCGCGGCGTTTCGGCTCGCTCCACTGGAGCGCTCCGGAAGCGCTGGCCGCGCACTTCCTGATGGAGCATCTCGGCCCCGAGCCCCTCGGCGAGGACTTCGACGGCGCTCTGCTCCACCAGCGATCGCGGGGCCGGCGCGCCCCGGTCAAGGCGTTCCTGATGGACGCGAGGATCGTGGTCGGTGTCGGCAACATCTACGCGAACGAGGCGCTGTTTCGCGCCGGGATCCATCCGCGCCGAGCGGCCGGCCGTATCGCCCGGGGACGCTACGACGCGCTCGCCGCAGCGGTCCGGGCCGTGCTCGGCGAGGCGGTCGCCATGGGGGGTACGACGCTCCGCGACTTCGTCGGCAGCGACGGCAGACCGGGCTACTTCCGACAGTCGCTCGACGTCTACGGTCGTGGGGGTGAGCCCTGCCGGCGCTGCGGCGGGGCGCTACGCGAGGAACGGCTGGGTCAGCGCACGACCGTGTTCTGCCCACACTGCCAGCGCTGAGGCAGCGGTGGGGGTCACGGTCTCCGGTCGGCTGCCGGGGTCGGACGCCCGGTGGTGGATGTCCGGGCTCAGCCTTCCTCGCCGCGCCCGTAGGCGCGCGCGACCGCAGGGTGCACGAACTGGGAGATGTCACCGCCGTAGGCCGCGATCTCGCGTACCAGCGTCGATGATATGAAGGAGCAGTTCTCGGACGGCGCCAGGAAGACGTACTCGATCTCCGGGGCCAGGCGCCGGTTCATGTCCACCATCTGGAACTCGTACTCGAAGTCGGCGACGGTGCGGATGCCGCGGAGGATGAACTGCGCGCCGCGTTCGCGAACGTAGTCCACGAGCAGGCGGTTGAATCCGTCCACTTCGACGCCATCGATGCCCGAGAGCGCCTCGCGGCAGAGCGCGATGCGGTCAGCGAGATGGGTCTTCGGGTCCTTCGACTGACTCGTTCCGATGGCGACGATCACGTGGTCGAAGAGCTTGCGCGCCCTGCGGACGAGATCGATGTGGCCGATCGTGATCGGGTTGAAGGTGCCTGGATAGACGACGGTTCGCATGCTCCCCCTCGAGCACTGATGCGAGCGGTCGCGATGGTACCGCGATCGTCACACGGCTGTCGCCGCGCCCTCGGGTCCGGTCCGCGTGAGCAGGGCGCCGGTGCTGTCGCCCGCGCGGGTGGTCTTGAGAACGGTCCAGGCAGCCGTGTCGAAGGGTGGCGTCGCCGCCGTCGGCCATTCGACGTAGACCCGCGCTTCCGGCGCCAGCAGCGCCGAGTCGGTGAGGGCGAGCAGGGCGCGGCCGGCGAGGTCGCCGGCGAAGGGCGCGTCGAGGAACGCGAGATCGAAGGCGCCCGCATCGCCGGCGCGCTGCAGCCAGCCGATGGCATCGCCGGCGACCAGACGAGCCCGATCCGGGGCGAGCTCGGCGACGGCCTCGCGCAGCGCCGCGAGGGCTGCGCGGTGGCGCTCCACGAGCACCGCCTCGGCGGCGCCCCGGGACAGGGCCTCGAAGGCCAGCGCCCCGGTGCCGGCGAAGAGATCGAGGACCCGGGCGTCCCGCACCCTGCCCTGGAGCCAGTTGAACAGGGTCTCACGCGTGCGTTCCGGCGTCGGGCGCAGGCCCGGCGCGGTGGCGACGCGCAGTCGTCGACCGCCGAGCTCGCCGGCGACGATGCGGACCTGACCGCCACCGCGGGCCCCGGCGCTGCCGCGCCCCGGACGACGCTGGTATCCTGCCTGCCGCTTCATCGAAGACACCCGTTTCCAGTGAGTCCCGACCCCTCTCGCGCGGCCCTCCGGCGCCTGCCGGGGCGTCGCCGCCGGAGTATCCCATGCTGAGATTCCGCAGGAAGAAGCGCGACGATCGGGCGCCCGAGTCCGAGGCCGGGCAGAGTCCCGAAGCCGCGATCGAGGATGCCGTCGGTGCGGACGACACGTCGGCGCGCCGCGCCGGGGATCCGGCGCCCCTGCCCACGGCGGATCCCGAGCCGCTGCCGGAACCGGAGGCCGGGGCCGAAGCGGCGCCGGACCCCGAGGCCGCCGAGGTCGAGGCCGACGAGGAGGTCGTCGCCGCGGGCGATGCCGAAGCGGTGCCGGTCGACGCTGCGGCCGCGGAGAAGTCCGGGGGGCTCTTCGGCCGCCTGCGGACGGGCCTGGCACGGTCGCGCTCCGCCTTCGCCGAAGGCATCGGCAACCTCATTCTCGGCGAGAAAGAGGTCGACGAGGTGCTCCTCGAGGACCTCGAGACCCAGTTGCTCGTCGCCGACGTCGGCGTGGACGCGAGTACGGAGATCGTCGAGGGGCTCGCCGCACGGGTCCAGCGTCGCCAGCTGAACGATTCGCGGGCCCTGCTCGGGGCCCTGCACGACGATCTGACCGATCTCCTCGCCAGCCGCCATGTCCCCTTCGAGCTGCCGGCGGAGCCGCGGCCCTTCGTCATCCTCGTGGTCGGCGTCAACGGAGTCGGCAAGACCACCACGATCGGCAAGCTCGCCCGGCGCTTCAAGGATGCGGGCCACGTGCCCATCCTCGCCGCCGGCGACACGTTCCGGGCCGCCGCGGTGGAGCAGCTGCAGCGCTGGGGCGAGCGCAACGACGTCGAGGTCGTCGCGCAGGGCGAGGGCGCGGACACGGCGTCGGTGATCTTCGACGCGCTCAGCGCCGCGAAGGCGCGGGGCGCCGACGTGGTGCTCGCGGACACGGCGGGCCGGCTCCACAACAAGACCGGTCTCATGGAGGAGCTCGCCAAGGTCGGTCGGGTCATGAAGCGCTTCGACGCCACGGCGCCGCATGCGGTGCTGCTCGTGCTCGACGCCGCCACGGGCCAGAACGCTCTCGTCCAGGCGCGAGAGTTCGGGCAGGCCGTCGACCTGACGGGCATCGTGCTCACCAAGCTCGACGGCACCGCCAAGGGCGGCATCGCCTTCGCCATCGCCCGTCAGACGGGCCTGCCGATCCAGTTCATCG
Organism: Pseudomonadales bacterium; assembly: GCA_036351675.1. Taxonomy (GTDB): domain Bacteria; phylum Pseudomonadota; class Gammaproteobacteria; order Pseudomonadales; family Azotimanducaceae; genus JAZBPO01. Next base: position 12,274 of record JAZBPO010000309.1, read on the forward strand.
GCATCGGTGAGAGCGTCGAGGATCTGCGGCCCTTCGAGCCCGAGGCGTTCGTGGCCGCGCTGCTGGAAGGCGCCGGCGGCTGAGCGTGCCGGCTTCCCAGGGTTCGGCGGTTCGCGGTCCGATGATCGAGCTCGATCGCGTCGGCAAGCGCTATGGGGACGGCGAGGACGCACTCTCGGGCATCAGCCTCGTCCTCGAACGGGGCTCCCTCACCTTCCTCACGGGCCACAGCGGCGCCGGCAAGAGCACGCTGCTGCGCCTGCTGCTGCGTCTCGAGCTGCCGTCGCGGGGCACGCTCCGCGTCGGTGGCATCGACCTCGCGCGCATGAGGCCCCGTGCCGTGCCGCGCTACCGACAGCAGGTCGGCGCCGTGTTCCAGGACCCGCACCTGCTCGACGACCGCAGCGTGTTCGACAACGTCGCGCTGCCCCTCGTCATCGCCGGCTACCGCGAGGAGGATCGAGCGCGCCGGGTCCGGGCGGCGCTGACCCGGGTCGGCCTCGCCGAGCGCGCCGGTGCGCGCCCCGGCCGCCTGTCCACGGGCGAGCGTCAGCGTGTCGGCATCGCCCGCGCCGTCGTCGCCCGGCCCGCGGTCCTGCTGGCGGACGAGCCCACGGGCAATCTCGATCCGGCCCTCTCGGAGGAGATCATGGCCCTGTTCCGCCTGTTCCAGCAGGTGGGCACGACGGTGCTCATCGCCAGCCACGACGTCGACCTCGTGGAGCGCTTCGACGCCCGGGTGCTGGAACTCGCCCAGGGTCGCCTGGTGCGCGACTCGGCTGCGCCGGGCCCGCAGTCGTGAGTGCGCACGAGGCGGGCGCGCAGCGCCTCGGGGAACGCTCGGCGCTCGCTCTGCGGGCCATGCATCACCGCGTCGCCCTCGCGGACACGCTCGAGCGTCTGCGCCGGGCGCCCCTCGCCGCGGGGCTGGTGGCGCTCACCCTCGGCGTCGCCATCGCGCTGCCCGCGCTGCTCTATTCCGGGGTCTCGGCGCTGCAGGACCTGGCGCGCGAGTGGGATGCGCAGGTCCGGGTCAACGTCTTCGTGGAGGTGCCGGACGACGGTGCGCGCGAGGCGCTTCTCGACACGCTCGAGACGAGCGAGGAGATCGAGCGCGTCGAGTTCCAGGACGCCGACGCCTCCCTCGCCGAGTTCGTGCGCGCCATGGGTTTCGAGGACGCCGAGGGCGCCGGTTTCGGAATCCTCGGCGAGGACCCGTTGCCGGCCGTGGCTCTGGTGACGCCTGCGCCGGACGTGCGCGCACCCGCGCGTCTGCGGGCCCTCGCGGCCCGGCTCGAGCGCCTGCCGGGCGTGGTGGGTGTCCAGCTCGATCTGGACTGGGTCGAGCGCCTCCTCGCCACGCTCCGCGCGGTGGAGCGCCTCGCTCTGGGTGTCGGCGGCCTGCTGGGTCTCGGGGTGCTGCTCGCCGTCGGCGGACTCACCCGCGCGACCCTGGACGCGCGTCGCCAGGAACTCGTGGTGCTGCGCCTCGTGGGCGCCACGGACGCCTTCGTGCGCAGGCCCTTTCTCTACGGCGGTGCGCTCCAGGGCGCCCTCGGCGGTCTCGTCGCCTGCCTGCTCGTGGCGGTCCTCGCGGCGCTCCTCGGCGCGCCGCTGGCGGCGCTGGCGGCGAGCTACGGCCTCGGCGAGACGCCTGCGCCACCGCTCGGGCGCCTGCTGATCGTCCTGCCCGTCGCCGGCGCCGGACTCGGCTGGCTCGGGGCACGACTCGCACTCGCGCACCGGCTCGCCCTGCCCGAGCCCTGAGCCGGGCTCCGGGCCCGTGGCCGGGAACTTTCCGGGGGCTTAGCAGTCCTACTCTTCGACTGCTAGAATCCACTCCAGAGCCGATTCGGGAGCCAAAGGGATGTCCACGCGAATCCTGTCCATGGATGCACTGGCGCCGGGCAAGGACCTTGACCAGTACATCCACACCGTCAACAGCTTCGAGATGCTCGATGCCGAGGAAGAGCAGGACCTCGCGCGTCGCCTCCGTGACGAGGGCGATCTGGAGGCGGCACGGCGCCTGGTGCTCTCGCACCTGCGCTTCGTCGTCCACCTCGCCCGGTCCTACAGCGGCTACGGGCTGCAGCAGGCGGATCTGATCCAGGAAGGCAACGTCGGCCTGATGAAGGCCGTGAAGCGCTTCGATCCGGAATACGGAGTGCGCCTCGTGTCCTTCGCCGTGCACTGGATCAAGGCGGAGATGCACGAGTTCATCCTGCGCAACTGGCGCATCGTCAAGGTCGCCACGACCAAGGCGCAGCGCAAGTTGTTCTTCAACCTGCGCGGCCAGAAGAAGCGCCTCGGCTGGATGTCCGCGGCCGAGACTCGCGCCATCGCCGAGGAGCTCGGCGTCGACCCCGCCGAGGTCACGCGCATGGAGGGACGCCTCGCGGCCCACGACGCGGCCTTCGACGGAGATCCGACGGACGACGAGGACGCGGCCACGGCGCCGGTGCAGTACCTGCGCGCCGACGTCGCCGATCCGGCCGACCTGGTCGCCGACGAGGACGCGAGCACGAACCAGCTCCAGGCCCTCTCCGGTGCCCTCGCGGACCTCGACGAGCGGAGCCGCGACATCGTGGCGAGCCGCTGGCTCGCCGACCAGAAGCTGACGCTGCACGAGCTGGCCGATCGCTACGGCGTCTCCGCCGAGCGCATCCGCCAGATCGAGGCCGCGGCCCTCAAGAAGATGAAGGTCGCCCTCGCGGCCTGACGCGAGCCGCTGCGCGCCGTTACGACGCCCGCGGGTAGTCCCCGCGGGCGTCGACGTTTCCGGGTCCCGGACTTGGGCCACTCGCGCGGCCCCACTAGAATCGCCGGCCCAGTACGTCCCCCGGAGCGAATCCTTGCGTGATCCCCTGCTCGCCATCGCCGCCCTGTTCGGCGCGAGTGGCGTCGGTCTCGGTGCCTTCGGCGCGCACGCGCTGAAGGCGCGCCTCGGCGATGCCATCGGCACCTGGGAGACCGGCGTCAGCTACCATCTGGTGCACGCACTCGCGCTCTTCGGCGTCGCTGTGCTGCTGCGCGTCGGCAGTGAGGCGGCGCTGCTGCGCGCGGCCGGCTGGCTGTTCGCCTTCGGCATCCTCGCCTTCTCCGGGAGCCTCTACCTGCTCGCCCTCGACGGACCGCGCTGGCTCGGTCCGGTGACACCGCTCGGCGGCCTCGCCTTCATCGTCGCCTGGACCTGCATCGCCGCCCACGCGCTGCGCGCCGCGCCGTGAACGACGCTCCGGAGGACACGGCCGTCGATGCGCAGCGGCCGCGCCGCCACGTGCGTACCTTCGTGCGCCGCGCCGGGCGCACGACGGAGCGCCAGCAGCGGGCCCTCGAGGCGCTCTGGCCTGCGCACGGCATCGACCTCCCCGATCCGGCTCCGGCGGGTTACTGGGACGGGGCCTTCGCGATGACCGGTCCGCTCACGCTCGAGATCGGCTTCGGCATGGGTCAGTCGCTGCTGGAGATGGCGCGGCGCGAGCCCGGGCGGCGCTTCGTCGGCACGGAGGTGCATCCGCCGGGGGTCGGTGCGCTGCTCGCGGGCATCGAGGAACTCGGCCTCGCGAATCTGAAGGTCCTCGATCGGGACGTGCTCGAGATCCTCGAGTCCGCCTTCGGCCCCGGCGAACTCGATCGCGTGCAGATCTTCTTTCCTGATCCCTGGCCCAAGAAGCGCCATCACAAGCGTCGCCTCGTGCAGGCGAACTTCGTGGAGCGCCTCGCGACGCGCGTCGCCCCCGGCGGCGAACTCATGCTCGCGACGGACTGGGAACCCTACGCGCAGTGGATGCTGGAGGTACTGGACGCGTCGAACGACTGGGAGAACCTGCACGGCCCCGGCGCCTTCGCTCCGGATCCGGGTCCGCGTACTCCGACGCGGTTCGAGGCGCGGGGCCTGCGTCACGGCCACGTCATCCGGGATCTGCGCTACAGAC
>JAZBPO010000310.1:0-3868 GCA_036351675.1 Pseudomonadales bacterium
AGGGGGCGCCGGAAGGGCCCGATCCGGCGCTCCTCGAGGCGCTCGCAGCGCGCCTCGGCGGGGCGTCGCGCGAGCGGCTGAACTGGCTGCGTGTCACCAACGGCGACGAGGTCACGCTGCTTGCCGTGGACGACGTGCTCTGCTTCCAGGCGGACCGCAAGTACACGTCGGCCGTCACCGCATCCGGCGAACATCTGCTGCGGCAGTCCATCTCCGAGCTCGAAGCGCGCCTCGACCCGGACCGCTTCTGGCGCATCCATCGCAGTACCATCGTCGCCGTCGGCGCCATCGAGTCCGCGCGGCGCGACCTGCGCGGGCGCTATCGCGTGCGTGTGCGCGGTCTGCGTGACGAGCTGCCCGTGAGCGCCGCGCACGCCCATCTGTTTCGCGGCGCCTGAGGGCCGGATCCGCGGTTTCGCGACGCTTTCCTGATCCCGCCGAGCGCTGGCGACGGATCGGCTCGCAGCTGACGAGCGTCATGGACCGCACCTCGGTATCGCCGTCGGACCCTGCTTGCAGCGCCTGCGCATGGTGGAAGTGGGTCCGAAGTGGTTCATCCGCCGCAGCATCGCGAAGGAAGGCGTGGCGGCGGACCGAACTCAGATCCCTGCGGCGCGCTGCGCGGTCTCTGCCGTGGCTTCGTCTTCGTAGTCCGGTGTCGGCGCCGGCTCCAGGCCGCCCTGGCCCGCCCCCAGGCGCCCGATCTCCGCCACGCCTCGACGCATGCCGGGCCGCGGCGCGAGCATGAACAGATCTCCGTTCAGGCCCGTGAGCGCGCGGTTCACGCCGCAGCTGCGCGCGAGCTCCGCGTGGGCGCGCATGTGCGCCGGTGTGCCGTGCGTGGGGACGGCGATGCCGGGACGGATCCAGGCGTACATGTCGCGGAGTTCGTCCCGCGCCGGGTGTCCGGAGGCGTGGATCTGGGCGTCGTCGTCCGTGACGATGTGCACGCCCATGCGTTCGAGGCGTCGCACGATCCGCTCGACGTGCTGTTCGTTCCCGGGGATCACGCGTGAACTGAACACCACCGTGTCGCCCGCTTCCAGGTCGAGGTCCGGATGCGCGTGGCGCGAGAGCCGGTCGAGGGCGGCGTTCGCGTCGCCCTGGCTGCCCGTCGCGACCGCGAGCACCTCCGCCGGCGGTAGCCAGCCGAGTTCGCTGCCCTGGATCATCTCCCGCGCCGGGTGCCAGAGGTTCGTCGCCCGCGCCGCGCCCACCATGTTCACGAGGGAGCGACCGAGCACGCCGTAGTAGCGCCCGCAGTCCGCTGCGACCTGCGAAAGCGTGTGCAGGCGCGCGACGTTGGAGCCGAAGGTCGTGACGATCACCCGGCCTTCGGCGGCACGCACGACGTCGCGCAGGCCCTTCGCGAGCGACGACTCCGATGGCGAACGCCCCTCGACGAGGGCGTTGGTGGAGTCGCAGACCATGGCGTCCATGCCCTCGTCGCCGAGGGCGCGCAGGGCCGCCTCGTCGTAGCTCGGGCCCAGCACCGGGTGTTCGTCGAGCTTCCAGTCGCCGGTGTGGAGGACTTTCGCCGCCTCGGTGCGGATCACGAGGCCGTGTGCTTCGGGAATCGAGTGCGTGATCGGTAGCCATTCGATGTCGAAGGGGCCCACCGAGTGCCGCTCCGTGCGCTCCACCTCGATGATCTTCACGTCCTCGACGAGACCCTTCTCGGCGAGTTTGCGGCGCAGGATGGTTGCCGTGAAGGCGGTGGCGTAGACCGGACAGCGCAGCAGCGGCCAGAGATGGGCGACACCACCGACGTGGTCCTCGTGGGCGTGCGTGATGAGCATGCCGGCGAGGTCCGCGCACCGGTCCTCGATGAAGCGTGGATCCGCCATCTGGATGTGCGGGCCCGGCTCGCCTTCCTTCGCGAAGGTCACGCCGCAGTCCACGACGATCCAGCGGCCCGCATGGCCATAGAGATTGAAGTTCATGCCGATCTCGCCGGTTCCGCCGAGCGGTAGGAACCAGAGATCCGTGTCGGAGGGCGTCATGGGGCGCGCTCTTCCTGCGTTGCCTGGGAGTCGTCGGTCGCTGTGAGGGCTCGGGCCGCCCTGCGCATGCGGGGATGGATGCGCCTACCGAACGTACAGCGTCATGGAGCGCCGGGCGCTCCGGATGGCGAATCCTCCAGCATCGCGGGCCCTTCGTCGACCGCGGCGATCAGCGCGTCCGCTTCGGCGTCGGGGAGCGCGCGATCGCTCTCCGGTTCCGTGATCCCGCCCGAGCACCTCCCGTCGTCGCACGGCGCGCCGACCCGAGTCCAGGATCTAGGCACGCCGCTCCGGATGCAGGAGCGCACGCCTGGGTGGAGCGGTTCGAGCGCGTCCATCTGCATCCGGGCGACCCGTCGGATTGCTGACGTTCGAGGTCGTCGTGGCCGACGCCGGCTCGTCACGCCGACGCCTGTCGCGCACGTAACTAGCTGAGATAGAGAGGTTTACGCGGTTGGCCCGATCGATGCTTGTGTTCGGTGGTCAACGTCCGATCGCATCGGAGAACCTCATGAGCAGACCTCTGAGCGCGCAGCGCATCGATGCAGAACATCGACACTTCGTCGCCACCGTCGGCGTCGGTACCGAGACCGTGCACCCGCAGCGGATCCCGGCCTTCCGCGACTCGCGTACCGGGCGCATCGAGATCTCGCGCTTCGAAGACGGTAGACCGGCCCCCATGCATCTCATCGAAGGCCTGCCTGACGAATGGGCGCTGGCACATGATGCGGATGGACACATCCGGGTGCTGAAGGCGGAGATCGCCTGCGGCTTCGTGTGCGGTGGGCGCTTCTACACGCGTGCGGAAGCGGCCGAGCTCCGAGCCCCGGCCCGAAGGTCCCGCGAAGAGCGTCGCGCAGAGGCCCATCCGTATCCTGCACCTTCTTGAGTCGCGTCAGGAGGTCCGCCGGCGCGCTCCGCTGACAGGGCCGGGGTCGGAAATCGCGACCGCGGCGCGTTCGCTACATCCGGTGCGCAACGCGGTTCCAGGAACGGCCGTCGGCGACGATCTGTCGGTGAGGGAGGAGATCTGCCGACGGGCTGCGATCCAGTGCCGAAGCCTCCAGGTCTCGTTCGGCACGGCGAACGTGACGGCCGGGGCGGAATCGAGCAGGTGGCGCAATACGTCGAGCGCTCCGTCAGCCGTGTCGTGGACCCCTGCGCGGACGGCTTGGCTCAGTCGGCGATCGTGTGCGTTCGAGACGGCGGTGAACCGGTCCGAACATCGTCGGTTGCTGGAGTCGATCGTGCTGCTCCGGAGGTCGAGAACGGAGCCTTGAAGCAGCGTCTGCGCGCGGGACTGGCTCTGGCCTCCCGTCTGTCTCAGATGGCCTGCGGGAGAGCCTGGGCGATCTGGCGCGCGAGCAGGACGATCTGCGGCGGCGGAGGCTCGCGCAGCTGCGCCGAGTGTCGCCCGACTGCGATCAGCCTCGTGGGCGTGTCTCGACCCTGGCGGACTTGGGTTTCGGGCCCGCATGTCAGCCGGTAGCGCTGTCCGGTCGGTAGGTCGTGCGGCCCCGAAGATTCCGGCGTAGTCTCTCCCGCGGGATCAGGCAGGCCGCGTGAGTGATGGGCGACAACACCCGGCGTGAACCCGCCGAGCGCTTCCGCGATGGGCGTTTGCCAGGTTGGAGGCGCGAGGATCGCCGCGCTTCATGCTGGTGGAGGCGCTCCAGGAATGGTGCCCGGCACGAGTAGCCCGACGCCGTGCGCGGCACGCTGAAGCCCTCGGGCCTCGAGGCTCCAGAGGACTTGTAAGGCTGCTCGTGGGCCGTCGGACCGGTCTCCGTTGCGGGGCTTCTTTCTGGAATCCGATCGCCGCCGTACTTTCTTCGAACCTTCCGAGAAGACGACCGTTGTCGAAG